>NZ_JAFREL010000139.1 GCF_017377655.1 Candidatus Enterococcus ferrettii
CTGGAAAGCCAGTCAGTATTCTTAAAAATTTCAATGTAAGCAAGGATATGTATCGCATCGCTTAATTGGATTGAATATTTCATTTCTGTCGTTCCCTTCAAAATCTTCTTCTTGACATATCATATCATACTACTTATCATTAAACCTGTAAATTAAAAATATACAGCTAAAAGAAAAGGAGTGTGTGACATGAACTATTTAGTTACAGGTGCAACAGGTGGATTCGGTGGATATGCATTGGATTTTTTGAAGGAAATGGTCCCAATCTCTACTATCTATGCCCTTGTTCGCAGTGAAGAAAAGGGAATTGAACTAAAAGAAAAAGGATTCAACGTAAAAATCGGTGATTACGCAGATGCATCTTCAATGAAAGAGGCAGTACAGGGAATTGATCGCCTGCTATTTGTTTCAGGGGCCCCTGGCAATCGCCAAGTAGAACATCGTCATGTTGTAGAAGCAGCGAAAGAAGCGGGTGTTTCTTATATTGCGTATACTAGTTTTGCGGGAGCGGATAAGGCGACAAGTCCTCTTGTAGCCGATCATCTTTTTACTGAGAAGCTGATCGAAGAATCTGGGATTGCCCATACCTTCTTACGAAATAATTGGTACCTAGAAAATGAAATGCCTATCATTGGAGCCGCTCTTAATAGTGGGAAATTCGTATATGCGGCTGGTAACGGTAAGACCGGCTGGGCCTTAAAACGGGAATATGCTGAAGTAGCTGCTAAGGCCGTCTCAGGGACTGAATATCCTTCGACTCTTGAGTTATCAGGGACTCCAGTAACGTATGAAGTGTTAGCCTCTGCTTTAAAAAGAGCTACTGGAAAAGAGCTGGATATAGTAGGAGCCGAAGATCGTGTCTTTGTAGAAAGCTTGGTTGCTAATGGAATGCCGCAGCCTGTCGCGGAAATGTTCTTGTCATTCCAACATGACATTAAAAACAATTCATTGGACGTTGTTTCTTCTGACTTTGAAAAGGCCTTAGGAAAACCTTTGACCAGCTTAGAAGAAGGTTTAAAAGAACTGATAATCTAAGTCAGTAAGTGAATATTCTAGCTTGTGGAACGTTTTTGTTAACTAAAAGAAAAGAGGGAGTCAACTGAAGTATGCAATTACTGGAGCAACCGGGAATTTAGGTAGCCAAGTCGTAAAGGAATTCACCCGTTTTGTAGATAAGAAGGAACTGCTAGCTCTTGTACACACGCCATCAAAAGCTCAAAGCTTCATTGATCAAGGCATTTCAGTCAAGACTGGAGATTATTTGGATGTCGAAGGAATGACTAATTCCTTAGAAAATGTGGAGCTGTTGATCTACATTCCAAGCAAGACTTATGACGTTGTTCAGCGTGTAATCGAACTGGAAAATACACTTGAAGCGATGAGAAAAGCCCATGTCGAAAAGATGATGTTTGTCAGTTTCTTTGCTGATCAAGAAGCCAATCCATTTGTTATGTCTCCTTATTATGGATACGCACCAAGACGTTTAGCAGGTTCAGGACTGAATTATACAATTGTCAAAAATTCGTTGTATGCAGACCCGTTGATTCCTTATTTGCCAGAACTTATTGAACGAAAGAATATCATTTATCCAATTAAACAAGAAAAGCTGTCGTTCATTACCTCGGAGGATAGTGCTGAAGCTTTAGTACAATTAGCTATTCAACCAGAATTGAGAGATAAAGGTCAAACTTATTTACTGAGTCAGGAAAAAAACTACTCGATGCAGGAACTTAGTTCACTAATGAGGGAAGTTACTGGCAAAGAGATTGGCTATCAGCCTGTTCATTTGGAAGAATTTGCAGAAATCTATCAAGGAGATGGTGATGGTAAAGAATTGGCATCAATGTACCAAGGTGGGGCGTTAGGGATGTTAAGTCAAGTTTCGACTGATTTTGAGACAATTACTGGTCATGCACCTATGACAATGAAGGACTTTTTACAAGAAAATTGGAAATGAGTAAACAGAAAAATTAAGTGACTTTCAGCTCCCTAAGATTTTAGATTGCAATTTTTATATGGAATCAGTAAATAGCGCGAACTTTTCTAAAAATCGTTGTTGACATAGTGTGCACTCTATACCCTATACTTGCTGTAAAGAGGTGAATGAGATGACCTATTCCATTAAAGAAGCAGCCGGAAAACTAAGCATTACTAAACACACATTGTATTATTATGAAAAAGCCGAATTATTGCCACCTATTCAAAGAGATGAACGAGGCAATCGAGTGTATACAGACTCAGATATATCCTGGGTTTATCTAATCTGCTGCTTGAGAGACATCAATATGCCCATTCAGCTAATACGGTCCTATGTAAAACTGTTATTAGATGAAACGAGCACCTTAGAAAAGCGCAAAGAAATCCTATTACTGTTTCAGCAAAAAATAGAAGCGGATCTTCAGCATTACTCAACAATTCAACAATTGATTAAGAAAAAGCTGGCGTTTTATGATCAAGCAGAAAGCCCAGCTAATGAGGCTGAAAATTGCTACGATTATAAAAAAGATTGGGTACATTTCAAGCTGATTTTGGAGGAGGGCCATGACTGAAACAGCATTGATTACAGGAACTACCAGTGGCATTGGCTATGAATTGTGTCATCAATTTGCCAGCAATAAAACCAATCTGGTTCTCGTTTCCCGAAGTGAAGCCAAGCTTCTCAAACAAAAGCAAGACTTGGAGAAGCTTTATGGCATTCAAGTTGAAATAATCTCTTATGATTTAACAAAATCGGATGCCGTTGAGTCAATAATTCGACAGCTAAATGAGAAAAAGTTTCCCATTGATTATTTGGTCAATAACGCTGGATTTAATGAGGTAGGAAACTTTTTGCACACCGAGTTAGACAATGAACTAGATATGATTCAGCTGCACGTTACCTTCATAACTAAGCTCACGAAGTATTTACTACATGGAATGATCGAACGTAATTATGGACGTATTTTGAACATTGCCTCGACAGGTTCATACATCCCCTGTCCTCATAATATTGTCTATACGGCGACTAAAGCTTATCTGCTTTCTTTTACTAAAGGATTAGCAGCAGAGTTGGAAAATACCGGAGTAACGATTACCGCCGTCTGTCCAGGAGCAACCAAAACAAATTTTCCAAAAAGAGCAGGAATCGATCAAACCTTATTATTTAACTACTTTGTCATGCATCCGAAGCTGGTCGCCGCCAAAAGCTATCAAGCTCTAATGGGTGGTAAGAAGGTAAAAATTATTGGTTTGTACAATAAGCTGCTCGTCTTTTCCGCTTGGATATTGCCCAAACAATTAATTAATCAACTTAGTCTAAAAATGATCGAATAATCTATCACTTCCGATGATTTAAACATTAGCAAAAAATTTCACGAACCTATTAATGGTTGGTGGATTTTTTTTAACGAATAATAACCGATGATCGTAGGGTAAACAGCTGTTCAGCTACGAACTGCAGCTCACAATTCAGCAAATACCTTATTTTTTCTCAACCTGAAGCATCATTTTATTTAGAAAGTGGTCGAAGTCAGCCGAGATTAGCTCATTCGCAATAAAATCAATATATAAATCACCTACGATTTTCCAGTTATTTGCAGCAGCATAAGCGGCCATTTCTTTATAGGCTTGCTGCTGCTGTTTGTATCCGCGAATGTATTTTACAAGATAGTTACCTTTCGGACGACAATCTTCAGATTCTGGAACTTTTGCATAAAAAGAAACTTTAGTGTGAGCCGGAAAGGTAGAAATATCAATATCTGAGTCCATGAGACCCATAGGATAAGGGAAATCATAACCTTTAGAAAAGCAATAGCGATAGAATTCAGTGATAGACTCAGAGCTTCTGAAATTAGGAGCCTTCTTTTTGATAGGACTAAATAACAGCGGCACTCTTTCGTAGTGAACAACTGACAGTTCTGTAGCATCAGGAATAATATTTTGACTCAGCGAATGTATTTGAAGATCAATCATCTGGCTTAGGTTGTTGTAATAGTCCTGTTTTTTCGCCACTAGAAGTTTTTGTTCGTTGAGTAAATCAATGATCTTTTCAGGAGATTTAGTCAGCATGTATGCTTTTATTTCTTTCAAGGACAAACCAATATCCTTCAAAAAGCGAATCATGTTGATCTGGTAAAGCTGATGATAATGATAAAAACGATAGCCCTTTTCATTTACCTTTTGAGGTTTTAGCAGATCAATTTGATCATAATAAATCAGCGTTTTTCGTTGAACTCCTGATTTCAAAGCAAATGCACTAATTGATAAGTAGTCTAAGTCATCCATCGGATCATCTCCTATTAGTTTTAGTTGACTGTATAGTTACTATACATTATACACTATAGGTAGTAGGAAGGAGACGAGAAGGATGGAGAAAACAGAATTATCTTTTGAATTAGAAAAGGAAATTATTAATACGCTAATTGATTTAGCCGAAACGAAGTATTCCTTGAAAGTGAATAGCTGTCTTCCTAGTATGCTTGGTCAATTTCTCTATGAAGTGAGTCAAAACAGACAGCTGTTTACGGATTACCAGCAAGATTACATAATGGTGCTTCGGTCTTTATTTACTCAAGAAGTCCTGTTTGTAGCAGAAGCAATCCAGTTTATTCAATCGGCTGATACGAATCTTAAAGTAAAACACGACGACTTAATTTTTTTATCGGAAATTATGATCTGTTCAGGATGGGATCTCAACATAACTAGGAATGAACAAGAAGCGTTCGTTGAACTGCTTCTCTTTTTGCTAAAAAGTATTAGCTTTAATGCAGGAATACCCTTGGAATACTTACTTAAGCAAAAGGGTGGTTTGACCAATCATCTCAAGTTTTTAGCTTATCGAGTATTAAAGAAAGAAGTCGAAAAAGAAACCTCAGATGATGCAATCTATTTTTATATCAAAGAAAACTATAATCAGTTATTCAATTTTACAAATCGCATAAGAAGACACATTACTGAAAAATATGATGTCGATCTTTCAAATAATGAAGTTAGTTATTTGTCCTTACAGATTCAACGGACTCAATTAAGGTATATAAATAGAGAAAAAGCATGAGTGTAGATTCATCTATTCAATAAGCACCAAAGAATAATATTTAGAAAATCAATTTGTATCTAAACAATCATAATAAAAACAGAAGGAATTTGGGGCCTCCAAGTTCCTTTTTTGTCTACAAATCTGGATGATCCATGTTCAAGTATAGGGCCCTGTATATTCATCAAAAAGTCGGATGATCATTCATTTCTCTCTTAAACACAAAATTCAATGCTTTCAAGGCATAGCACCCCCTCAAAATAAGCATTGGCAGTTGGACTAATTCTCGGGTAAGTTTACTTAATAGAAGGATTAGCTAAATAATCCTCAACGATTTTAGCACCAAGAATTTAGATATGTTTTAGGAGAATGAAAAATGAATAAAAAGAGTTTTCCGTTAATTGGTTTATTGTCTGCTGCCCTTGTTATTGCCTCTGCACCAGCCATTTCGGCAAATATTCCAGCAATTAGTGCTGCCTTTCCACATATTTCGGCGACTAACATTAGCTTATTTACCACGATACCTTCACTATTTTTGATACTAGGTGTTTTTCTTACCACAAGTGTAGAGCAAAAGATCGGTAAGAAAAAAACAATTCTAACAGGGCTATTAATGGTAGGAGTTTTTGGAAGTTTGCCTTTCTGGTATAGCCAATCCTTCTGGGTATTGTTTGCCTCTAGATGTCTTTTAGGAATAGGGATTGGGTTATTCAACCGTTTAGTTATCCAAATGATCGGATTATTGTATCAGCGTGAGCCTGTAAAAAAGGCTCGAGCACTAGGACTAGAAAGTGCTTTTGAAGGATTAGGCGGCATTTTAATGACGATTACTGTAGGACAGCTAGTCAAAATATCTTGGCAATGGTCCTTTATTGTTTATGGTTTAGCCTTTTTAGGATTTCTATTGATTTTCTTGTTTGTACCGGATAAGGAAGAGCCTACTCAGTCGAACCAAACAGGAAGTCTAACCAAAGTACCGCAAGAGACAAAAAAGGGAATGGTAAAGTTAGCGTTGCTGCTATTTCTAATCGTTACCTTTTTTATCGTATACAATCTTCAGATTACTCCTTTGTTAATTGAACAAGGAATCGGCGATGCTACGCAAGGCAGTAATATGATTGCGGCTATTTCCATTGGTGCCTTTACAGCTGGGAATCTTTTTGGAAAAACGTATAGCTGGTTAAAAAATTATATCGTGCCTATTGCTGCTGCTACTGCAGGCTGCTGTATATTTATCACAACTATTTCACCGGCTGTTTGGGTATCATTGATTTGTTCAGCCGGACTAGGTTTTTCTTTTCGCAATATCATGCCATACTTTAACCATTTATATACATCGGGGAACGAAGCAAGCAGTAAATTTGGTACTACTGTTGTATTGATCGCCTATAATTTAGGATCAACCTTATCACCTTATGTGATTAAAATCTTCGAAAGTTTATCTATTGATAGTCAACCTTCTATCTTACTAACGTTTGCAGCTGCAGGATTCATTGGAATTGGTTTAATCACCTTAGTTTTTAATAGAAAACTATTCGGATCATTTAATGCGTAAAGGAGAGCGGTTCTATGTATATCTTTCAGAAAATTGAAGAAGTTACTTTGCAGAACAATGAAACTAGAAGAACGGTTGGTGAATTCTTGTTAAATCATCGGGATAAGATAACTGAGTACCGAATGGAGGACGTTGCGAAGCTAACTTATACTTCTAAACCAACTCTTTCCAGATTTGCCAAACTAATGGGCTATCCTGGCTGGAAGGAATTCGTTTATGCTTTTTCTCATGAAACGGTTAATTTAAAAGATGTAGAGTATGTAAACATCGATGCAAACTATCCATTTTCCAACTCAGCTGATCCTCTAGAAATAGTGGAAAGAATTACCAGTCTGCAAATTCAGAGTATTGAAGATACCATTCAACAATTAAACATGGAGAGCCTGAAAGAAGCGGCGGAGTTGGTTCATAGCGCTCATCGTGTAGCCATTTACGGAACAAGTCCCAATAATTATTATGGCGGAATGTTCAAACGTAAGCTGTTGGGTATAGGCAAGGATGCCGTTTTTGCTGAGCTTGGAGAAGCTGGTGTAATTTCTCAAACCCTTTCTGAACAAGACGTCGCGATTATCATCTCTTATTCCGGAAATAATGTTCATCGAGAGCCGACGATTAACTTAAAGTATCTTGTCCATCGCAAGGTGAAAATTATCGGGATCACTAGCGCTGGTGATAACCTAGTTTCTAAATATTCAGATGCCACCTTGTTTATTTCAAGTAAAGAAAAGCTATATTCAAAGATCTCCAGTTATACCACCGAACAATCAATTATTTTATTACTAAATCTGCTTTACAGCATGGTTTTTTCTCTAGATTTCGAAACATACGAGCAAAACAAGATCACTTCTTCTTCGCTAATGGAAATTCAACGGCACTCTGAATTGATTGATCTTTCTGAATAGACCCTTCAATACGTTACTTTGTTTCAGCTATATCGTAAAAAATTACAGAGAAATTGAAACCTGTTTCAGTTTCTCCGTTTTCTATTGGAACCGCTATCTTTACTTGCTAAATTACAAACAGAGCAGTTAGTAAACAAAAATCAGTGATAAAGGAGAGCGGAAAATGAGTAAAAAGTATGAAAAGCTTGCACAAGCAATTGTTGCAAAAATCGGAGGCTCTGACAATGTCTCAACCTTGGCACATTGTCAAACCAGATTGCGTTTTGTTCTAAAGGATGAGAGTAAAGCGGACAAAGAGGGGATCAAAAAATTAGAAGGGGTAGCGAATGTCATCGAAAGCGGCGGACAATTTCAGGTGGTAATCGGAACCCACGTGGAAGAGGTCTACGAAGAAGTTGTGAAGTTCGTCTCGCCAGCTGAGGATACTCAAGCCGTGGAAAAAGATAACCGAAATGTATTAAGTAAACTGATCGATTTTATTTCTGGTACGTTCAGTCCTATTATTCCTGCCATATCTGGTGCTGGGATGGTAAAGGCCTTATTAGCTATTTTAGTTTTATTCAATCTCGTATCGAATGAGTCTCAAACCTATTATGTCATTAGTTTTATCGCGGATGCTGTTTTCTATTTCCTACCAGTTTTATTAGCCTATACTGCGGCAACAAAATTGAAATGCAGCCCTTATTTAGCCGTTGGGTTAGCAGGTATTTTACTTCATCCCAATTTTTCTGCTTTGGTTACAGCAGGTGAAGCAGTGAATGTTTTCGGAATTCCTATGCGATTGGTTTCTTATGGAACCTCGGTAATTCCAATTTTGTTAATTGTTTTTGCACAAAGCTATATTGAAGGCTTTATGCGAAAGATCACCCCAAATTCGGTAAAAATTATTTTTGTCCCGATGGTAACAATCTTTGTGACAGGTTTGTTGGGTTTGTTAATACTAGGTCCAATCGGTTCCTATGCCGGTGAATATCTAGCCTTAGCCTTTGAAACCTTACAAAATTCTGGCTCATGGATTACACCTACCATTATTGGGGCGACGCTGCCGATCATGGTGATGTTTGGCCTGCATCATAGTGTTGCACCGTTGGGAACCATGCAAGTGGCTTCTCTTGGCTACGAAGGTATCTGGGGACCAGGAGTAATGGTCTCAAATATTTCAGTGGGAGTCGCTGTGTTGGTTGCAGGATTACGCTCAAAATCCAAAGACACGAAACAAATTGCTTCAGCTAATGGGATTACTGCATTAATGGGGATCACCGAGCCTGGCTTGTATGCAGTTGCCTTGCCAAAAAAATATCCATTAATAGCAGCCATGATTGGTGGCGGAATTGGCGGATTTTATGCCGACTTTACTGGAACTGTTCGATTTGCTACAGGCTCAAGTGGATTGCCAGCTATTCCTTTGTACATCGGGGAAGATATTGGGAATCTAATCAACATTCTGATTGCCATTGTGATTGCCTCTATCGTTACTGGTGTGGTCACTTATTTCTTGAGCTTTAGATTCGAAAAAGATGAAGCAGCGATTGTACCAGACAGTATCGAAGTAACACTGGAGGATACCACATTAATGACACCGATCGAAGGAGAAATCTTACCTTTAAGCGAGGTGAAGGATGAAGCCTTTGCATCAGAAGCGTTAGGCAAAGGCTTTGCTATCGAGCCGACTGAAGGCCGGGTAGTTGCACCTTTTGACGGCGAAGTAGTAACCGTTTTTCCGACGAAGCATGCAATCGGTTTGGTTTCTAATACGGGAGTTGAAGTACTAATTCATATCGGCATTGATACAGTTAAGCTTGATGGTAAGTACTTTGAAGCCTTTATTGAACCCGGGCAACCAGTTACCAAGGGACAATTATTAGTGACCTTTGATTTAGATAAACTAAAAGAAGAAGGTTATGTTACACAGGTTCCAGTAGTGATTACCAACACGCATCAATACTCTACTATTGAGAACTTAACGAAAGGTACCTGCAATGAAAATGAGGAAGTATTGCTAGTTAGAGTATAAGGAGGAGTTCAATGGCATTCAGTAAAGATTTTTTATGGGGCGGTGCTACCGCTGCTAATCAAGTTGAAGGAGGCGTTTTGGAAGCAGGACGCGGCTTATCGAATATTGATGTATTACCCTTTGGACCAGACCGTCTAGCTGTCCAAAAAGGAGAGCTGAAAATGCTCGATTGGCAAGAAGGATATTACTATCCGGCAAAAGAAGCGATCGACATGTACCATCATTACAAAGAGGACATCAAGCTGTTTGCAGAAATGGGCTTTAAAGTATTTCGGATGTCTTTATCTTGGTCACGTATTTTCCCAACAGGTGAAGAGGAAACGGCAAATGAAGCCGGATTGAAATTCTATGATGACATTTTTGACGAATTAAAAAAATATCAGATTGAGCCTTTAGTCACGATTGCTCATTTTGATGTACCGATCCATTTGGTTAAGAAATACGGTGGGTGGAGAAATCGCAAACTGGTTGACTTGTATCTCCGTTATGCCCAAACAGTTTTAACTCGCTACCAAGGAAAAGTTCGCTACTGGATAACAATTAATGAGATTAATGTATTGGTACACCAACCCTTTGTCGGTGGGGGAATTGTTTTTGAAGAAACGGACAATCGGCAAGAAGTAATTTATCAGGCAGCCCACCATCAATTAGTCGCAAGTGCGTTAGTCACAAAAGCTGCTCATGAGATAGATAAAAATAATAGGGTGGGCTGTATGTTAGCCGGTGGGAGTCACTACCCATACACTTGTCGGCCTGAAGATTATCAGGAAGCAATAAAGCGGGATCGCGAAGGATACTTTTTTATCGATGTACAAGCAAGAGGAAAGTATCCGAACTACGCCTTAAAGAAATTTGAACGTGAGAAGTTAACGATTGTGATGGCTCCGCAAGATGAGGCTATCTTGGCAGCTTCACCAGTAGATTTTGTGACTTTTTCCTACTATTGTTCGCGAACCGTTAGCGCTCATCCAGAAGATAGTGAGCAAGCAACCGGAAATATCATTCCGTCCATCAAAAATGACTATTTAAAATCCTCTGAATGGGGCTGGCAAATTGATCCATTAGGGTTAAGAAATTCCTTAAACCAACTGTATGATCGCTACCAAAAACCACTTTTCATTGTTGAAAATGGGGTAGGTGCCATAGATCAGCCTGACGAAACGGGCTTTATCGATGATGAATATCGGATTGAATACCTTCGTGAGCACATCAAAGCGATGAAGGCTGCCATTGAAATCGATGGCGTTGAATTATTGGGTTACACTTCCTGGGGCTGCATTGATTTAATTGCTGCCAGTACCGGACAAATGAGCAAACGCTATGGTTATATCTATGTTGACCGCGATGATCTAGGCAACGGAAGTCTTAAACGATCAAAAAAGAAATCCTTTTATTGGTATCAGCGGGTAATTCACTCTAATGGAGAAAAACTGGATAGCAAAAGCCTATCGATTAAAGAGACAGTAAGAGTGTAATGTAAACATCTTTGGCGAAGCCTGCAAAGCTTAGTCAAAGATGTTTTTAGATTAGCTAGTTGACTTAGAGTCCACTTGAAGATGTACACTAAACGCAATAAGTGAAAGAAGGGAATATTGTGAACTATACAACAGTAGGTAAAACCGGAATTAAAGTATCAAAGTTAGCATTAGGAACGATGTCTTTTGGAACAACCGCTGACAAACAAGAATCAAAAAAAATGTTTGAAAAAGCCATCGACTATGGGATCAATTTTTTCGATTCTGCCAATGTTTATGGCGGGGGACAAGCGGAAGAATTTTTAGGCGAATTCATGGGAAAGCAGCGCAATAACTATGCCATTACTACAAAAGTATTTTGGCCAGGAGGACCAGACCAAAACCAGGCAGGCTTGTCTAAAAAAAGTATTATTCAAAATGTGGAGCAATCATTGAAGCGGCTAAATACCGACTATATTGATTTCTACTTTCTTCATGATTACGATCCAGCTACCCCAATGGAAACCACATTATCCGCCTTGGAGCAATTAGTCAAAGATGGAAAAATACTATATCCCGCTGTCAGTAATTGGGCGGCTTGGCAAATTGCTAAAGCCTTAGGAATTCAAAGTAAAGAATTACTCACTCGTTTTGAATTGGTCGAACCGATGTACAGCTTAGTTAAGCGCCAAGCAGAAGTTGAAATTTTACCCTTAGCCAAGGATCAGAACCTTGGTGTGATTAGCTATAGTCCATTAGGGGCGGGATTATTAACTGGTAAGTATTTAGAAAATAAGCATGCAACAGGTCGATTAACCGAAGAAGGACGTTACATTGATCGTTATGCCCAAGCAGAAAACCAACTAGTTGCCAAACGGTTTGTAGCTTATGCAGAGAAGCTAGAAGTTTCACCTATTACTTTAGCTGTAGCTTGGGTGGCTTATCATGAAGCAATCACAGCTCCCATCATTGGTGCACGCAATGTTGAACAGCTTCAGCCGAGTCTCGAAGCATTGGCTTTCAAAATGACACCGGCTATTTACGAAGCACTTAATCAATTATCGATAACACCACAGCCAGCAACGGATCGCAGCGAAGTGTTGACTGGCAAGTGGAAATAAAAAAGGAGAGCTACTAATGAAGAAAATAATCGGTGTTTTTAGTCTATTTTGTCTTTTTTTATTAGGCGGCTGCAGTGAAAACAGTCAAAGCAGTTCGAGTCACTTAAACTCTACGACAACAGCTTCAACCAACGATTTAGAAAAAAATGCTGGAGCTGATAATTCTGTCGACAATACGAACACCAGCAATGTAGCCATCGTATATTACTCACTAACTGGATCAACAGAAGCTGTTGCGAAGGAAATCCAGACACAAACTAACGGAGACCTTTATCCGATTACTACCGTCGAAGCCTATCCAGAAGCTTACTCGGATGTGTTAGAGGTTGTCCGTCAGCAGCAAGGAGCGAATGAACTTCCTAAGCTACAGCCGATGACGATTGATTTGGCTGAATATGAGACGATCTTTATTGGCTCCCCAATTTGGTTTGGTTCATGTTCATTGCCAACGTAGCAGTGGCTAACTGAAAATGAGTTGGCAGGGAAAACGATTCATCCCTTCTTTACAAGTGGCAGCAGCGGGATTGCAACAGCCAATACTGAGATCAAAAACTTAGCCGAGGATGCAACGGTCAGTGAAGGGATTGGAGTTGCTGACAATGATAGAAGCAATGCCGAAAGCTTAATTGCTTCTTGGTTGGATACAAAGTAAGGAGGACAAGGATGAAAAAGATGGTTATTTTCGGAGCCGGCTCAGGTCTGGGAATGAGCTTAGCCAAGAAGTTTGGCACAAACAATTATGAAATAGTGTTACTGGCCCGATCCAGCGAATCGTTAAAGCAATATTGTGCTGAATTAACTGCCATGAATATCAAGGCCAGTTATTATGTAGCTGATGCAGTCAATGAAAAGTCAGTTGCTGAAGCATTCACCAAGCTTTGTGAAGAGCACGGACATATCGATCTCTTTATTTACAACGTTGGTTTTCTAAAACCTAATCGTTTACCGGACTTAACGCAAGAAGAGTTGCTAACCACTTTTCAAATGGATGTCACAAGCAGCTTATTAGCAACTCAAATTATCACCAGCAAGAATGATCCAGAAAAAAATACTGCGATGCTCTATACCGGTGGTGGTCTAGCTCTTTTTCCAGAGAAATCGATGGCTACTCTGTCAATCGGAAAGGCAGGCTTGCGTTCACTAGTGCATTTACTGGCTCAAGAATTCGAGGACTCGAACACGTTTATTAGTACAGTAACAATTTGTGGCGGCATTCAACCCAATACCCATTTTGACCCCGATGTGATTGCAGCAGTCTATTGGAAAACAGTTCAAGAAGGAAAACAAGTGGAAGTAGTTTATAAGTAGAGTTTAGCATCATGTGGCTTTAAAACTTATTTTACAACTGTCAAAAAGGTTCTACAGCACTTGGCTCTAGAACCTTTTTGATGACTAACCTTCATCAGCAAAAACCTTTTTTGCCAGCGCAAAAGCAGACCAAGCTTTAGGCCAGCCTTAATAAAAGCCAAGCTGGGTTATAATCTCACCATTTCCTCTTTGGTAACCCCATTGTCTTTAGCCTTTTGCAAGTGAAAGGGCAGCTGCTCGAAATTTGCCCCAGCAATTAGGGCAGTGACTGTAACGATCGAACGATCTCTAGCAGCCAATTCCTTTTCTCGTGCCCAAACTTTACCAAATAGAATATCATCATTGAATGCAGCAAATTGAGGGGCAAAATCGCCCAATTGCTCTTTTCCAGCAGTAACCTTTTCCACGCTATCTCCTCCTCAAAGTAAGGTATAATAAGTAAACAAGTTCAAGTGAACTGGAAGTCAAACATTTACTGCTTCAAGAATATTTTGCACAGAGGGTGAACCCATGGAACTAAGAGTATTACGGTATTTTTTAATGGTAGCTAGAGAAGAAAATATAACTAGAGCGGCACAGGCTTTGCATGTCACCCAGCCAACGTTGTCCCGCCAATTAGTGCAATTAGAAGAAGAGTTGGGTGTGAAGCTCTTTATCAGGAAAAGTCATCGTATAGAATTGACTGAAGAAGGAATATTATTGCGCAGGCGGGCACAAGAAATGATGCAGCTGTCAGAGATCATTAAGGACGAGCTTTCCGGAAATGATGAAGAGTTAACTGGAAAAGTTGCCATTGGAGCTGGCGAATTGAAGAGTATGGACCAGCTGGCGGATATAATTGCTGAATTTCACGAAGAACATCCCAAAGTGGAGTTCGAATTATACAGTGGGAATGTTGAGGGAATAAAGTTCCAGATCGATCAGGGCTTGCTAGACTTAGGATTGTTTATTGAACCTGTTGAAATTGAAAAATACGATTTTTTAAGAATGTCCCAAGTTGAACGATGGGGTGGCTTAGTACCTGAAGACCACCCTCTGGCGAAGAAGACAACCCTCAAAGCCTCTGATTTACACCAACAGGCATTAATCATTTCAAAAAGCACGCCTATGAGAAATGAATTGAAGAGCTGGTTTGGTGAGTTCGGACAAGAGCTGAACATTGTAAATACGTATAATTTACTGTATAACAGCGCGATGCTCATGCGAAAAAATATGGGTCTGGGTTTATCCTTAGAGCTACACTCCCATTATGATGGCTTGACCTTTATCCCGTTAGAACTCGAGTTGAACTTAACTTCAGTATTGGCTTGGAAATCTAACCAGGTCTTTTCTTCTACAACCACCAAGTTTATTGAGTTTGCAAAGAAATACTTAAAAAGCATTTCATCGTGATTAAAATAAGCATTAGACATAGTTATAGTTCAGAGGCATACTGTAGATGTTCCCAGGAGGGGCAACTACAGTTTTTTTATTTAAGGAGGGTAGCCCATGAAACAAGAAGACGTGAGCCGCCAATATCAGATTCCGGTCGAGATTCTAAAGGAATACGAATCATGGGGGCTTTGCGATGTCGTCAAAATTGTCATGGGAGAGTGGCAATATGATGATCAGGATTTAGAACGACTAAGCACGATCATGGCTTTACATGACCTGGACTTCTCCCACGATGAGATAGAAACCTATATGCGACTCTTACTGGAAGAGGAGCAGGGTGAAGAAAAGCGTATGAAGCTGCTAACAGCTAAACGACAGAAAAAATTAGCTGATATTCATCTGGAAGAGAAAAAGCTCCAGCGAATCGATTATTTGCGACATGTGATTAAAAAAAATCAAACAAAGTAATTATTTGAAAGGTTGTTTAATATGAAAACATTAGTTTTATTGTTTCATCCCAATAGTCAAAGCTCTAATGCCAACCGTCGTTTAGCAGAAGCAGCGAATACAAAAGAAGACGTAACCGTTCGAGATATGTATCAGCTCTATCCTAACTTCCAGATTGATGTTGCACAAGAGCAGCGTTTATTAGAAAAAGCGGATCGAATTGTTCTGCAATTTCCTATGTATTGGTACAGTTCACCTGCTTTATTAAAGCAATGGGAAGATGCTGTTTTAGAATATGGCTGGGCGTATGGCAGTACCGGTGATAAGCTGCAGGGAAAAGAATTACTTATTGCAGTCACACCAGGAGCTCCTGCTGATAATTATGTTCACAATGCTAATTTCAAGTATACAGTGACGGATTTATTGCGTCCTTTTCAAGCAACCAATAATTTAATTGGAACCCGCTTTGTAAAGCCATTTATTGTAGCCGGAGCCTCTAGCATAAAAGAAGCTGACTTAGAAAAAGCTACAGAAGAATACGCGAATTACCTGACCAAAGAACTAGAACTTTTAGGCGATTACGAATAAAGGAGCCCAATATGCCAGTAATTAATTTTGAAGTTGGAAAATTATCGACGGAACAAAAGCGACAAGTTGTCAAAGAATTTACCGAAACTGCAGTGAAAGTGACTGGACTTCCAGCAGAGGCCTTTTATATTTTCATCAAAGAAAATGCAGCTGAGAATATCGGTGTTGGCGGAATACTGCAAAGTGAACGACACAATCTAAATGAACAAGATACAAAAGGAGAAGAATAACTATGAATACAATGCAAAAAGCGTTAAACCTGCCTAAAATCGCTTTAGGAGCTTGGGCATGGGGTTCAGGAGCAGCCGGAGGTGATCAGGTTTTTGGCAATCATATGAGCCTTGAGGAGTTAAAACCTGTTTTCGAAAAATCCTTAGCTGAAGGCCTAAACCTATGGGATACTGCCGCTGTTTATGGAATGGGGTCTTCAGAAACGATGCTCGGTGAACTAATGAAGGCTGTTCCCCGTGAAGCTGTTTTATTATCAACGAAATTTACTCCGCAAATTGCGGAAGAAGTTCCAAATCCTGCCGAAAAAATGATTGAAGACAGTTTTGAGCGCCTACACACGGATATCATAGACATCTATTGGATTCATAATCCTGCAGATGTTGCCAGATGGACACCAGAACTTATTCCATTAGCGAAAGCTGGAAAAGTAAAGTTTATCGGTGTTTCCAATCATAATTTAGATGAAATTAAATTGGCAAACAGTATTTTAGCTAAAGAAGAACTAAAGGTTTCAGCGCTCCAAAATCACTATAGCTTATTGCATCGTTCTTCTGAAGATGCCGGAATCTTAGAATATGCCAAAGAAAACGATATGACCTTCTTCAGTTATATGGTTTTAGAGCAAGGTGCCTTATCAGGAAAATATGATACTGCACACCCATTTCCAGAAGGCAGTGATCGAGCAGCTGCTTATAATGACAGTCTCCCACAGCTAGAAACGATGATTAAATCCATGAGTGAAATTGCTGAAAGGCATCATGGAACGGTTGCACAAATTGCAACAGCGTGGGCAATTGCTAAAGGCACTGTTCCTATTATTGGTGTAACCAAGGTTAACCAAGTAGAGGATGCCGCTAACGCTGCAAAAATTAACCTATCTACTGAAGAAATTGATCAACTGGAAGAACTAGCACAAGCTACTGGAGTGAAGACCCTCCGTGAATGGGAGAAGCCTATGGCCTAATGGATAGTGATTAAGGATAAAAAAATAGAAAGTATACAAGGAGTGAAGGTTCAACACTCGTTATTTCCAATCTGATCGGGTAACTCTAATCCTTTTTTCCTTACTCATTCTAGCGGTATTGTGATGATGTTGCTTCAGTGCATCTATTTTGTTTTCAAAGATCGAATGTTCTACTCAGATAAGAGGTGCCGCGCGCTGACACCTCAGTAGCACCATTTA
>NZ_JAFREL010000014.1 GCF_017377655.1 Candidatus Enterococcus ferrettii
ATATATATATCTATTGCTCATTCTTATGGAAATTATTTTTAGGTTATTTTAAGAAATGAGAAATTAATTTGGGTCTTTATTAGAAGTATTTGAGATGAATGCGCCTTATTTATTATAGTTATTTAACATTATGGTTAAGATAAAATAATTGATTTTTAATGAAGCTTTATCTAGAATACAAAGCATCATCAAAAAACACAGAGTAATCTGAATATTTAAAAAAAGGGGAATGTATATGAAGAAGATGATGATGTTTGGTGTTATTGCATTAAGTGGAATTGCACTGGCAGGATGCTATGGCAATAGTAACAGCGATACAGATAGTAGCAGTGGAACAAGCGGCGGCAGCCAAAAAGGTGTTTTTAATGTCGTTGTACCTCAAGAGATGCCTTCTGCTGATTTATCATTGGCCACAGACACAATAAGTTTTACTGCTTTAAACAATGTATACGAAGGAATTTACCGTTTAGATAAAGATAATAAGCCTCAGGCAGCTGGTGCCAGTGACATGGCCGATGTTAGTGAGGACGGTCTTACTTATAAAGTAAAATTACGTGAAGATGCTAAGTGGTCGAATGGCGATCCGGTAACAGCTCAAGATTATGTTTACGGCTGGCAGCGAACAGTTAAACCGGAAACCGCTTCAGAATATGCCTATTTATTTGAACCGGTAGAAAATGCTGCGGCAATAACTGCTGGTGAAAAGGAACCGAATGAACTAGGCATTAAAGCCGTGAATGACCACGAATTAGAAATTACATTAGCTCAGGCAACTCCTTATTTCCAATACTTATTGGCTTTCCCATCTTTCTTCCCACAAAATCAAAAAGTGGTAGAAGAAAACGGGAAGGAATATGCTACTAAAAGTGACAAAGCAGTTTATAATGGTCCCTTTACTTTAGAAGGCTTTAGTGGTCCGGGGACTGATACCGAATGGTCTTACAAGAAAAATGATAATTATTGGGATAAGGATACGGTTCAGTTGTCTGACATCAATGTTAGTGTAGTCAAGGAGTCGTCCACTGCTTTAAATCTGTTTAAGGATGGGCAAGCAGATGATGTCATTCTCTCTGGAGAGCTGGCACAGCAAAATGCTAATGATCCTAGCTACCAATCCTTTAAAGAAGCGTCTACCTACTATTTGGAATACAATCAGCGGGAAGAAAATTCTCCATTCCGCAACGAAGATTTGCGTAAAGCGATTTCTTACTCAATTAATCGCGACGCATTAACGAAACAAATTTTAGGTGACGGATCAATTGCTTCGACTGGTTTAGTCCCAGAAGATATGTCCAAGAATCCAGAAACTGATGAAGACTTTGCAAAAGAAGCAGGCACTCTTGTTTCTTATAATAAAGAAAAAGCTAAGGAGCATTGGGACAAAGCAAAACAAGCATTAAACATAGATTCTCTGAACTTTAATATTTTGGCTTCTGATGCTGACTCCACTAAGAAAATTATTGAATATTTGCAAAGCAGCATTGAAGAGAATTTACCTGGTGTTACCGTAACACCGACACCAGTTCCGCTGTCTGTTCGTTTGGATCGCTCAAACAATGGTGATTTCGATGTCTTGATGGGTGGCTGGGGTGCTGACTATGTTGACCCAAGCAGCTTCACTAACTTATTCACTACGGGTAATTCATACAATCGAGGACGCTGGAGCAACGCTGATTACGATAAATTGATTGAATCAGCTGGAACGACCAACGCTACTAATGAAACAGCCCGTTGGGAAGATCTGCAAAAGGCCAACAAGCTGATCATGGATGAAATGGGTGTAGCCCCAGTTTATCAAAAAGCAGAAGGTCATCTAATCAATGAAAAAGTAAAAGGAATTGTCCATCATCCGGCAGGTGCCTCATGGGATTACAAATGGACTTCCATTGAAGAATAAAATTTAAGTACTAGCTAAGCAGCAGAAAAAGAAGGGAGACTCCCAATAGCATACCAGTAACGACCAGACTAAAAGTCAGAGGTCCAGCTGGTATTGAGCCTGAAGGGGCCGCCGTCTTTTTCTGTTTTTGCTTTTTCAATTGGAAGGATCGATGGAACAGGTGAAAAAAGCCAGAGGATCGCACCCATAAAAAGCCGCTGATAATTATTAGCGGCAGGCTAAATAGGAACAAGCGATCAGACAAGGCTTGGGCAGTTAACGTGTTGGTAAAGCTTGAGTAACCAATTACTGCCAAAATAATAATAATCCCCAAACTAAAGGGAAGGATAATCTTTCTCATAATAGGCTCCTTTTGATTTGTTATCAGTAATTTATCGAAGATCAGAAGGGAAGTCAAAGGATACAGGTTGATGGCTAAATGACTTCCTTAGGTGAGTTGCTTTTACACAATAAAGCTGGAGCCATTTAATGTCAGAATGTGAAAGAGGAGGCGATGGTTCATTGAATAGTTACATAAAGTATTTACTAAACCGTGTGTTTTTTATGATTATTACCCTGTGGCTGATTGCGACAGTCACGTTTTTCCTGATGCAGTTATTACCGGGAACTCCTTATACTAATCAGGAGCGTCTAAGCCCGGAAACAATAGAAATGTTAAATCGACAGGTGGGCTTGGATAAACCCATAATTGTTCAATACGGAATTTACCTATCAAACCTAGTACAGGGCGATTTTGGTATTTCCTTCCAGTTTAAGAATCAGCCGGTTGCGGCTTTATTGGCCGGAAGGATTGGACCTTCTCTACAGCTAGGAGTACAGGCAATTATTTTTGGAACCTTGGCCGGTATTCTGTTAGGAACCATTTCGGCCATGAAGCAAAATACATGGGTGGATACTTCATCTACTTTGATGGCGATTTTGGGTCGTTCGATTCCCAACTTTGTTTTCGCAGTGCTGCTGCAATACGTTTTTGCGATCAAGTTAGGCTGGTTTCCTATCGCTAAGTGGGATGGATTTATCTATACTATTTTGCCGACAGTGGCTTTGGCTATGTCACCATTAGCCGATTCGGCCCGCTTTGTGCGAACCGAGATGGTAGAGGTTCTGCATAGTGATTATGTGGAGCTGGCTCGGGCAAAAGGACTTAGCCGTTGGCAAATTGCTTTCAAGCATGGGTTGCGGAATAGTTTGATTCCATTATTAACGTTGATCGGTCCCCTAGCAGTTGCTCTAATGACCGGTTCCTTGGTGGTTGAAAACATTTTTGCCATACCAGGCATTGGCGAACAGTTTGTTAAGTCAATTACTACAAATGATTATCCAACGATTATGGCGGTGACGATTTTGTACTCCTTTATGCTAGTTGTGGTAATTTTTATCGTAGACATCTTGTATGGCTTGGTTGATCCACGGATTCGTCTATCAGAAGGGAGCAAAGGCTAATGGATGTATCGAAACACAAAATCAAGGACCTTCCAGTCAGCGCTTTTGAGCTGCTGCAGGGCAATACCGAAGCGAAACGTGAAGAAATTGCGACGCCTTCCTTGACCTTCTTGCAGGATTCTTGGCGGCGGCTAAAGAAAAATAAAGCAGCTGTTTTGTCAATGGCTGCTTTGGGAATCATTATTTTCATCTCGGTGGTTACCATTTTTGTCTCCCCGCATAATCCTACACAACAAAATGTCGAATACATTAATTTACCACCGCGGATTCCGGGCTTGAATGTTGATGGCCTGAACGGAAAAACGGAAGTGGCAGGTCAAATGGTCGATAAGTATAAGGAAGCAGCTGTTCCAGCCAACGTGAATTTTTTTCTTGGTACGGACGGTTTAGGACGGGATGTGCTTAGTCGTTTATTTATGGGAACCCGAATTTCCTTATTGATTGCTTTTATTGCAGCTTTATTTGATATCACTCTTGGTGTGATTTACGGTCTGATCTCTGGATTAATCGGTGGACGTGTAGACAATGTCATGCAGCGATTTTTAGAAGTTTTATCAGGGATTCCTAATTTGGTGGTTATGATACTGATGTTGGTGGTTTTCAAACCGGGAATTATCTCGATCGTTGCGGCAATGGCGATTACGAACTGGATTCCGATGGCCCGGATCGTCCGGGCGCAAACCCTTAAATTGAAGGATCAGGAATATGTGTTAGCTGGTATGACGCTAGGTGAACCAAAATGGCGAATTGCCTTAAAGCATATTTTGCCCAACATCTCTAGTGTGATTATTATTCAAATGATGTTTAGTATTCCATCGGCGATTTTCTTTGAAGCCTTCTTGAGCTTTATCGGACTGGGGCTGACACCGCCGTCTGCTTCATTAGGAACCTTGCTGAATGACGGGTACAAGACTTTCTTATATTTGCCATACTTGTTATGGATTCCAGCGATTACCATCTCAGTCATTATGATTTGCTTTAATCTGCTGGCAGATGGTGTACGGGATGCCTTTGATCCGAAAATGAAGGAGTGATATCAAGCATGGAAAAAGTTTTAGAAATGAAGAATTTGACGATTTCCTTCGATACTTATGCCGGCAAGGTAAAGGCCATTCGCGGGGTTGATCTTGATTTATATGAAGGGGAAACCTTAGCGATTGTTGGCGAGTCTGGCAGCGGCAAATCGGTCACTAGTCGAGCAATTATGCAGCTTTTGTCGGCTAATGCCAACATCGACAGTGGAGAAGTTCTATTTAAAAAAGAAGATTTAGTCAAAAAGTCAGAAAAAGAAATGCGAGGAATTCGCGGGAAAGAAATTGCCATGATCTTTCAAGACCCGATGACTTCATTAGACCCAACTATGCCGATTGGCAAACAGGTTGCTGAATCAATGCGAAAGCACAAGAAAGTTTCGAAAAAGGAAAGTATGAATGCTGCGCTTGAGTTACTTGAACTAGTGGGCATCCCTGAGGCTCCCAGCCGCTTGAAGAGCTATCCTCATCAATTCTCAGGTGGTCAGAGACAACGGATCGTTATTGCAATTGCTTTGATCTGCTACCCAGAAATTTTGATTGCAGATGAGCCGACTACTGCTTTGGATGTGACCATTCAAGCCCAGATTTTAGAGCTGTTGAAGGATATTCAGTCGAAGATGAAGACCTCGATTATTTTTATCACCCATGATCTAGGTGTGGTGGCGAATGTTGCTGACCGTGTAGCAGTCATGTACGCTGGAAAAATTGTCGAAGTGGGAACCGCGGAGGAAATTTTCTACAATCCTCAGCATCCTTATACATGGGGATTATTAGGCTCGATGCCGACCTTGGATGATGCGAATGAACGATTATTTGCCATTCCTGGTTCACCACCGGATTTATTAGACCCGCCTAAGGGAGATGCGTTTTATCCCCGAAATCCTTTTGCTTTGAAAATTGACACCGAAGAAGAGCCGCCCTTTTTTGAATTATCAACAACCCATAAGGCTGCAACCTGGCTGTTGGCTCCGCAAGCACCAACAGTTACCCCGCCGCAGGAAATTTTACGCCGCTGGGAATTGTTTCAAATCAATCACGCACAAAAGGAAGCCAGTTCTGTTTTACGCAGTAATTAAACGTTCACCAATAGAACAATCAAAAGATGTCAATAAATGACAGAGCAAGTTGCTTAGTAAAATAATATACGACGTTAAAATGATTACAGTAATATTAACTAGGAGGAATTGGGTTGGCAAAAGTCTTATTAGAAGTCAAAGGCCTCAAGCAGTCCTTTAATATAGGAAGGAAAAATGAAGTTAAAGCCGTCAATGATGTCAGCTTTCATATTAATGAAGGAGAAACATTCGGTTTGGTTGGCGAATCCGGCAGCGGTAAATCAACTACAGGCCGTACTATTTTACGACTAAATCAGCCAACGAGTGGAGAAATTATCTACGACGGACAGGATGTTACCAAAATCAAAGGCAAAAAAGCGGAAACTGCTTTTAGAAAAGATGTTCAAATGATCTTTCAAGATCCCCATGCTTCACTGAATCCTCGGATGAAGGTGAAAGATATTATTGCCGAAGGGTTGGAGGTAAACCGCCTGGTCCAATCAAAACAGGAGAGAGGTCAGCGGGTAAATCAGTTGTTGGAGACGGTGGGCTTGAATCCCAGCCACAGCTCTCGCTATCCTCATGAATTTTCTGGTGGGCAACGACAGCGTATTGGGATTGCCCGCGCGTTAGCTGTAGATCCGCGTTTTATTGTTTGTGATGAACCTATTTCGGCCTTAGACGTATCGATCCAAGCACAGGTAGTCAATTTGCTGCAAGATTTGCAAAAATCCCATGGACTCACTTATTTGTTTATTGCCCATGATCTATCGATGGTGAAGCATATAAGCGATCGCATTGGTGTAATGTACAATGGGCATTTGCTGGAAATGGGCATCAGTGAAGATATTTATCGCTATGGCGTTCATCCCTATACCGAAAGCTTGCTGTCAGCCATTCCTTTACCTGATCCAGCTTATGAGCGACAACGGCAACGAATTACTTATCAAAATGATCCCCGAGATAATCAGCAGAGGGAGCTGAGAGAGGTAGCTCCAGGCCATTTCGTTTATACTTCTGCAGAAGAAGTTCCTTATTTTGCGAAAAAACTGCAAAAGAAAAAAGCTGCCGTTCAAGCAGCAAGCTGACTGTTAAAAAGACCAAAAGCCTTTTAAGTGCTTTTGGTCTTTTTTGAGGAATTCAACCAGTTTTTTTATTCGCTATTATTTTTCGATAGGTACTAAATCAACTGAGATTGAATTAAAAGTAAAAAAAGTCTAATTGAGTATGTTTCAAAGATAGTCAGCCAGAGGTCTCTTATTTAGAGGATAAGAAAGTTGTACATAAAAATAAGAAAAGCATTCGCTGAAGTGAGGAGACTCATTTCAGCGAATTTTTATGTCTATCAATATCTTTAATTATGTTTTTTCAACCAGGTTATTAATCGTTCATAAACATCATCGCTTTGAGGATTTTGTTCTCGGTCGAAATCATGGACATCAGCGGCTATTTCAATATAGGTTGAGGACACAGTAGATTTTGCTAACTGGCGGGAAGCTTCGACAGGTACATCAGGATCTTGGCTGCAATGGACACAGAAGGTTGGAGGAAACTCCTTTAATTGTTCTTCTTCGACCACCAATTTTTCAGTCATACTTCCTAGATAGCTAAGCCAGTTACCATATTGACGAGCCGATAAATACAAAAGGAAGCGTTCCTCTGAATTGCCTTTACTGATAATTTTTTGAGCGTCCATTGGTGGAACTTTAGGATAACGACCATAAAAGGGACTCGGCAAAGTAAAGCAGGCATGTTTAAAATCATGGTAGCCATAAAAACGAATCAAACCTAGTTGCTCCTTGTACCTATTGGTGGTTAAAATGGAAGCTAAATATCCTCCAGCAGATCGTCCGAAGAGAAAAAAATTAGAAGTTCTCAGCTGTAGTTCATCTTCGAAATGAGTTAAGAACCAGTCCACTGCGTCCTCTAGACAGGAAACAATTTCGGTTAAAGCAGTTTCTGGTGCTAAAGGATAATCAATTGTCAGCACATTCATGCCGTTTTCCATTAGTTGATTAATGTAGGTTAAATCATCACGCTGCCCAAACAGAAAACCGCCGCCGTGGAAATAAAGAATGGTAGTTTCTCTCGTACTCTCTGCCTGTTGAGGATAAAAAGTCATCTCTAAGACTAAATCACCCAGTCGTCTGTACACAAAATGTTGCGATTTCATAGAATTCCTTCTTTCTACTCTCATTATACGCAATCATTTATGGTTATTCAGCACAAATGAAGGTGCATATTTGTCACTTGTAAACAATGAATCGACTGCTTACAGACATTACAATTACTTTAACAACCTAAAGGAGGATTTAGAAATGGCTTTAGAAAAACGATTAGAAGAGAATATCAGCGCTTTATCGAAAATAGGAAGTGATCCAACTGGTGGTATGACACGTTTGCTTTATTCAGATTCTTGGCTGGAGGCCCAAAAATTCGTTGAAGGAAGAATGAAAGAAATTGGACTTGAAACCTCTTTCGATGAAATTGGGAATTTATTTGGCCGAGTAGAAGGAACAAAATATCCCTCAAAAACCATCCTCTCAGGCTCACATATCGATACCGTTGTTAACGGCGGAACCCTTGATGGACAATATGGTGTGATAGCAGCTTATTTGGCTGTTCAACAACTTTTAGAAACACACGGACAACCGTTACGTTCTTTAGAAGTCATTTCGATGGCTGAAGAAGAAGGCAGCCGTTTTCCAACTGTGTTTTGGGGAAGCAAGAATTTTGTTTGTGAAGCTTCAAAAGAACAGGTAGCAACTATTGAGGATTCCAATGGCATAAAATTTGTAGAAGAAATGCATCGTCAAGGCTTTGATTTTGCGTCTGAGGACAAGGTCCGGCGTGATGATATTGAAGCGTTTGTTGAAATTCATATTGAGCAAGGAAACGTACTAGAAATGGAAAAGCTTCAAGTTGGTGTAGTGAATAACATCGCTGGTCAAAAGCGCTATACTTTCCAACTGAAGGGAGAAGCGAACCATGCAGGAACCACTCCAATGGGTTACCGACATGATGCAGTGTATGGCTTCTCAAAAATCTGTTCAGGTGTAATTGATCGTGCTTTAGCTGAAGGGGATCCGTTAGTAGTTACTTTCGGAAAAGTAGAACCAAAACCAAACACTGTCAACGTAGTCCCTGGCGAAGTTTTATTCACGATGGACTGCCGACATACAGATGCAGGGGCGTTGAATAAATTCGCTGCTGAAGCAGAAGCGTTTATGAAAGAGGTTGCTAAAGAGCACGGCTTGGAATTAGAAATTGATTTATGGATGGATGAAAGTCCCGTACCAATGGATGAATCAATTGTTGCAAAGGTAGAGCAAGCTGCTAAGAACAAAAACATGAAGTATAAAGTGATGCACAGTGGTGCCGGTCATGATTCACAAGTCATTGCTCCTCATTACCCAAGTGCCATGATATTTGTTCCAAGTATTAATGGGATTAGCCACAATCCAGCGGAAGCAACAAACTTAGAAGATCTAGTTGCAGGGGTAGAGATCCTGACAGAAGCGTTGTACGAATTAGCATATAAAGAGTAGGAAAGAAGGTAACGTGTGTGGGTTACAAGAATAACAATATTGGGTATGTTGACGGACTTTTAGAATCAAGAGCTGTGATCAAGAAGAATAATTATGCCGTATTGCCTCATGAAGGACTAGTCAATAACGTAATTCCCGGTTTTGAAAACTGTGATTGCTCCATTTTAGGCTCAAAAAAATTAGGTGCAAATTTCGTCGATTTTATTATGACCTTTCAAAAAGGCGGTAAAAATACTCAAGGCTTCGGCGGAGAAGGTGTTGAAACCTTAGTATATGTAATCGACGGAAAATTAACCGTAGGTGATGGGGAAGAAACACATGAAGTGACTACTGGTGGTTTTGTATATTTGCCAGCAGGTGTATTAATGTATTTGGAAAATGCCCAAGAAGAAAAGACGGAATTCTTCCTATATAAAAAGCGTTACCAACCAATCAAGGGTCAGGAAGCCTACAAAGTAGTTGGCAATATCAATGAGATTGAACCTATTCAATATGAAGGCATGAAGGACGTTTTGCTTTGGGATTTTCTGCCAAAGGATTTATGCTTCGACATGAATTTCCATATTTTATCCTTTGAGCCTGGAGCAAGTCACGGATATATTGAAACGCATTATCAGGAACATGGGGCTTATTTGCTTTCAGGCAAGGGAATGTACAATTTAGACAATGAATGGTTGCCAGTGGAAAAGGGCGATTATATTTTTATGAGTGCATATGTGCATCAGGCAGCTTATGCAGTGGGGCGAGATGAGCCGTTAGCGTATGTCTATTCAAAAGATTGTAACCGCGAACCTGAAATTTAAGAAAAGGAAGTAGATTGTGAGATGGAAGAGACAATCAAAGTTCAGCCTGCAAGATTGCATGAATTGATACAAGAAAAATTAATCAAGGCAGGTCTAAAGAAAGAACAGGCTGATACAGTTGCAAAGCATCTGGTCTTTGCCGATGCCTGCGGTATTCATTCGCATGGAGCGGTCCGTGTGGATTATTATGCCGAGCGTATCTCAAAAGGTGGCGTGACCATTGATCCGGAAATCACCTTTGAAAAAACCGGGGAAAGTACGGGGATTGTGCATGGCGACAACGGTGTTGGTCAATATGTTGCATTAAGAGGATTAGACTACGCAATGGATATGGCAAAGGAATCTGGAGCTGCAATTGTTGGTGTCAAACGCATGAGTCACTCTGGTGCACTATCTTATTATGTTAAAAGAGCAGCCGAGGAAAATTTGATTGCGATTTCCATGTGTCAATCTGATCCTATGGTCGTACCTTTCGGGGGTTCAGAAAATTATTTTGGTACCAACCCAATTGCTTTTGCTGTACCAAGAGAAAATGGAGCGCCTGTTGTTTTTGACATGGCGACAACCGTTCAAGCTTGGGGCAAGATACTCGATGCCCGTTCTAAAAATCAGGATATTCCTGATAATTGGGCAGTAGATAGTGAAGGGCATCCAACAACTAATCCGCATGATGTCCATGGATTACTTCCATTAGCTGGGCCAAAAGGTTTCGGTCTAATGATGATGGTGGACGTCCTTTCGGGTATGTTATTGGGATTGCCATTTGGTAAAAATGTTTCCTCAATGTACAGTGATTTAACAGAAAAAAGAAATCTAGGTCAACTATTTATACTAATTGATCCAACCCGTTTTACTGATTTACCTAGCTTCAAGCACAGTGTCGAAACGATGGTAGAGGAGCTGCATACGATTGCCCCGGCTATCGGCTTTCAGCAAGTTTATTATCCAGGAGAAACGAATCAGATAAAATACGATACCTATATGACTGAGGGGATTCCAGTCACTAAAAATATTATGGATTATTTGGAAAGTGACACCGTACACTTTAATCAATATGGCGGTACAGGAAGTTTTGCAACGAGTTAGCAGAAAGTGAGGAAAGAAATTGTTATACACAATTATTCAGAAAAATAGTTATCAAGATTCAATTGTACTTATGCTGTTGACCAATCAATTAAATACGATTGCCGGCGTTAAAAAAGCCTCCGTGATGATGGGTACTCCTGCTAACAAAGATATTCTTAAAGCAGGTGGATTGCATACCAGCGAACTAGAAAAAGCTTCGTCAAATGACATGGCGATCGTGTTAGATATTACTAAAAAAGATGAGCAGCTAATCAAAGAAATACTGACAGTAGTCGATGAATATTTGAAAGAAAAAAGCAAGGGCGGCAGCGACAAGGGAACTGAGACTGTGAAAACTTGGGATAAAGCATTAACTCTGGGCAAAGATGCCAATGTGGTAATCTTCTCCATTCCAGGTGCCCATGCAGCTTTAGAAATTGAGCATGCATTGAAAGAAAATAAACACGTCTTTTGCTTTAGCGACAATATCCCTCTAGAAGATGAGGTCCGCTTGAAAAAGCTGGCTCATGACAAGGGGCTGTTACTAATGGGTCCGGATTGTGGAACGGGAATCATCAATGGCATCCCAGTAGCCTTCACCAATGCGATTCGCAAAGGGAGTATTGGTGTTGTTGGGGCATCTGGAACAGGTATTCAGGAAGTAACCACGTTGATTCATAAGTTAGGCGGCGGTGTGACAAACGCTATCGGAACGGGTGGCCGCGATTTGAAGGCTGAAGTTGGTGGAATTACTCTAAAGGACAGTGTGATGACTTTAGAAAGTGATCCAAATACTAAGGTAATTGTCGTGATCTCCAAGCCGCCTGCACCAAGTGTAAGAGACGAAGTACTCAACTTGTTGAGAGAATCTACCAAACCAGTAGTAACGATTTTTCTAGGGGAAGAACCAACCGATCATGAAGAGAATCTTTACCGCGCTTATACTTTAGAAGAAGCTGCAGAAATCGCAGTTCAATTAATGAATAATCAAAAAGTAGAACCGAATCATGAGACCCTGATGGTTCCGGAATATCAATTTAAAACTGGACAAACAGGGATTAAAGGTCTGTATTCAGGTGGCACATTGGCCTATGAAGCAGCAATGCTGATAAAACAAGGGTTAGGCTTAGAGGAAGATCAGGCTAATGAAGATGGTTATATTTTAAAAGCAGGTGCCCATGAAATTTTAGACCTAGGGGACGACATTTACACTCAGGGGAAACCACACCCGATGATTGATCCAACGAAACGTAAAGAAATGTTAGCCGCAGCTGCGGATGAAGAAACGACTGCAGTTATCTTATTAGATGATGTATTGGGTTATGGATCTCATGAAAATATGGCCCGAGAATTAGCACCAACCATCAAAGCAATTAAGGAAAAGGCCCAAAAAGATGGTCGAGAGTTAGCCGTGATTGCTACCATCGTTGGGACAGACGAAGATCCGCAAAATATAGACGAACAAGCTGCCATTCTAGAAGATGCTGGTGTAATTTTGTGCCATAGTAATGCTCAGGCAGTTAAATCAGCTCTAACTATGCTGGGGCATCCCGTCATTTTGCCGGAACGAAAGGTTTTAGCTAAAAAAGCTGGATCAAAGACAACCGACACGCCGTCTGAAGCTATGCTGAATTTATTAACAAATAATTCCTTCATTAATGTTGGGTTACGTAGTTTCTCTGAAGCGATCACAGGTCATAATGGCCAGGTGGTTCAATTCGACTGGCAGCCAATTGCTGGCGGCAATATTACATTGCAGAAGGCGTTGAATTTCTTAAATAAAGTGGAATTAGGATAGGAGGAGAAAAAGTGTACCAAACAATTGATGAAGCAAATAAGGCAGTAGCCGCCAAAATCGTCGCCGGTTCTCCTTTCTTATTGGACGTAGTTCCTGCGAAAACGGTTATTAAGGAATTAAATGAAGAAAAGGTTCTGCTGCATGCCGGCCCACCCATCCGCTATGATCAAATGGTCGATCCAATTCAAGGAGCTTGTATCGGAGCCGCACTATTTGAAGGTTGGGGTGAAACCGTAGATGATGTCCGTACACTGCTAGAGTCCGGCAAAGTTAAATTAATCCCGTGTCACCATGTGAATGCAGTAGGGCCGATGGGCGGAATTACTTCTGCCAATATGGCAGTATTGGTTGTAGAAAACAAAACAGACGGCAACCGGGCATATTGCACGATGAACGAAGGAATCGGCGCTGTATTACGTTTTGGTGCATATTCCGAGGAAGTGATTTCTCGTCTGCATTGGATGAAGGATACGTTAGCACCGGTTTTGAGTGCTGCGTTAAAAACAATAGACGGGGGCCTAAATATTAACGTTCTTGTCGCTAAAGCAATTGCGATGGGGGATGAATTCCACCAACGAAATATTGCAGCTTCCCTAGCTTTCTTAAAAGAAGTGGCACCAGCTATCATTTCCCTAAACGGTTTTGAAAAAGAAAAGCTGGAGGTTGTTCAATTCTTAGCGGACACCGATCAATTTTTCCTTAATATCATGATGGCTTCAGCAAAAGCAGTTATGGATGGTGCGAGACAAATCCAAGAAGGCACGATTGTTACAGCAATGTGCCGAAATGGTCATGAGTTTGGTATTCGAATCGCCGGGATGGGAGATGAGTGGTTTACTGGACCAGTAAATACGCCAAAAGGCTTGTATTTTTCAGGCTTTAGTGAAGAAGATGCAGCTACTGATATGGGAGATAGCGCCATTACTGAAACCTTTGGTGTTGGTGGAATGGCTATGATCGCCGCACCAGCAGTTACCCGCTTTGTCGGCTCAGGCGGTTTTTACGATGCCTTAAATACAAGCAATGAAATGACTGAGATTTGTATTGACAGCAATCCGAATTTCTCAGTACCTACTTGGGACTTTAAAGGAATCTGCTTAGGAATTGATGCTAGAAAAGTGGTTGAAACTGGAATTTTACCAGTTATCAATACCGGAATTGCTAATAAAAAAGCTGGGTTGGGACAAATTGGTGCAGGAACCGTAACACCTCCTATCGACTGCTTTGAAAAAGCTGTTTTGGCCTATGCAAAAAAGCTTGGATTCAAGGAATAGACTCGTGCCGGTGCTGGTAGAAACAAGTTGTTTGGATCAGGAAATCTTTGATCACTCACTTGCTAAGCGGCACTGGCGGGTACACAGTAAATTTGCACACAGCTTTAATATTCAGGACGAGACAAGACAGTACCTGGCCGTCATTGCCTCCGAGCAGAAGATTCATGTACCTAATGGAATCTATCTAAGTCCGAGTGAGTTTAAGCACTTAGCAGCAGAAGTTCAAGTTGATGATTGCTTGCTGATTCAAGGTTTACGCGTGAAATTTCCTCAGCGCCACTTACTGTTGACCACTCGTACCTATCAATCTTTCCAAAAAGAACTATCTGCTGATAGAACGGATGCAGTTTGGGACAGGTATGTGTCGGAAATCAAGAAAGTAAAGAAAGAGACAGGAAACCACGAACCTTTAGCAGCAGTGTTTACCCAAATCAATGACTTTATTCAAGCTATTGATCGATTGTGTACAGATAAATTTTCAATGCAGCGAAGTGGACTTCAATTCTTAATTGGCCGTGGTCCGGGACTAACGCCGACAGGTGATGATATGATTATTGGTCATTTAGCTGCGCGCCTATTGTTAGGCCGTCGAAACCAAAAGCTGGAACGTTACCTGCGTAATAAAATAATGGCCGTCACTGATTTAACGACAGATGTCAGTAAACACTATCTGTTATGTAGTATTGATCAGCGTTTCAACCAATCAGTTTTACAACTAATCACTGAGTTCGGAAGTAACGCGGGACAAATTAGTAAAAGAATTCAAGCGGTTTTAGCAACCGGACACACATCAGGTGCTGATTTTCTCGCAGGTTTTACACGTACAATTCATTATTTTAAGGAGGAGAACCATGGCAAATAGAGTAGTCATTGCGCTTGGCGGGAATGCCATTTTGAAGCCGGGTCAAGAACAAACGGTAGAAGCACAACTAAAGAATATTACAACAAGCGCCGAAATGGTGACAAAAATTGAAAAATTAGATTATCAAATTGTCGTCACACATGGCAATGGCCCTCAGGTCGGAAACATTCTGCGTCAAAATGAAGAAGCAAAGAACATCGTTCCACCATTCCCATTAGATGTCTGCAACGCAGAATCGCAAGGCTTTATTGGCTATTTAATGGAGCAGACAATTAAAAATAAAATTGAAGAAGAAGGGTTGACCAGTGAAGTTGTAACTTTACTGACACAAGTTGAAGTTTCTCCTGATGACAGAGCTTTCCAAAAACCAACTAAGCCTATTGGAGTCTTTTATTCAAAAGAAGAAGCCGAAAAGATGGAAAAAGAACGTGGTTGGGCAATGATGGAGGATGCAGGAAGAGGGTATCGACGCGCGGTCCCTTCACCGCAGCCGCTAACGATCCATGGGGTAAGTGCCATTGTAAATTTATTAAACCAAAATACGATTGTTGTAGCTGGTGGCGGCGGTGGAATCCCAGTCTCAAGAAAAGAAAATGGTTTTTTGAGCGGCATCGAAGCCGTCATTGATAAAGATCGCACGGGAAAGAAACTATCTGAACAGGTAGACGCCGATGTATTCATGATGCTGACAGACGTAAGCAATGTATATATTAATTATGGCAAACCCAATCAGGAAAAATTGGAGACCATTACTCCAGAAATCGCACAAAAACATTTCGATGAGGGGCATTTTGCTGATGGCAGTATGGGGCCGAAAATTGAGGCAGCGATTAACTTCGCCCGACAAGGCAAGACGGCGATCATTTGTGCTCTAGAAGAGGCTGATCGTGCATTATTAGGTGAAGCAGGTACAAGAATTGTTGGATAAAAATCCAGCAATGCTTGTACCTTGGGTTATTTCCAGAAAAATTAGTAAAGATCGTGATGAGAGTATTCTTTCCAGCTAAAACTAAAAAAGCTGAAGGGAAATCCTTCAGCTAGTCAATCACAGATTGTTTTCTTCGGATAATTCAAGCGCCAATCTCAAATCTAGGCTCACAGACGGGTCGTGAATATTTTTTCCGATAAGGTTGCTGCATTGATCAATGCGATACTTGATAGTATTGCGGTGAACAAACAAAGCCTTCGCTGTACGAGCGATTTCGCAATTGAAATCAAGATAGTATTTCAAGGTTTTGCGCAACTCAATCGAAGAAGCTTCCTTTGGATATGCTAAGTCTTTCAAGGTGATTTCACAGAAATAAGCGATATCAGAGGGACCAATTTTTTCAAATAGACTGCGCATGCCTTTTTGCTGATATTGATAAATCGAAGTAGTAATCGAAAGAGAGGACATCTCTTCATAAGCAGTTTTAGCCTCGATATAGGATTTCGCAACGTCATCAATCGTGCCATAGATATTTCCAACACCAAATTGCAGGTCTATCGAAAGTCTCTTAGTTAAGTCATCTGCAATATTTTGCAGGATGCTTTCCAGATTTTCTTGCTTATGCTGAATTAACGCTACACAATGCTGGGTATTTTTAACCTTGAATAGACTAACATCCTTGATGTGATGTTTCAGCTTGCTGCTTAACCACTTAAAGCCTAGCTGGCTAACCTCTTCTTGGTATTTGATTTTAGAGTCGCTGGTATTTTTTTGCTTACAAGAAGCATAGACCACCCGATAGTGCCGTGCCTTAACTAGACCGTATGTGGTACCTAAATCTAACCAATCACGGGGGTGTTGGTTGGGCGCTTGTTGAATTTCAATCATTCGAGTCAGAAAATCTGTTTTTAAAAGATCATAAGACTCCTGAACCTTCTGGTTTTTATAGAGCATAAAAGACAAGACTAAACTAGCTTGTTCCAAAGCAAAATTTGAAACAGGGTAAGGGATTTTTTCAGGATTCAACACAACCAGTGAATGAGGGAAATAGTGATTTGTCTCAACTGAAAAATAGGAAACAAGGAATTTTTTCTGATCCAGGTCCTCAATCAGTACAGACTCGCTTTTTTTCTGACCGAATATCAATTGATCAATATAAAATTCTGCTGGTTTTGAGGCCTTGGAAAAGTGTTTTGAAGCTGCATAAACCTGCTTATAGGGATCGACTAAAATCACTGGCGTATTGATTGATCGTCCAAAATCTGCGATAAAGCGAGCAATACTAACATCATTTACCAGTAAACTGGAGAAACGCCGCTGGATATCTAGCGCATAACTCAGCTGCTCGGTTTGCTTGTCCCACAAAAAGCTTAACAATTGGTGCAGCAGACGGCCTAAAGGAATGGATGTAGGAACCAACACAATTGGAAAGTGTACACTATCCGCGTATTGGATCACCTTAGGGTCGATTTCATCAAGGAAGCGGCCAACTTTGATACCTAAACCTGCCGCTTTCTTCTCCTTTAAGGAGTCAATTAAAGCAAACATTCTGGTTTGATCCTCCTGATAGATCATTGCAGTGGTTAATAGCAGGATATGTTCTGGAATATAAAAAGAAATATCTGGGGTTTCACTAATTTCAATACTTTCGACGGGTAATTCCGCATATTTAGGATTCGTTAATAGCTTCAAATCAGAAAAACGGGGAATTTGTAATAAATCAACGAGTGTTTTCATAACGTCCTCCTTTAAAAAGAAGTATAACGAAAGAGGGAAAGCAACTCAACAAAATTAGCAGTAATTACCATTTTTCAACAAAAATTGTGCAAAACAAACAAAAGACAATGAAGAAAGAGGAGATTCATCTATGTTTTCAGAATTAGTAATTCCAAGTCGTACCATTATGACACCCGGTCCAGTAGAAGCTCATCCCAACGCATTAAAGGCAATGACTTCGACGATACTAGGCCAATTTGATCCAGCATTTTTAACTATCATGGACAATGTAAAAGAAATGATCAAGGTTCCATTCGGGACCAAAAACCAGCAAGCTTTCGCTATTGATGGCACATCTCGTTCTGGATTGGAAGCAGCACTAATTGCGCTAATTGAACCTGGCGATAAAGTGTTGATTCCTGCATATGGCCGCTTTGCTTATTTGTTAGGTGAAATCTGTGAGCGGGCAAAGGCGGAAATCAAATATTTGGAGAAAGATTGGAACAATCCTTTTGCTCAAGAGGAAATTATTCAAGCTATTGAAGAATTCAATCCAAAAATTGTGACGATGGTTCATGGTGAGACTGCAAATGGACAAATGCAACCACTAGATAAAATAGGTGCCGCTTGTCGTCAACGCGATATTTTCTTTGTAGTTGACATGGTAGCAACCTATGGCGGTGTACCGATTTTTGTAGATGACTGGTGTGTTGATATTGCGATTGGCGGTACTCAAAAGTGTATTAGTGTACCTTCAGGAATGTCATTAGTTACTTATAATTCACGGGTAGAAGCGGTATTAGATAGCCGTTATCAAAAAGAATTAGGTTTAAGCAAAGATGAACGCAACGACCATCATATTAGCAGCAATTACTTAGACTTAAGTCAGCTGCAGCGGTATTGGAATTCTGAACGAATTAATCACCATACGGAAGCGACTAGCATGATCTATGCGTTACATGAGGGTTTGAGAGCCGTTATCAATGAAGGAATCGAAAACGTATGGGCTCGCCATCAACTTAATAATGATGCGTTGGTTGCTGGGATCGAAGCAATGGGATTGGGCTTTTTCGGAAATATGGATACCAAAATGCCTACAGTCACACCTATTCTAATTCCTGAAGGTGTCGATGATGGAGAAGGTGTTCGTTCAATGTTGCTGGATGTTTTCCATGTTGAAATCGCATCTTCTTTTGGTGATTTGAAAGGAAAAGTATGGCGAATTGGAAATATGGGCTACAGCAGTCGTAGAGAAAATGTCTTGCAAGTGTTAGGTGCTTTAGAAGCAGCAATCATTTATTGTGGAGGTTCTGTCAAGGCTGGTGAAGCAGTAAATGCAGCGCTGAAAGTTTATCAAGTGTAACCAATCACAAAGTTAGATTTGTTTAAAGTGCACAAAAAGAAATTCACATTTGTTGCAACTGCCAAATGTATAACGTGCTGATAAATCTTACAATGAAATCGAACAGTGGAGCAATCTTCACTGTTCGAAAAAATAGTATAAATGACGAAATGTATGGAGGAAAAAAGAATGGAAACGAATACAGAGCGTAAAATTGGTATGGAGTACTGGAAAAAGATAATCGTTTTACTATGTTCTGGCTGGGTTTCGATCTGGATCTACCGTTCAGCCTTATCACCTGTTTATCCGCAGATCAATGCATCATTAGGAGGGAATGTTTCAGACACAGCTCTAGGATCAATTTCGAGTTTTTATTTCTTGGGCTATGTAATTATGCAAATTCCAGCTGGTTTTTTAGTAGATAAAATTGGGAAGAAAAAAGTTCTTATTCCAGGATTTCTATTTTTCGCTTTAGCAGCATTTATTATCTCCCAAGCTTCAGGGATCTCAATGATTTATCTAGGCAGCTTCTTAGCAGGAATTGGTTGCGGGTCCTTTTATGGTTCGGCATATTCCTTAACCTCTCAAAACATCCCAGCAGAGAAAAAAAGCTTTTCAACGGCCATTGTAAATAGTGGCTCAGCAGTAGGTTCAGGTCTTGGTATGATCTTATCTAGCTACTTGGTGGTTCAATTAGGACTTCCTTGGCAAATTATGATGTATATTTCCGTTGTATTAAGTTTACTAATGGTAGCAGCATTTAGTTTAGTTATTCGGGGAAATAAAGATGATGTTGCTTTTAACCAGCCAAAAGAAGAAGTCAAAACAGAGAAGCCTAAAGAAACAGTTTCTATGAAGACTTTATTTACACCGGCAATGCTGTTTACTTATATTTTGTACTTTGCTACTTGTTATGCTTATTATATGACTGTTACTTGGTTACCTAATTTCTTGGGTACTGAACGAGGATTTCAAGGGACAGCCATCGGTTTTTCTTCTTCCTTAGTCGCTTTCGCATCAATTCCAGGAGCACTATTTTTTAGCCGATTGGCAGACAAATTTATGGATAAAAAAGTACGTTTTATCGTAACTCTAGAGCTTCTAGCGGCAGCAATGTTGTTGATAACTGTCCAAGCATCAACTTCCACTTTCTTGATGGTAGGCTTAATTATGTATGGCTTTTTAGGGAAATTAGCGGTTGAGCCGATCATTATTTCTTGGTTAGGTGAAAATGCCCCTACTGTGGGAATAGGTACAACCTTAGGAGTGTTCAACTTCTTCGGAATGATGTCTTCTGTAATTGCGCCAACCTTGACTGGTTCAATCTCAGATACAACAGGCTCCAAAGTGATGGGCTTTTATATTGCTGTGCTTCTTCTAGTAGTCGGCTCTATTCTTTTCTTGATTTCTAACCTTAAAAAAGCCAGAGAACAATAAGTATCTACTGATTGGGAAAACGAGGTATAGCTATGGGCACGCTTCGAAAAGTTAGTTTAACAAATCAAATTATGGCTGCAATGGTATTGGGGATTCTCGCTGGAGCGATATTTCAACAAAACATCATTGGGATTAAGGTAGTGGGGGATCTTTTCCTGCGGCTAATCCAAATGTCAGTTGTTATTTTGATTATGGGGTCAGTAATTGAAGCAGTCGGTGGCCTCGAAATTCAAGAACTGCGTAAGATCGGATTCAAAATGTTTGTGTGGTTTATGGGGTCAACAATTGTTGCGGCAGTTATAGGTGTGATCTTCGGACTGATAGTTAAGCCTGGTGTTGGTTTAAAAGGCACAATAGGTACTGTGGACAGTTTGACCGTTAATGATGGCAGTCTGCAAGAAATTATTTTAGATTTTATTCCGCAAAATATTATTGCAGCAATGGCAGAAGCAAATATGATTCAAGTGATTATATTTGCTCTGTTTTTCGGATTAGCACTTAGTCTGGTGAAGCAAGATGTGAAAGGCCGTCAAATGTTGGAATGGGTATCAAATTTCAACAGTGTTATCTTGAAAATGGTTACTTTAATCATGCAATTGGCTCCAATCGGAATATTTGCTTTAATTGCTGCTGTTGTTGGTGAAATTGGTGTGGGCGTGTTGGGTACTTTAATGAAATTCCTGCTAACATTGGGTACCGCTGCTGTGCTGTATTTAATTGTCTGGTTAGGGATTACAACACTCTATTGTAAAGTAAGTTTTAGCCGTTTATTGAAAAATATTTGGCGAATCACTATGATTGCTGTTACAACCACCTCTTCAGCCGTTTCATTGCCGGTAAAGATAGAAGATGGACGTGAGAAGCTAGGAATAAGCGATCGCATTAATAAATTAGTCATGCCCTTAGGAATGAGTCTAAATAGTAATGGTTTAGCAATGTATTTATCATTGTCAATTGTCACTTTCGCTCAATTTTTCCAAATTGAGTTGACACTAGGCCAATTAACACAAGCCGTTTTGCTTTCTACTTTAGCTTGCCTAGGAACGGTCGTAGTACCAGGTGGAGGACTTGTTGCGCTGGCAACCGTTATGCCTATGCTTGGACTGCCAACAGAAAGTATAGCTTTGTTAGCAGGGATTGACTGGTTTTCAGGCGTTTTTCGAACCCTGTTAAATGTAGACATTGATGTATTAGTAGCCTTGATTATCGCAAATGATGAGGGTGAATTAGATAGAGGCATTTTTAATGGCGAAAAAAGCTATACTGAATAAAGCAAAAAATGAATCAGATATTTATGAAAAGACTTTTCTTCGGAAGAGTCTTTTTTAGAAATTATACAACTTTCTTGCTAACTGACCGAGGAAATTATTTTGCAGGTAGACTAAAAAATTTGCACTATAGAAAAGAATACACATAAACAAAAATACAGGTCTTTCAACCATTGTGAATATTTTATCAAGATGGATATAGTGAAAATTTAAAATTCGTTTGGCTCTGCGATCTTAAGTAAAATCGTGAAGGCCGTTTAAGCTATTATTAGTGAGTAAGTTATTAACATAGAAGGAATGGAAGTATACAAAAAATCGAGCATTTAGCAGCGCTAGAAAAAATACTTGCCTTCCACTATTGGTACAACACCCATTGATGCTAGTAACAGATGGTCGTACGACAATAATATGCTGATGACTCAAAAGTGACTGGAATAAAAAATCTAGCAAATCGGAGTGGACGACTTTCTTTAATAGGTAGTTAATCTATTTGGTTGTGTCGAAGGTAGTAAATACCCAAGAGTAACTATCATATCTGGATAGCAGGTTGCTGCAATGTTATTGGAAGTAAACAGTCTTTATACAGTTAAGAAATATGACTGAATTTTTCATGAAGAAACCAAAAAGTATCGTAATGATTGCTTCTCCTCATAACTTTGCACATTAAAATTCACTTAAAACAAGCAATCGCTTTCATTGAACTCTAACCGACAGATTTCAGCAGGTTTGTTATAATTAAATTATCTGAAGGATAAAAGGAGAATTGTCCATGAAATTGAATCAGTTTGGTTTACAGCAAGTATCATTACAAACAGCAAAGAAAGAATTGACCGCACTTGGCTTTTTAGCAAAGGATGCGCCGCAAACAGCGACCGATTTATATTTTGATTTTTTGAAGAAAAGCTTTGTTTTGGTACAGGACGAAGGCGGTTTTATCGCTAAAATGGGGAACTATTTAGCAACCTCGACAACAGATTTAGCAACTTTTTATCAAAAAAAAGAGACGATTACAGCAGAGGTGTTTTATTTAGTGGCTCTTCAGCTGTTGGAATTTGAAGCTGAAATCGACTTTAAACCGGAAACTCTTCAAGAGGATTTGGTGAAAATTAATTTAACGACTAGCAGCGGGGACTTTAACCAAGTTGATACAATCATAGAAGCGTGGTATCTGTTGCTTAACTGCCACACAAAAAATGGGTTGGCCTTTATCGATAAATTAGCTAATCTAGGATTTTATCGTAAGCAGCAGTTCGAAAAGCCGTTCTTTTTTAATGGTAAGGCTCAAGCTGTTTTTGAAACAGAAAAAATTATTCGGGAAGTTGTCTATGTCGAAGCACCAGTGGATACCGACAATGATGGCAAACGTGATTTGCTGAAATTGGAAATCTTGCGACCAGGCGAAACGGAAGAAGGACTAAAGGTTCCAACTTTGTTCACTGCCAGTCCATACAGTCAAGGAGTTAATGGACCTGCTGGGGAAGCATTAACCTATGATGTGAATCAACCTTTAGAAAGAAAAGAACCTAATGACACTGCCTATGAGGATATTCAGTATCATCCAGTGAAAAAAGAATTACCGCCTGAAAGGGAGGTGGCTGGATCTGCCACGCATGGGACGGAAACTTTCGTGAAGGAGAATAACCATACCTTAAACGACTTTTTCTTGGCTCGCGGCTTTGCGGTAGTTTATGGTGCAGCGATTGGTACTAAAGACTCCGATGGAATTCAAACTTGTGGCTCAGTGGAGCAAACTACAGCGATGGTGGCGTATATTGAATGGCTGGCAGGCAATCGTCGTGCGTTCACTAACCGGATCGACAATATTGAAATCAAAGCCTGGTGGAGCAACAAAAAAATAGCTATGACTGGCAAATCCTACTTAGGAACTTTAGCGACAGCTTGTGCTACACGACAGGTGGAAGGGTTAGAAACAATTATATCTGAAGCAGCTATTTCCAACTGGTATCAATATTATCGCGACAATGGCTTAGTGATTGCTCCCGGTGGGTTTCCTGGAGAGGATGCCGATGTTTTAGCGATTGAAACCTACAGTAAAATGCAAAATGCTGGCGATTATCTTCACAGTAAAACTTTCTTTGAGAATTATTTGAAACAAATGGCTGACTGGCAGGACCGTAAAACTGGTAATTATAATACCTTCTGGGATGAGCGCAACTACTTACCATTTATCAAGGACATTAAATGTGATGTGGTAATGGTACACGGGTTGAATGATTGGAATGTAAAGCCGCGTCAGGTAGCAGATTTGTGGGATGCCTTAAAAGAAGTACCAGTAGCTAAGAAATTAATTCTGCACCAAGGGCAGCATATCTATATTAATAATATTCCCTCATTAGATTTTCAGGACATGATGAATTTATGGTTAAGTCACAAACTGTATGATATCGACAATAATGCGAAAGAAATTCTACCAGACATTGTGTACCAAGCCAATACTGATGCTGAAACTTGGAATACTGCAGAGGATTGGAAGAGTAATAAAGTGAATACTTTGTATTTTGGCGATAATGCCTTAGCAGCAGAACCACAAACGGGACAAGTTGCTTTTAAGGATCAATTACCAGAGGAACAATTCATTGCCTATACGAAAAACATTGAAAAATGGGAAAAGGAATTAAAAGAAGCAGGTCCGATGGATGGCCATCGCTACTTGGCGAAATCAACTGCTTTATCAGAGGAACTGTTTCTTAACGGTCGTCCAAAAGTAACGATTCGAGTAGCCTCCAGCCAAGATTTTGGTATGTTGAGTGTGGAATTGATTGATTTTGGTGAAGCAAAACGCTTAAAGCCAGTGCCAGATGTTTTAGTGCCAAAAGGGTTACAGCTAGGATATAACTGGCGTGAAGATAATGTCATGGAATTGAAGCTTGGCGCGCCAACACCTTATAAGCTGATTTCTCGCGGGCATATCAACTTGCAAAATCGGGAAAATCCTTGGAAAGTTAACGATTTACAAGCTGGTGAGTTTGTGGAAATTGAGCTTGAATTGCATCCAACGATGTATCATTTGCCAAAGGGTCGTCAAATCGGTTTGGCTGTTTATGGAACCGATTTTGAAAAAACAATTCGAGGGAATCAAGATATCGAATACACCCTAGACTTAGCTGCTTCACATTTAGATTTACCAGTAGAATAATTTTTTCGACTCCTTCTGATTTTAATGAAGGAGTCTTTTTACGCCAAAAAACCAGCCAAACAAGTTGGCTGGAACTGAAATATGGGGTATAGGGATGTGTTACAAATAAAGCATACCACCGACTGCTAAATGTGACAAAAAATATGCACTTCTTATTGATTATCCGGCACTAGAAAAATCTAAAGGACGATAAATAATTTCTTTAGTGACACGTATCGTTAATTCCAATAGCTGATGGGGAACAGAAATTATTTGCGCTTGTTCTCCGGTAACCGACAAGATTAATTGTTCAAAATGATTCATTCCATAATTTGCGGCGGCAATTACATAGCCATCTCCATTTGTCGTGATAATCAGATCTGCTGGTGTCAATAGAGTCCATCCGTAAGGTAAAGAATAGCTGATTAGTTCCTTAGATTGTTTTGTCATCCTTCAACGCTCCTTTTCTTTCACTATAACAAATCATTTCTGAGAGTGAAAGCTTCGTTTTTCCTAAAGAAGTTTGGTGATTGCCTGATAAAGTTCATGAGAGATTACATAAGTCAGTAGGTCACAGAATATAACTTGAGAATAAGGGAAGAATTATAGATCAAAGACTGTATAAATAAAATAATTGTCCTTAGACCTTTGTTCAATGGAGAATACTGGAATTTCAAGTGAAAAGTCCCCCTAGTCAGCAAGGAAAGTTGAGCAAAATATGAATTACTGGTATAATAAAATAAAAATATCGCAAAAGAAATAGGTGAAAACAAATGAAATTTAGACCTAGTGAAATAGAGCATCCCATAAAAATGTACATCCGCAGAGATTTGGGAATAACCGTTGAACAATTCGGCAAGGTAGCGGGTATCCCTCAATCAACCTTGGCGACCTGGATTAAGCGAGAACGTCGGGTTGAGAAATTGCCCATTGATTTTTATAGCTCACTTGCAACGGTCAGTGAGAAGAAAATTGAGGAAGTATTTCAAGAATTAGTAAAGTGGCAGCAAAGCTATGATCGTTACAAGCAGGAACGTCTGCAATTGATCGAAAATGAAAAGCCACTATTTGCTCTGGCGGCAGAAGAGGGAGCAACAATCTATCGCATTTATCGTGAACGTAAGGAAGAGACACTTTTATTGGAACCAGCCAAAGCACTGCGAAAAGCAGTTGATAAGTTGGATGGAGAATCTTTTATTCAAGCGATGATTGAAATTTATGGCAAAGCAGCACAACCGATGCCAACCTGGCTAGCACAGACTTTCAGCAACAAAGCTCAAATAAAAGAAGTTGGCCAAGCTTTTTATAACGAACTGCTGATCAAAGGCTAATCGTATCTTTTGGCTAGTCCCACTCTTTGTATTACACTAGCCAAAAGGAGACGATGAATATGAAAGAGCGCGTAGTACTATTTAGTGACGCGATTATTGCAATTATTTTAACGATTATGGTTTTAGAGCTGCCCATTAAATATGCAGCAAATGGTGCACTTAATTACGCTTCTTTATTCCGGGCAATTGGCATTTATTTTATCAGTTTTTGTTTTGTAGCGAGCGTCTGGTTTCAGATGGCATACGCGTTTAATGCTATTGAAAAAGTAAAAAACAAAATTTTAGTCGTTTATATGCTGCTGTTGTTTTTGCTGTCATTGGTGCCCTCTTCTACACGTTTGTTAATAGAAGACACCACTCAAGAAACGCTCTTGATTTATGGTATATTAACTTTGATTGTTACGTTTACGGCCAGAAGAATGGTAGTTTCTTTGACTAAACAAGCTATTCAAGATTCTGAGTCACAAAAACGTCGAGTGGATGAATTAAATCGTCAAGATATGTTCAGTTTGATTTCTCGATTGGTATTACTTGTAATCGGATGGTATTTAGTTGAACCAGTACTGATTATTTATTTAATACTGCCGATCTTAGCGTTCATGCAAAATGTGGCCGATCGTGAGGAAGATAATTTCGTAGAGACACTCACTCCAGAGCAGCGGTCAATGTATTTTGAGGATCGTGGTGGTGACCTACGCACAGCTGCCAAAAGGTATTCTCAACTACTGCGAGAGTCTCTAAAGGATGGGGATAACAAAAATCGTTGGTCCGCTTTGATGGATGAGTGGGATAAACGGGTAAATCAGGAACTTTCGACAAAGGAACAGCAGCTTAATCAAGTAACGGATGCGAAAGAAAAGGCGAAACTGACATTTGAAGTAGCTCAGCTGAAAAAGCAGCAGCAATCAATTGGCATGCAACGGCAACGATATCAACAACGAACTGCTCGAGTAAGAAATCAACAAAAATAATTTCTCAAGCATATACAGACTTTTTTTTCACTGGAAAGAACAAGAAATCTTCCAATTGTTGCAATTCAAATGAACGGAAAATAAATAAACTGGACAGCAAGAGATCATGGTTACGTGAATGATCTCTTGCTTTTTTTTTCGCAAAAAATGCTCATAAATTTCAGGTATTAATAAGAGACAAAGCGTCAGTTCGGTGGTATGATAATTTGCAAATGAGCAGTGACGATTCGTCACTGATGGAAATCAGTTATTCTGATTAATTCCAATTACAAATGATTTACCAATAGAATAATCTACTAGAAAGGACTTGTTAACATTGAAAAAATCTACTTTTGCATTAATAATTTTTATCACTGGTGTATTTATGTCAGCCTTAGACAACGGAATTATCTCCAGCGCACTGTCGACGATTAACTACTCCTTTAATGTAAGTGAAGTGCAGGGAACGTGGGGAATTACTCTTTATACATTAGGAATGGCCATTTCAACCCCCATTATCGGGAAATTAGCTGACAAATTTGGTCGTCGCAAGCTTTTCCTGATTGAAATTAGTATTTTTGCTTTGGGTTCGTTGCTGGTTGCTCTGAGTCCTGCTTTTATCTTTTTCTTAGGAGCACGTTTGATACAATCAATTGGCGGTGGAGGAATTTTTATTATTGCCTCTAGTCATGTGCTCTCCACTTATCCAAAGGAAAAACAAGGTGGACTGCTGGGAATTCTGGGAGCAATAAATGGAGTTGCCTCGGTCGTGGGCCCCAACTTGGGGAGTGTAATTTTGAATGCTACAGGTCATTGGAGTTGGCTGTTTCTTATAAATTTGCCCATTGCGGTATTTGTGTTAATCAGCGGATTTCTTGTAATTCCTGAAACCAAAGCAACTGCGATTAACAGGCTTGATTATAAGGGATTGGTACTGTTGACTTTAGGAATTTTAAGCTTTATGTTTGCAATCACTAATTTACAGAGTGGTTCATTGATCAGTAGCTTATTGCAGCCGCAAGTATGGGGAGTGTTCATACTTGGTTTATTCCTTTTTGCTATGTTTATTCAAATTGAAAAGAGCGTCAAGGAAGGTGTCGATCCATTTTTACCTTATCAATTACTTAGGAGTCGGGGGTTTGTATTAACCTTGTTCATGGGATTGTTGTCAGGAACCTTAATTGCTGTGTTTGTTTTTATCCCAAGTTTTGTGGAGCAGCGTTATGGTATATCGGCTAATAATAGTGGCGTCTGGATGAGCGGGATAGGATTGGGGTCTATTGTCGGTGCAGGTGCAGGTGGTGCTTTGGTATCAAAACAAGGTGCAACCAAGACAATTATCCTTTCTGGATTGCTGTCTGCTTTTGGTTTTGCTTTGGTAGCTTTTCTTAGCCCTTCTGTTTGGTGGTTTGTTGGGTCGTCTACAATCGCTGGCATCGGATTTGGAATGTTGATGGGAGCACCGTTCTCCGTTCTAATGTCAGAAATCGCTAGTGAGAAAGACAGCGGTGTCGCTCTAGGGACATTATCTGTTTCTCGTCAGATTGGCTTGACCTTGGCACCAACGATCTATGCTACATTAGTCCTACAAGGTTTTAGCGGAATCGAACTCGGAAAGGCTACTTCTGTGGAACAAGCCTATCGAAAACTACAAGAAATGAGTGCTGGGATTGAGAAGAATAATTTGCTAAATGCTTTCCATGCTGCAGCAGCTGAAGCTTACCAACAAATGTTTCTATTTGCCGTGGCTGCCTCTGTTTTGATATTCTTAGGTGGCAGCTACCTAAAAAAGAAGAAGTTTTAATAGGAAGTAAAAAAACAATCAGTATAAATCGATCATTTGTCGATCTATTGCTGATTGTCTTTTTTTAAGAAATTTGCCGCCTGAATTAAAAAAGGGTTAAAAAGCCTGCTGACTTCTTAACGCCTTTTTTACTCGTAGTCATTTTCCTACTATTATAAGTGTTTTTTATAGCTCTGCGCGAATCGTTCCCGACAATTTAGACAACTCTTCGGTTGTTCGGCTGGTGTGTCGTGCAATATCTGCTACACGCAAGAAACTGTTTTTGTACATAGCAACTTCGCGCAGCTTTTTATATTTTTCTTCGACCTCATTGTATGTGACCGGTTTTCGATCGGTTTGCTCTACGGTTTCAGAACCGTTTACATAATGTAGACCTAAAAAAGACAACGCATCATTGACACCGTCTAAGAAAGCCTCGTACTCTTCTTGACGAATTTTCCCGTCAGCTAAGCGTTTCTTTTGTTTTTCAATAAAAAGTTCTACCACTGTTTCCATTCTACTACCCCCAATTGTTTGAAGAAAGAACAAACTCTTTTCCTATTTATTGTACTATGAAAAATCAGTTTTGTGTCAGCAAAAAAGTAAAAAGAAGAGGAAAATCCCACAAAAAGATCAATCGTTATAATAAAACCAAAAAATTCTGAGAATCCCTATAATTTCCGGTTTCTTTTATGGTAAAATGATTAAAATGCAAAGGAGTGAAAAACTTGGAAAACATTGAAAAGCATCTCAGAAAAGCTAAAACTTGGAATATGGTGCTTCTAGTACTTGGGTTAATTTCTTTAATTATTACTTTATTCGGTTTGCCAGAAACATTGAATCCTACGAAAAAAACTTATGACGCTTTGGGTTCCTATGGTGCTCAAATGTATGAATACTTAAATAGTCCTATGGCTAAAGCGATTGCAATTATTGGCTTGCTGATTTCCATCGGGTTGCTTGTCTGCTATTTTATGGCGAATAAGAAATTGAAAGAGGGAAAGGCTCCTTCGAAAATTCCTTACTATGCCAAGCTTGCTTGGACAGTTATCTCTTTGATAATTGGTTTTATTGCTGTACCAAGTGGCGAATATATGGGAGTGGATATGTCAAGATTTACTCAAATTTCATCAATTGTCAGCAGTATTATCATTTCAATTCCAGTCATATTAGTAATCGTTCATCTTTTTAAAGCTGAACCTGAGGAGTAAATTATGAAAAAGAAAAAAATGACTAAAAAGAAAAAAGTACGTTTAAGTATTATTGCTGGTGTGTTAGCGATTGTTTTATTGGTTGGTGCGTATGTATTTTCACAAAATCGCACATCTAGTGCAGAACAAACCAGCGACTACCAAACAGTTACCTTAAAAAAGGCTGAGGATCTAACTTTTAACGGTGCTGTTACAGCCTCCGATACTCAAGATTACAATCTAGATTCGACATTAGGAAAAATTACCCAGATTCATGTGACTGACGGTCAGCAGGTGGAAGCTGGAACTGTTTTATTGAGCTATGAGAGTCCAGAGTATCAATCGCAGGTTGATGAACAGAATAATAGTATGAGTAAACTGAACTTAGCTTTGACTAATGCACAGGAAAGCTTAGCAGCAGCTCAAGCTAAACAAGTAAAAGCAAATCAACAGTTAAATGATGCGATTACAAACTACAATAATACGAATGAAAACAGCAGTGAAGAGGCTGCTATGAAAAAAGAGCAGTACAAAGGGGAAATTACTCAGTATGAGAGTTCTTTAGAGGCTGCCAACGATGCTGTACTTCAATCGCAGCAGTTAGTTGAATCATCACAAGTTGATTTACAGTCAGGGAATCAATCAATTTCTAATTTACAAAACAAAGCACATACTACCGTGAACAGCACAACTGGTGGTGTTGCTTATGTGAATGAAAAAGGAAAAACTGATCCAAGTGTTGCGGTTGTTCAAATTGTCAGCTCAGATGTGACAATTGAAGGCAAAGCTTCTGAATATGATTTTCAGCGTTTACAAAAAGACCAGCGTGTGACAGTTAAGCCGGTAACCTCAGATGAAGAAATCCAAGGAACGATTACCAACGTTAATCAATTGCCTGAGGTGGCCGCGCCTGCTGCGAATGGTTCACAGGGTGGAGCCAGTGCCAATTCAGTTTCAGTAGCCAATTATGATTTCTCTGTAAAACCAGACAGACCACTTCAATACGGATATAATGTTCAAATTACTTTACCTTTGGATGAAGTTCGTTTGCCAAGTAATGGGGTTGTAGAAAAAGACGGGAAGCAGTATGTTTTCGTAGCCAAAAACGGCAAAGTTAAGAAAACAGAAGTCCAAACGGAAGAACGCAACGGTTTCTTAGTCGTTAAAGCAGGTGTGAAAGCAAAAGATCAGATTGTTTCCAATCCTGATGACGAGTTAAAGGATGGTCAGGAATTGGCGGTGAATTAAATGATCGAGTTGAAAAACATTAATAAATACTACCGATCAGAAGAAGAAACACTGCATGTACTAAAGGATATTAATCTTTTTGCAGATGCTGGAGAAATGATTGCGGTTATGGGCCCTTCTGGTTCAGGGAAATCAACCTTGATTAATACCTTGGGCTTTATTGATACCAAATTTGATGGGGAGTATTTGTTTGAAGGGGAAAACTTAGTGACCTCTTCCGATGATCGCTTGTCTAAAGTTCGTAACGAAATCGTAGGCTTCGTTTTTCAGAATTTTAGCCTGATTGAAAACAATACTGTTTATGAAAATGTTGAACTGCCGCTACTGTACAGTGGTTTAGGTTTCCATCAAACCAAAGAAAGAGTAATGACCGCCTTAGAAAAGGTTGGTCTGGCAGATAAAGCAGAGAAACATCCCAAACAGCTGTCTGGTGGTCAACAGCAGCGGGTAGCGATTGCCCGAGCATTGATTAATCAGCCAAAGTTCTTAATTGCTGACGAACCGACAGGAGCATTAGATACTCATACTTCACAAGAAATTATGGAGCTCTTCCAAGAACTAAATCGTAATGAAGGGGCAACAATTTTCATGGTTACCCATGATCCAGAAGTTGTTCCCTATTGTACCCGTTTAGTTTCGATTCGTGATGGTGCGATTATCGAAGACAAGGCGGTGGTCAGCGAATGAAGTTATACGTAAACTGGCGTTCCTCTTTAGGATCCATTTTTAAAAACAAAAAACGCAGCTTTCTGACTATGTTCGGGATTATCATTGGAATCGCGGCGGTTATTGCGATCCTATCCATTGGTAAGGCGTATGAAAAGCAAATGATCAGTGCTTTATCTGCTGGTGATTCTGATCGTTTGGAAGTGAATTTGCAATTTACACCAGATGATTATAACTTATACAATTCGAATATGGATTTGATTCCTAAAACAGATTTTACTGCTTTGGAAGAAATTCCTGGAGTGGAATCAATTGAGTATCCTCTACCTGATTACACCTCTGATATGTATTATTTTTCGCAAACTTTATCGGTTCGTGGAAAAACCAAAGATTATCGTCTGGGCATAAAAGATACGGAGGGTACCGAAGCGGTCGTTGGCCGTGGACTAACAAACTACGACAATGAGACAATCGAAAAAATTGTAACCATTGATGAAGGATTAGCAGAAGAGCTTTATGGCGGAAGTGAACAGGCTATAGGTCGTGGGATTACGATGGACAAGGGTGCTGTAATGACTATTGTCGGAGTCTACCCACGAGTGGAAGGCGACACTATGTTCTCAAATGGCGCAGCCGCTATCGAAATTCCGTTAGAAACCTACAAACAGGTTTTTGGCAATTCTGAAGATACCAGTTCAATTACCTTGGTTTTATCATCAGGTGCGCAAATGAATAAAGTTGCGGACAAAGCCATTAAGACTTTGGAAGAAAAAGGAATGATGCGGGATTTAGGCAAGTATTCTGTTTCTAACATGGCTATGATGACGGATGAAATCAGCAATATGATGAGTACTATCACCGTCTTCATTAGTTCAGTGGCGGGTATTTCACTCTTCATTGCTGGAGTCGGAGTTATGAATATGATGTATATCTCGGTTTCAGAACGAACCAAAGAAATCGGGATTCGTCGGGCACTTGGGGCAACTCGTGGTGCTATTCGTACGCAGTTCTTGCTAGAAGGTATGACCTTAACCCTAGTCGGTGGGATTATCGGCTATATCGTTGGGATGATCTTAGCGTATGCTCTGGGCTCAACTATGGGACTGGAGGTAACGATCGATCTGTTTACCGTTATTCTAGCGGTTGGTGTTTCCAGTGGTATTGGGCTAGTATTCTCGGTGATGCCGGCTTCTGAGGCCGCTCGAAAAGACCTAATTGATATATTACGTTAAATCAAAAAGTCCAACTGTCAAAGTTAAATTGACAGTTGGACTTTTTTTGTGAATAATAGAATGATAATAAAAAATAATGAAGGACTGTGAGGGTTTGCTATGGAAAAAGCCAAACAGCATCAATTGTTAAAATTGATCGAAAAAGACTGTCGATTAACAACACAAGAGTATGCCATTATGCTAGGTGAAGAAGAAAGCATTGTAGCAGCGGAAATCAATCGATTAGAAGAGGCCAAAGTAATTGCCGGCTACCGCGCGTTGGTTGACTGGGACAAAGTTGAAGATGATTGGATCGAAGCGTTGGTTGAGATCAGCACTTTGCCACAAGGCGAGGACGGCTATAAAAAAGTTGGCGATACCATCAGAAAATTTCCTGAAGTAGAATCCTTGTACTTTATTAGCGGTGGATTTGATTTTATTGTTTTGGTTCAAGGGCGCAATATCAAAGAAATCTCCAAGTTTATTTCAAGTAATTTAGCACCGATCCCAGAAGTTACCGGGACTAGAACCCACTTCTTGTTGGACAAGTTCAAACAATGGGGAATTGATCTGGAGGACGATAGTATCGATCACCGGATTATGGTGTCACCATGAGAAATTTCTTAGCTAAACAAATGGAGGATATCCAGCCTTCAGGCATTCGGAAATTTTTCGATATTGTGTCTGAACAGCCGGATGCAATTTCTTTAGGGGTTGGAGAGCCCGATTTTGATACGCCTCGTCATATGACGGAAGAAGGGATTCGTTCGTTACGGGAAGGACGGACTTTTTATACAGCCAATGCAGGTTTAATGCCTTTACGGGAAAGAATTAGTGAGTATTTGGCTGAACGGGTAGGGGTAAAATACCGACCAGATTCGGAGATTATCGTGACAGTTGGCGGAAGTGAAGCAATTGATTTGGCGTTGCGGGTTTTTATTGATCCAGGCGACGAAGTAATAATTCCTCAACCTTGCTTTGTTTGTTATGAGCCAATCACCCAGATGGTTCATGGGAAGGCAGTAACGATTGATCTACAAGCTAAAAATGAATTTAAGCTAACTCCAGAACAGTTGGAGGCAGTCATTACAGAAAAGAGTAAAATTCTGATTTTGTCATACCCTAATAACCCAACTGGAGCAGTGATGGATCGTGAATCCTTGATTAAGATTGCTGATGTAGTGAAAAAGCATGATTTGTTAGTCCTTTCAGATGAAATCTATGCGGAATTATTGTATGACGAAGAATTCGTCAGCATTGCTTCATTGCCAGATATGCGAGAACGGACGATTGTAGTTAATGGATTTTCCAAAGGTTTCGCCATGACTGGATGGCGCTTGGGGTTCGTAGCTGGACCCGAAATGTTTATCCAGCAAATGCTAAAAGTGCACCAATACATCATTATGGCAGCTCCAACGGCTAGCCAATATGCGGCGTTGGAAGGTTTGAAGGATTGGCATGATATTGTGGAAACAATGCGTATTTCTTATGAGGAACGTCGCAACTTTCTGCATTATGAGCTGACCAGAATCGGTTTGCCATGCTATCGAGCAAAGGGTGCTTTCTATTTATTCCCGCAGGTTGATCAATTTGGTATCAGCAGCGAAGAATTTGCTTTGCGTCTATTAGATGAAGAGAAGCTGGCGGTTGTTCCTGGATCGGCCTTTGGTGCGAGTGGCGAAGGATTTTTACGTCTGTCTTATGCTTATTCAATT
>NZ_JAFREL010000140.1 GCF_017377655.1 Candidatus Enterococcus ferrettii
TACAGGTTTAATGATAAGTAGTATGATATGATATGTCAAGAAGAAGATTTTGAAGGGAACGACAGAAATGAAATATTCAATCCAATTAAGCGATGCGATACATATCCTTGCTTACATTGAAATTTTTAAGAATACTGACTGGCTTTCCAGTGATAGGATTGCCAAAAGTGTTGAAACGAATCCAGCAAATATCCGAAAAATTATGAGTCAGCTGAGAAAATCAAACTTGATTATTACCCAAGCAGGGAAACCAACCCCTACCTTGGCAAAACAGCCTGAAGAAATAAGTTTATTAGCTATCTATAAAAGTATTGAAGGCAACACCAATTTAATCCAAGTTGATCCAAAGACGAATCCAAATTGTATTGTTGGTGCCAATATTCAAGAAGTCTTAGCGGAAAAATATACCCTGCTTCAACGCAGTATTGAAAAGGAAATGAGTGAGATTACACTTGATTCGTTCATTCATGAAATTGCACAGTTAGAGATTGAAAAGAGACCTGAAAACAGGACTATTGTCGATGAATATCTATAAGTGATTGTTTTGCGGAGTATTGGGTGAGTTACTTAAGTGCTTGCTTCGTCGGAATTTTTTAGTTATGGCTAGCTATCTATACAAAAAAAATACCCCTGCAATTATGGCTTTATGCTTGCAGGGGTACTTCGATATTTAGTAAGATTCAGGAACGTTCCCTTTTTTGTTATTTAAGAACGGCCACATAGGCAGCACCTTCTTGTAACCTAGTTCAACATATGTATCACTTATCCTTGGTTCAGTCCAAAGTATCCGATCTCTTCTAAAAACAAGCTCATTCTTCGCGCTCTTCTTAAGTTCCTGTAAGACTTGATAAGTCATTTTTGGTATCGGTAGTTTGCGAATGCCAGCATGCTCGACTACCTCACTGGCTACATTCTGATAGGAAGTATTTAGCTCAATTAATCGGTTTTCAAAATCAATATCTTTCCATTCTAACGATAGCAGCTTGCTCATTTGCAGTTTTGTTTCCTGATTGATGCACAAAGCAGCTTTCAGCTGGAATCCATCGCTCTCTGGAGACTCTTCCAGCAAGTTTGCTATTGTAAAATTTGCGAAGAACTCCTCTTTATTTGGTCGCCAAGCATAATAGTAAGGATTATACCGTATGAATTTCGCTCTTTTTGCTTTCCACATCAATGCGTTAAATAGTAAAAAGATCTCCTTGGCTTTTTCTTTTTCATAGCTCTCAATCAGCATCTTTATAAATTCATTGACTCTCTCAGGGGTAATCAATGTGATAGGCAGATCACCAAATTCTGGAACAAGGTAGTTCTCTATCAGCATTTTGTATCTCTGATGTGTCCATTTTTTTCTTTCTCGTCTTTCTTTATCGGCCTCTAGAAAATATATGCACCATTCGCTGAAGGTATAAACCTTTGTCGTTGCATTCTTTCGATTAGGTAAATCACCCACAAAACGATGTTTTTTTATAAACTCTTTTTCATAGGCTTTCTTTATCTCTACTTTTTTTGCTTTGGCTTCTTCTCTGGTTTCACCATAAACAGAAAAAAATTTCTTTCCACCATTTTTTCTTTTGCCGATTGGAAAACGTCCCTCCCAACGGCCATCTGATCTTAAATAAATATTGTCCCCTTTTTTCGACATTTATCCCTCTCCCTGCTTATAAACGATCAAATCGTTTTACCTTCCTATTTTACTATAGCAGGAAAAAAATTCCTAATATTTCCATCACTCATAACAACAAAACTAACAATCATTAAACGATCATCAATTTAAATAACCAAAGGAATAAATAATTATAATAAGTCTTACAATCTGAATCAAGGGAATCAATTGATGGTGTATTAACAGTACCGTTATCATTACTGACAAAATGGGTAAGTGAATATACTCTTAAGGTATAATCAGCTCATTTACTTATTTTCGTAAATTGACAGATTATTCTATCTATCCATTCCTAAATATTTTTTTATGTATTAGGAGAAAAGACCGGCAGATTTAGTATGATTTCTAAATCAAACGAAAGTACCTGAGACCTTCAACAACTCCAAACTCTGAATTACTTTTGGTTATATAACTACTTTGCTCCTTGATTATTAAGCAAGCATTTCCCATAGCAACTCTCGTGTTACAAATTTTAAATAATGCTAAATCTTTCTCAGTGTTCCCAAAAGCATAGAGCTTTAATTGTTCATCATCAAATTCCTGAATAACTCTCCTCACTCTTTTTTCTTTAACTACCTCAGAATCTTTTTCAAGTACTACTTCATCGTCCTTTAGTTCTAATCCATTCAAAAGGACGTGGGTTTCTTTGTCACTAATAATTGAGTTTATCCCTAGTCTTCTTGCCATAACCTGCAAATCATCAAAATATTTATCTGTCACAATTATTGGCAGATACCCGTTCCATCTTAAGTTTCTCATGGCAGTAATCATAGAAAAATCTAGCTTATTCTTTTTATTTAAAAGTACTCCTTCCACATTAAAGAAAACTAACCCCTTCATTCTTTTGTTCATATTAACACCACCGCCTTCTCTTTTTAGTTAACCTTTTCTTTTACTTCTGCTATGAACCATCTTCAACTCTTAAAATGCGAGGTACTTATAAAAAAGCGGACAAGTCACTTTTTACAATGACTTGCCTGCCTCAATTATTACAGTGCTTCTTCTTCTTCAACGTTATCAACATGGTGAAAAATATCAATAGTCGTGGATTTTAAATCATTTATATCCTGATGGATTTCTTCTAAATTTTTTCCATCCTTTGTTAAAAGTGTATTTAACACAACAGGCATATTCATTCCACTAACAATCAAGGAGTTATTTATCATATCTTTTTTATTGATCAGATCTATCGCATTTGTAAATGGGGAGCCTGATAAAATATCACAAAACAAGAGTATCTTATCTTCTTTCTTGATTTCTTGTAGGATCAGACTAAATTTCTTTCTAAAATCAGCTACCTGCATATCTTCTTCAAGTCCGACTGCTTTAAAATCCCCTCGCTTAGAGGCCATCATTTCTACAGCATTTTTCAAGCCTTCAGCGAATGTGCCATGACTAACTAAGAGAACATACTTCATCATTTCATCTCCTATTCAATTTCACCTGCATCTGTTATTTGTTTAAACCAATATAAGGACTTCTTTGGTCGTCTCTCATAAGTTTCTAAGTCTAATTCCAGCAACCCATACCGATTTTTGAAAGCATTCCGAGCGGAAAGATTATCCACGAATGACCACACCAAATAACCAAAACAATTTGAGCCCATTTCTTTAACCCTTAAGGTGTTTTTCAAGTGTTCCTTGAGAAATTCAATTCGATAATCATCGTCAATTCGTCCATACTTGTTTCTAAATCGGTTTTCACCTTCAATCCCGATTCCGTTCTCACTGACAAACCAAGGAATATTTCCATAATCATTTTTAATTCTCATTCCAATGTCAATAATTGCTTCTTCGTAAATCTCCCAACCTCTGTCGCTATTAAATTTACGCTCCGGCATTACCCAAGTTTCATAGTAGTATTCTGGATGAAACGCTGACTTATCAAACTCAGACTCTCTAGCTTTGACACGGATCGGGAAGTAGTAGTCCACACCCAGTACATCAATTTGATTGTTTTGAATATTTTCAAGATCCCCGTCATAATAGTTAAACATGCAATCATGCTTTTTCAATTCATCAATGAATTCAGTTGGGAATTCTCCTTTGAGATAAGGATCAAGATACATCCGAACATGAAATAAATCAGCATAATAAGCTGCTTGAACATCTCTAATTTCAGTACTCCGAGCATAAATGGGAGTCATATGGACCATCGCACCAATTTTACAGCCGTAATCCTTATATTGATGAATAATTTGTACAGCCTTGGAAGTTGCCAGAATTTTATGAAAATGCGCTTGATAAGCTTCTTTGGGATCATGTTTAAACGGATACCAAATGTTCTCCATGTAACCATTGTCTATTGGAATATTCGGTTCAGTAAAAGCAAACTACCATTTAACTTCTGAATGGAAATTTTCTAACACTTTTTCAACATACAATTGATAGAGCTCAACGGTTTTCCTTCCTACCCAACCATTATATTTTTCAAATAGTATCGCTGGAATATCCCAATGCTCCAAAGAAATCACTGGTTTCATCCCATTCTCTTTAATTTCCTTAATGACTGATCGATAGTAGTCAACTGCTCTAGTATCAACTTTGCCAGTTAAAGGGTCTTTCATGAATCTTGCCCATTGAATGGTAAAACGAAAAGTATTTAACCCAAACGAAGCCATCGTTTTAATATCTTCCTTGTAGTTTGAATAGAAGTCGCTCGCTTTTTGCGGCCCTATTTTATCAAACCAAATATCTGGATTCGTTTCATAAAATAGTTCTGCCCAGCTTTTTTGATCTGAATCTTTTCCTGCTATTCCTTCAATTTGCCAAGCACTACTAGATGTTCCTATTAAGAAATTACCCGGTATTTTTATTCTGTTCATTGTTTTCCCCTCCTAAAAAATACCGATAGCTACACCAGCTAATGCAATAATCAAAAACACTAAAATCATTTTTAATGACGAGATATTCTTTTTTGACATCAGCCACCAGCTTAGTAAAATTACCAATAAGGGAACTAAATTAGGAAAAATTGTATTCACCATCTCGTTCGCAACGATTCCTTTGCTACCATTCGCTGCTCCGATTGTGAAGTTTAAATTGAGAGAAACATAAGAGGCTCCAACTCCTCCAACTACAATAGCCCCGAGAACATTTATAGCCTTTCTCACTTTTTGAGCGGTTTCTCCAATTAAAATATCAATGGATTTCGTTCCTAGAGTATACCCTTTCATAAAAAGAGTATACGAAATTGGAACCATTGCTCCTAGATAGGCAATGATATAAAACAGGGGACCAATAATACTACCGTCCCGCGATATGCCGACCGCAATCGAGAGTAAAAGAGGAATTAGCATACCAGGTACCATAGCGTCACCAATACCAGCTAATGGCCCCATTAAACCAACTTTAATACTATTAATGGTGTCATCATCGATTTCCACACCGTTTGCTCTTTCTTCCTCTAGTCCGCACACAACGCCGCCGATAATACTGCCAATTTGCGGTTCTGTACAGTAGAAACCACTATGCCGCTTCAATCCCTTCTGAACTTCCTGCGGGTTATTAGGATATAGGTCCTTCAGTATGGGAATCATCGAATCACAAAAGCCAAAGGCCATTTCCCATTGATAGGTCATATCTACTAAATAGCCCGCCTCCCAACGAATCCAGCTTTCTTTCAAAGCTTTTTTACTAAGCTTTTTCATTACAAAACCTCCTCTAGATCATCGTCATCTGTCATCAAATTTTTTGGTGTGCTATCACTTTTCTGATAAGACATTAAAGCAAAGAAACCGGCAATTATTGCTAGAGAAACCATATTAACGCCAAGAGCTGATACTAACGTGAATCCGAAAACAATTGTTAAAAGATCGCCTAAATCCTTAACTAAGTTTTTTACTAAAAGCCCTACTCCGATAGCCGGGAACAAGCCGCCTAAAACTGTTAATACTCTCATAACGTATGACTCAGCAGGAAAAGTATTGATGATCCAAGCCGCTACATCTTGTCCGTAATACAACACCATAAAAGTAGGAATCAAGCGAGAAGCAAGTAATAAGAGCTGGGGAAAAATCCAATGATTCCTTAAAAAAACTTTCTCATCTCCACTTTGAATTGCTGTGATAACTCTTTCATTAAATCCTGAATTTAGAATACAAACTAAGTTGTGCAAAATAATTCCTACGGCACCCATTGCTGTCGCGATTGAAACCGCTGCTTCAATCGTTGAACCATTTCTTACCGCTACAATACCTAATCCAACACCAATGAAGGCGGCTGCATTGAGATCGGTCGGCATAGTGCCTCCTGGAGTAACCATTGCAATAAAGACAGTTTGGACCGCAGCTCCTACAATAATCCCCGTTTGAATATCGCCAAGAATAACTCCAATTAACAAGCCTGACACTAAAGGCCGCCCAACCACATACCAACCACCAATACATCCTAACAACCATGGTGACATTAAGGTCCCTAAGTAAGCAAGTATACCTATTAGCAAGGCTTGAAAAATATTTATATCCATCATTCTACCTACCTTCTCTATTTTTTAGCGAAAGCTAACAACTCAGCTTTTACTGCAGAAAATTTCACCTTAGTAGCATCGGGAACAATTTGATATTCAATCTCGTACCCTTTGTCAAAAATCTTTTGGTATGCTTCAACATCAGTAGCTGTTACATCACAGTTTTTTCCAACTTGAAAAGTATCTTCCTTAGCACTTTGAGGTCCAACATTAAGAACAGTTACATTTGTTTGCATGTCGTGATCCACTAATAATTTGCACATCGTTTCAGGTTCCTTAGTAATTACGAAATAGTTTTTGGCGCTCTTTTCTGCCTCATGCATTTTTGATAAAAACTGTTCCATAGTCCAAACGAACGTTTTTTTGTCCGAAGAAGCTTTTAGTGCTTGCTTAATTAGAGAATCTTTTGCCGCTTTGTCGTTAACAGCAATAAGACCATCGCATTGCCGTTCCATCGCCCATCGTGTTACAACTTGCCCGTGAATAATCCTGTCATCGCACCTCAAAAAACTGATTGTCATAAAAATCCCCTTCCCCATTGTTAGAATGTTTTCATATAGTTGCGCTAAGCTAAATGATGTCTAACACTTTTGTATTTAATTTCCTATACCAAACTAGTTTTGTATTTTTAATACATTTCTAATATAGTATAAAAAAGACATTTTGTAAACGCTTTTTGTAGTTTTTTTACAAAAATATTTTTTCTCCTTGTTCATCAGTAAAAGCCATGGGAAATTCCCATGGCTTTTGGCTATTTTGCTATTTTTTCTGTATTAAAGACTCTATAGTAATGTCTTAAACAACTCTTCATTGAATGAGAAATTACTTTTTTCAACTCAAGATAGTTTACAGGTTTTTCTTGATTGATTCCTTCTTGAGCAGCATTTATCAAGTCAGAAAAAATATTTATTTTGCTGATTCCCTCTAATCCACATCTTTTAAGATTTTCATCACCTGATGAGGAACCACCATGCAATACTAAAGGGGTTGATATTGCCGCAGCAATTTCTTCAAGTCGCTGGAAATTTATTTCTGGTATCCCTTTATACATTCCATGCGCTGTCCCGATTGAAATTGCTAAGGAATCCACATTAGTTTCTTCAACAAAACGAACGGCATCAGCAACAGTAGTATATTGGGAATCAGTTTCTTCGTGGTTCTCGTAATTAACACCTGAACCCACATGTCCAATTTCTGCCTCCACTACTACACCTCTAGGATGTGCATAATCAATGATCTCTTTTGTCTTTTTAACATTCGTTTCGAAATCATCTTGAGATGCATCGATCATTACAGAAGTAAAACCTAAATCAATGGCTTTTTTGATAATGCTTGGAGTCATGCCATGATCTAAATGAAGAACTACTGGCACTTCAGCTTTTTCTGCATAATACTTTCCAAGGTATGCAGCTTCTTCTAAAGTAATGAATTCTAAATGAACCTCTGCTAATGCTAAAATTACTGGCAGACTAAGCTCATCAGCTACTTCTATATAATCCTTCATAGACTGCGCATCTATAAAATTTGGTGCAGGAATAGCACAATTTTTCACTTTGCTTTGTTTAAATAGCTCCTTCGACGTCACTAACATTTTCTCTTCCTCCATTATCATTCTCTTTATTTGTTACGATAGCTTTTTTAGTCAAACCAACAATTAATGCTGTTACAACACTTCCGGCAAGTACACACCCTACATAGATAATCGGATGGTTAATTGCAATCGGGATAACAAAGATTCCTCCATGGGGTGCTGTTAATTCAATTCCAAAGGCCATCGATAATGCACCACCAACAGCTGCTCCAATAATATTAGCAGGAATAACTCTTATTGGATCCGCCGCAGCGAATGGGATTACACCTTCTGTAATAAAACATGAACCTAATACATAAGCAACTTTTCCAGTTTCACGATCTTGATCAGTAAACTTATTTCTAAAGAAGGTAGTCGCAAGCCCTAGGCCGATTGGAGGAATCATTCCTCCACACATTAATGCTGCCATAGGTTCGTATACACCGGCTGTAATCATCTGAATGCCAAAAGCATAAGCAATTTTATTTAATGGTCCACCCATATCACTGACTAAAATTCCTCCAAGCAAAGCACCAACCAAAATAGCATTTGAACCGCTCATATCAGTTAACCAGCTTACTAATGTATCGTTAAATGAACTAATTGGTGTGTTAATTACGTACTGAATCACTATTGTTGTAGCTAAGGTACCTAACACTGGATATAGTAAAACTGGATTTAAGCCGTGCAGAGACTTTGGCAGCTTAATCAAAACTTTTTTCAATAGTAAGATGCAATATCCTGCAACAAAGCCAGCAATCAAACCGCCTAAGAACCCCGATCCTCCGCTTGAAGCGATCATTCCTCCAATAGCTCCTGGTGCAAGTCCTGGTCTATCAGCAATACTGAATGCAACATACCCAGCAAAGATTGGTACCATTAAGCCAAATGCTGCTGTTCCACCAACTGAGTTTAAGAAAGCAGCAAAAGCATTGTATTGACTTGAATCCGGATTTGAAGAGTTCACACCAAACATAAATGAAATAGCTATTAAAATTCCTCCAGATACAACAAATGGAAGCATGAAAGATACACCATTCATTAAATGCTTGTACACATCAAAGGCTCCGCCTTTTTTAGATTCATCTGATTCGTTGGCTGCTTTCATTGAATTAGCTGCTTTATACAACTCTTTTTTAGCTAAAACCTCATCAATCAACTCATTCGCATTGTTAATTCCTCGTTTAGTCGAAGTTTCAACAACCTTTTTCCCATCGAAACGGCTCATATCAACTGTTCGATCAGCAGCAATAATAACACCATCCGCTTTTTCAATTTCTTCGTCAGTTAAACGATTCTCTGTACCACTTGATCCATCAGTTTGTACTTTCATTTGAATCCCACGTTTTTCCGCAGCATCCCGTAATGATTGAGCAGACATGTAAGTATGAGCAATTCCGGCCGTACATGCCGTAACTCCTACTAAATATTTTGCATTAGAGTTAGCAACAATTGCTTCTTCGATATTCTTTTCTTCCGCTTCTTCCTGCTCTTTTTGGTTAATAACTGTCATCACATCATTAACAGATTTAGCCAAAATTAATTTAGCTCGAAACAACTCATCCATTAAATAGGTAGACAAACGGGAAAGTGTCTCCAAATGCTCGTCAGTCGCATCCGCTTGGGCAGCAATCATAAAGAACAAATTGCAACTATCATTGTCGTAAGTAATCCCCTCTAAGCTTCGACCAAAAATTACAGCAGGCTTATTTACGTAACTCGATTTTGTATGCGGCATAGCAATTCCGTAACCAACCTCTGTTGAAACAGCATTTTCTCTTTTCCAAATATCTTTCTTGAAGCCCTCTAAATCTTTTAGAGAACCATTTTTCATTAATTGTGCTGCCAGCGTATCAATGATCTCCTTTTTGTTAGTAGCGTCTAAATGTAGAATGATATTTTGTTCTGTTATCAATTCTGAGATTTTCATCTTCTCATCTCCTTTTTTCGATTATTCTATTGAACTCTTCTAAACTATTTGCTGTTTTTGCTTTTTCTAAAAGTTCTGGATCTTTAATGATTTGGTAAATTTCTTCCATAATTTGGCTTGTCATTTTTTGATCATTCTTTCCAGGAACAATCATAATAATCAAATCAACAAACTGACTGCCCCAATCCAATGGTTTTTCTTGAATGGCTACAGCAATTTTAGTTGTTTCTAAACTACTAGTGAGGAGAGGATGCGGAATAGCGATTCCGTCACTAATATCTGTCGTTGAAAATTCTTCTCTATCTAAAATGCTCTCCAACATCTCTGATGCACCAATTCCTAAAAGTAAGCCTTTAAGAAGCTTCTCTTTGTTGCTGTATTTTTTTCTAGTAAAATAATCCGTTTTTGCTACAAAGACATTACTTATTTTTTTCATGATGTTGTCTATCACTCTATAATCTTCTTCTGTTGGAATTCCATTTACTACAACAATGTTTTGTTGTTCCAATCCGATGGGACCTATTGAAATAATTAAATCGTAATCAGACAAACTCTCTTCGTTAAAATTCGCATTATCGCACATGGGTGTTGAAATTAAGGCGTTTGTGTAACGCCGTTCAAGTTCTTTTTTTAGCAAATAGCCAACTGATTGATGACGACTTGTAAGGATCGCAATTTTCGCATTTTTAGTCTTGCTTCTTTCGATAAATGAAGCAAAGTGAATAGCGATATAGCCAATTTCATTTTCTGGCAAATGTAAGTGAAGAGTTTTCTTCAAACCCTTCGCAAAACTGACAGCCATGTAATATCCCTGAATGTATTCCTTCTTTATTGTGGTAATAAAAGAATTTTCAATATAAAAATTGAATAATAGTGGATACATATCTCGTGCTAAATGCATGGTCAGCCCAGAGAATAACTGCTCATCCTCAGAAGAATTGGAATGATACATTTGATCCAGAAGTTGCAGTGCTTTCATCACTCCCTCTTTTAATTCCTCTGGAACATTGAGACTGTCATCGGCGCTGACAGAAAACATCAGTCTTTGACTAATTAGATAAAAGCTGAAATAGATAATTTCTACATCTGGAATAATAATTCTCGCTTGGTTACCATAGTCATACATGATGGATTTCGCAACTTCAAATTCTTTAGTACTTTCAATTTTAATTAGATCTGCCGTGTCGAAACCATAATCACAATAGTGTCTTTGACCGATTCTTCTTAAAGAAATGATCAAATAGGACATAATAGAGATCGTTGTTTCAGGATTATTGGGAATGTACAAATTCGACAACTTTTTCTGAAAAAATTGGACTGACTCTTCTACCGATTCTTTTTCCAACCAATCTTTGAAATGATAGGACAACGACTCAATAAACTTATTTTTATTTAGAGTAGTGATCTTAGATAAGCTTTCTAAAAGTAATCTCTTTTCGATTTCACTACCAGTTAACCTCACCCCTTTAAAAATAACGCTTTCAATCTTTAAATTTTGATACTGCTCTTCAATCATTTTTTGAATCTTGATGACATCCAACCGAATTGTTTGATTAGAAAAATAAAGTGATTCCGCAATTTCTTCGTAAGTAATCCAATCTTGCGCATCTAGTAAGAATTTCACAATGAAAAACATTCTTTCTTCAAACTCGAAATGTTCACTAATTTTTATATCTTCAACAGCTCCTGTAAGGATGTATCCCTTATTCTTGTTGGTAAGAATCTTGGAATCAATCAAATAGTTCTCATTTAAGTCCTTCACATAATTCCGGACACTTCGATCTGAAATGCCTAATCTTTTAGCAATCTCCTTTCCTTTTAAGTAATTGTGTTCTTCTTGCAGCATGACAATTAATCTTAAATATTTTTCCTTCAAAAAGAATCACATCCTTTACTTCTTCATAATAATTGGTTTGATAGGTCTTAACTACTATGTTTCTCTACCGGACTGTTAGGAAAAAAACTTGTCTGTTATCTCAATGTATTTTAACTATTAGTAAAATAGATACTTGTAATTAAACTACAGATA
>NZ_JAFREL010000141.1 GCF_017377655.1 Candidatus Enterococcus ferrettii
AGCTGTGTCTTTTGCCATTGCCATCCTTGAAGTAAGAGAGCATGTTGGTTTTCTTTTTGGTAGGATTTTCGCCTGAGATCAGTAATGGCCGCAGGTCTTCTATGTATGCACGGGTACTCTCAGTTAATTGTTCAAATTCTTCTTGGCTGTTAAATAAGCGATTAACAACAGTAGTCCATTCGCTCTCGTTAAAATAGTCGCGGAAATAAACGCAAGAAAGAGGAATTGTACGAACCTCTTCATTTTCTAAGAAAAGTGAACGGATTAAATCCTTCGCAACAAAAGAAAAATCTGAAGCGCTTAAACCGTTACGCACTGATATAGCGATTGCGCAATAAATGATATGAACAGAATCCTTAGTCTGTTGGTAGTAATCATTGATGAGCTTTTCTAAGTTTTTATATTTGCGAATGCTGAAAATTTGAGATTTACCTAATTTTAAGTTTGTCATTTTATCTCTCCTAGCTGTTATAAGAATACGTTTACATATTACTACAAAGGCATATGAGAAATCAATAGCGTTTTCTTATTTTTATCAGGGTTATTTTATATGGTCACTGGCAGTTAGATTACAGATGATATTTTATTAAAACTATTTTAAACAATTGTAATTGCCAGAACTGAGTTTCTGAGGGATGAGAAGGAAAGTTTTAATAGAAAAAGTGTTTTTTTACCTATTCGTTTAGATCTGTTTTCTTGGATTTTATGACTTCCAGCAGTAGGATTTTTCATCAGCTTGTGGGGTTCGGGTTTAAGAATTGTACAGAGAATGAACGAATTTATTGGAACGAATCGTTCGATTAGCACAAAAAATTTGCAAGTGATTAAAATTTTCTGATAGAGACTTTTTGATAAATGTAAGTAGTAAGGAAAGGTTTTAGTCTAATTAGTCTATCTATGAACAATACGAGACAAATATTGTTTGAAATTTTAACTATAGTTGGTAAAAATTTGATAAAAAAGATTTACTGCGAAAGTGATTTCAAGTTATTTTTATGCGCTTATTTTTAATAAGTGAATTGAGTTAGAAGT
>NZ_JAFREL010000142.1 GCF_017377655.1 Candidatus Enterococcus ferrettii
CTTTTGGGGGTCACTACAAAATACTATAGATTTTTTTATTTAAACATTAGAAATTTTTGAAATAAGGAGGAAGAACTATGAGTAAACGAACCATGGGATTTGTGATCGGGCATAAACCAAATGAAAAGCGCAGAGCTCTGCTGCCATCAGATATTCAGGATATTCAAAATAAGCAGCAGCTCATTTTTGAAACAGGTTATGGTGAACATTTGGGGATTGAGGATGCGGCTTATGAACAGCTAGACTGCAGAGTACTCCAGCGAGATCAGGTGCTGCAGCAAGACATTATTTGTGATCCTAAAATTGGGGAAGCCGACTACTTAGATTCACTGAAAAAGGGACAGGTGCTGTTTGGCTGGATTCACACAAGTTCAAATCAAACTTCGTTGGAACCGCTTTATAGACGCGGTGTCGAAATGATCGCTTGGGAACGGATGTACCAGGACAACCGGCACTCTTTTTGGGAGAATAATCAAATTGCTGGTGAAGCAGCTATCATGCATGCGTATTTACTTTATGGCAAATTACCAGAGGAGACGAAGGCAGCAGTGATTGGCAGAGGAAATGTTGCTCAAGGAGCTATTCGGATATTGGAAAAGCTGGGAGCGGAGGTAGTCATTTACAACCGTCAACAGGAAAAACTGTTGCAGAAGGAATTGGGAAATTTCACTGTTGTTGTCAATGCCGTAAAATGGGACAAAAAGCGGCAGGATCATATCCTTTCTAGGGCAGACCTTAAGAAATTACCACCCCACTCATTGATTATCGACATCAGCAGTGATACGCATGGGGCAATTGAAACTTGCAGACCAAGTGCTGACGACTCACTCTATGAGGTAGATTCCATTCTGCACTACACGATCAACAATACCCCCAGCATTTTCTTTCAAACAGCAACCAGTGCCATTTCCAAGGAAGTCGCAAAATATGTAGATAACCTGATCGAGAATCGCCGGAACCCGGTTTTGGAAGGGGCCCGAATTAAGCCTGCAGAAAGCTAGTCCTTATCCTATGATAATGACAGAACTCCTTTAGACCTTTACAATAAAGAAAAAAGGAATGAGGGAGCTGCCAATGACAGAAATTGAAGTCAGCCTGCGCAAATTGGTTGACCGGTATCAAAAGCTATCGATTAGTGAAGTCAGCCTACAACGAATTGCGGCACTGGGGACTAAGGTTGCATTTCAGGCGGGAGAGTTGATCGTTGCCTCTGGTGATACTGAAAGTCGGCTTTATTTATTAGCAAAAGGATTGGTCCGTAAATTTTATTTAGATAATCAAGGAAACGATCTGACTCAGCTTTTTATGCAGGAAGGTAAAATCTTTGGTACTCACAACGTCGTTTACGGAGGCCAGGTGATGTGCAATTTTGAAGCAGCGGAGCCCTGTGAGACCATTTACTTCAATTATAATAAGGTACAGGAATTGATGGTGGAGGAGCCAGCCTTAGCCTGGGTGTATATCGGTTTGCTGGAGGAAACCCTGCGCCTTAAGTTAGTGAGAGAAACAGCCTTAGTCAATCAAAATGCCACGGAGCGCTATCAGGAATTAAAGCGAATGATCCCCGATATTGATCAACGGGTGAGCCATGCCCACATAGCTACCTATATAGGCATAACGCCAGTTTCCTTAAGTCGAATACGCCGTACTCTGCGGGAGGAAGTCTGATGGTAAAAATAATTGGAGCAATTGCGGCGGTGTTAATTCTTGCTGTGCTAGTCATCCGGGTTAACCATAAGCCAGATATCGTGATTACTGAAAAATATCAGCCTTTGTCGATGGCTATCCCAGCTTTTGGAGCGGATTCGGTGATACCTCAGCGCTATTCTGGCAATGGGGAGGATGTTTCACCGGAAATACAGCTATCCAAACTGGATAGGAAAGTCGTTTCGCTGGCTGTAATCATGGATGACATTGATCATCCGTTGGTGGGAGTGTATAATCACTGGATTATTTGGAACCTGCCCCCTCAACAAATAATTCCAGAAGCTATTCCTCAGGGGGAAACGGTGTCAGAATTATCAGAAGCTATCCAAGGGGTAGGGTATGGGAAGCATCGTTATCGCGGACCTAAGCCCCCTTTCGGAAGTCACCGTTACAAGTATCATGTCTTTGCTCTAAATAAAAAATTAGAGCTGGAACCATCCGCAAAAAAAGAAGAACTTCTGGCAGCGATGGAGGGGCACATTATTCAATATGGCAGCGCAATTGGAAGTTATCCGGGAAAATAAATAAGTACATTCAAATGAGATTGCACTTATTTGAATCATTCATAAAGAATAAAGAATCGTTCGCCTCAGGACCCTAGGGACTTGGAGCGAACGATTTTTTACAGATAAATATCGTAATGCTTCTCAAAATTGTCTATTGTACCAAAAGTTAGGTAAACCGAATCCTCCTGATTTTTCAGATGAAACTTAAGGGTTAGATTTTGAGATTTTTCAGGGTCAAGCTTTTTCGTATCATCCGCCAGCGCTAACATTTCTAACGGTAGTGCATTAGGATCATTTAACTCTTTGACTTGTTCGGCTTTGAAAGTAGGAAACATTTCATTAAACGAGAGAGCTTTTTCTGTATTATTGGTCCATTTAATTTGGCAATAAAAAATATCCGAACTATTTTTGCCACTTTCTAAAAAAGTGATCTCAGCCGAAGGAAAAGCGATCGAATCTTCTGAACCGTAATGCAACACCTCTGAATCAGTTCCTTCAGTCGATAAGGTTGCCATTTTTGAAACAGGTGTACAGGCACTCAGTAAAAGTGCGTAAGCCACTAGCAAACTTAGTTTAATCCTCTTCTTTTTCATGATTTTCTCCTTAATAAGTCCTTATTTTTCTATGGGCGCTAAGTGTCAGTAGGAAAGGAATAACGGTTAGGGCAGCGAATAGTGGCAGTTCGACAGCTTCGATGAAATAAACGGGCTGAATCAGGTAGCTCCGCAGCGTTTGACCTGAATGGTCAGCAACAACCTGATACAGCAGTCGGATAACCTTAATACCCAATCCGAAGCCGACCATTAGAACCAGCCAAGTTTCTAGGAAAAGGGGCAAGGAGACATACCAGCTGAAGGCACCAAGATATTTTTTTATCATAAATTCTTCCTTTGAAGCAAGGAAATGCTTCGTGAAAATCGTACTGTAGTAAAGCGTTCCTAAGACAGCGGCCGTTAGAATTGCTGCCAAAGTCAGTAATTGCAGAATTGACAAAAAAAGAATCAATTGCTGCTGTGTATCAACCAGACTCAGGGGATCTAGATCCTTTTGATTTTCTAATTTTGCTTTCGCTAAAACTAGATAGACTCTGCCAAGCAAATTAAAAAGAAGAGAAAAAAGCAAGCCAAAACTTAAATTACTAAAGCTAATCGTTGAATTGCGTTTAATTTGCCAAAGGACTTCGGTAGTTAGAGAGAGAAGTTTAGTCACAGAATGCTCCTTTTTAAAAATATACTTTAGCTAAAAGTATAAAGTATTTTAGTCTAAGAGAAAACAACTTAATTGATAGCTGCTTGGAAGGACACTACTAAAGAAGATCGGTAGCAGGAAAAGGAGTATGCTATACTTTATAGAGAAGGAAAGTTTGGGGAAAGGGTGATTGTGTTGCGTTCGTTTCTGATAAGAGATGCCAGCTACACCTTTATTTATGGTTTCTTGTATAATTTATGTATTTTGATTCCGATTATCGCCTCTATAAGGGTGTCGGGATTCTTGGTTAAGCTAATTATTTTTATTGCCGGTTTTGCGGCGGCTTTAGTACTGGTTCATCATTTTCCTAAGAAACAATTTGAGCGTAAGCATCTAAGTGTTTTATATAGCGGCTGCTTATCGTTGAAAATTTTTATCATGAGTTGTTTGTTAATGCTGGTAACAGTGCTGTTTTTATTGCTGTTTAAGCAGATTTTTTGGTCAGTTTTTTTAGGCGGATTGGCATGGTTTATTTTACTGGAGACCGTTTTATTTTGGAACGGGATGCTTCGTGTCTTTCTGTCTTCTGTTCAGTTAGGATTGCAAATGCGAATAATCGCAGCGCTTTGCGGCTGGATTCCCTTAGTGAATATTTACATGCTGCTAAAAGTGATTGCTATTATTGAACAAGAACTAGCTTTTGAATATAAAAAGGATTTAGTCGATGAAGTAGCAGCAGAAACGCAGCAGTGCCTCACCAAATACCCGATCCTGCTGGTTCATGGCGTATTTTTTCGAGATATTGAGTATTTAAATTACTGGGGACGAATTCCACGTTTTCTAAAGCAACGAGGAGCCGATATTTATTACGGCAATCAAGAATCTGCACAGGCAGTTGCTTATTGTGGCCAGCAGCTGGCCGAACAAATCCTGAAAATTGTTGAAGAGACTGGCTGTGAGAAAATAAACATCATCGCCCATTCCAAGGGAGGACTGGATAGCCGCTATGCCATATCAAATTGCGGCGTTGCTTCTTATGTCGCTTCGTTGACGACGATTAATACACCGCATCAAGGCTGTATTTTTGCCAATTATTTATTGAAAAATGCGCCTGCGAGATTAGTTAAGGTGGTTGAAACTGTATACAATGGTGCCTTCCAAAAACTGGGAGATTATAATCCTAACTTCTTGACAGCTGTCAGTGATTTGAGTGATGAAGCGTGTCTGAAACTCAATCAGCAAATGCCTAATGTGGCTGGTGTTTATTACCAAAGCGTTGCAACTTTTGTCAAGAAAGCGTCTAGCGGAAAATTCCCTTTGAATCTCTTTTACCCAGTCGTCAAGCATTTCGATGGTCGAAATGATGGGCTGGTTTCAGTAGAGTCAGCTGGCTATTTCGATGAGACGTTGTTAATTGAACCACCCGCGAAGCGCGGTATTTCCCACGCCGATGTCATTGACTTAACCCGAGAAAATATTGAGGGCTTTGATGTTCGCGAATTTTACAAAGATCTGATTGTCGATTTAAAAGAGAAGGGCTATTAGTCTCAGTCACACAAGTAAAAGCTATTCAAGGTCGCCAGCTATGGCGGCTTTTTTTCGTGTGCAAATAAATTATAGAATAGTCAACTTAACATAATGAGAGCTGCAGTGTCTGACTTCATAAACTAACTTTATCAGTAATAGTGAAAAAAATAGATCAATGGATAAACAATGTCTTGCTCACTATGGGAAAGGGTAATTATGCTACTTCCTTTTTTTCCCACGCCGCTTATTTTGATGTTTCTTTCCTCTTCGCAGCTCTTGAAGTTGCTTTATACGTTCCTCTCTAGTGAGCGTTTTTTTCACTGAAGGGGTTTGAGTTTGGACTTGTTCTTTTTGTTTTTCCTGCTCTAGCTGCATATCACGAAGGCTTTTTCCTTCAAGAATGGCCTTCATTGCCAAGTCAGGAAGTTCTTCTTGAGAAACGGAGGAAGGGTCAAACTCTTTCAGTAGGAAATCACGTTTGGCATTTGCGTCCCTTTCGTTTATCGAGTCATGAAGGCCATGGGTAAGCGGTACTTCTTGGTTAGACGGATCTTGAGTGACTGTATTTTCTTCGACGGGAGCACTCTGAGTGGTTATTGGCAATAATTTTCCTGCTTTTTCCCGCAAATCAGCTGCTTCTTCTTCATTTCTGCGATCAAAACCTGATTCATAAGTTAGGAAATCAGCATAAATTGGTTCAACAAAACGACGAACGCCATCTTTTTCAAAAATATTCAGTGTTCCTAAAATT
>NZ_JAFREL010000143.1 GCF_017377655.1 Candidatus Enterococcus ferrettii
CTCGAAAACAGCTTCCTCTATTCGGTCTATTCCGATGAGCAAGTTACTAAAAAAGGTATTACTGAAGCATAAGGCAAAATCCAGTGGGAGATTTATCTTTTCGACCGCAGAAAACCCTTCAGAGCCACGCTTACTGACCTATCATTTTCATAAGATTCGTAAGAAGGCGAACCTTGAGCAGATTCATTTCCATCAACTGCGCCATACCTTTGCGACGCGCTGCATTGAAAGCCAAGGGGATATTAAGAGTGTTAGTCAAATGATGGGGCATAGCTCGACGCAATTAACGCTGGATACCTACACGTCTTCCTTTATGGAACAAAAGGTTCAAGTAGTAAAACAAATGGAAAAAGCCATCAGTTGAAAATGAACACTAGATAATAATCATTATCGAAAAGTGTTGATTGGAACAACAGGGTGGCTTTTTTTGCATTTTTTAAGGAAAACGCTTACTCGAATTGGCTAATCAATTTCTTCGAAAATTCAGTTCGTTGTGTCTAAAAATCCCGAAAAATTAGTCATTTGAGCTTTAGAAAAATTTAAAAAATCTGAGCATAAAATTTTTTTAACTCTCTTTAAGCCGTCAAAGGCCGTCAGGTGATGGCTTTTTTGTTGGCTTTAGAGGTTTTTTAGTGTGTGTCTTAGTCTTGAGAAGACCAGGACATAAATTCTCCCATTTTATAGAAGGTAAAACGGGAAATCGTGCATGTTTAATCATAAATAAATGATTAAACACAACGTTTAATCGCATAGAAATTAACTGTCAGGAGGGAATGTTATGGACATTCACAGACGAAACCCGCTAGTGGAATCGTTTCATTACGATCGAATACAAGATACGACGGAGCAGCAACTGCTTAATTTAAGTATCCTTCCACTGGATACCGAACAGCCAGAATCTTTAGAACAGCAAACCTGTACGATTGGAACGCGGCTAGATTTTTCATTAACGGTTAAGCAATTTAAGGTTTCAGGTGGCATTAGCCAAATCAACCATATTAAAAATAAGCTGGTTGAATCCCAAGACGATCTCACAGAGTCTGAAATTACGGAATTAGTCACCCCCTTATTAGAAATTGTGCAGCGCTTAACATACGAAACGAGTGAAATCGCTCTAAATGAGCCAGGAACCTTTTTAGATTTTAATCAAGTGAATGGTTCTAGTCCCTTATGAATGAATAAAGTATCTGCAACTACAGGTGTTGTTCAAGAAACGACCTGATTCGATTATAGCAAAAAGTAACGGGATAGGAGAAAAATAACTTGAAAAAAAAATATCAGCGAATGTGGGAACAAGAAGTGTTTCGTTCACGAAGTAAGCATCCAACATTAAAGAAAGGGATTATTGGCACTACTACGCTGCTAGGTTCGGCTTCGATTGTATTAAACAGTACCTCTGTTTTTGCCCATGCAGCAGAAGAGACCGTATCGACTGAAAATAAAGTCGCGAGTGACACGGCACCAAACAATGGTTCTATCACTTTTGAGTCTTCAACTGTTGCTACTCAAGCAGAAGCAACTAAAAAACTAGAACCTGTAACATCTGAAGTAGAAGTGAATACTAACGGAAAAGAAAATGAACCGAGACCGGAAGCAAATGCAGAAACCAGTAACCAATCAACTATAAATGAACAAATTAACGAGAGCACACCAATACTCGTTCAACCTGAAGAAGAAAATAAAGCATCAATCTCTAGTTCAAATGTTAATGCAGATAAAGAAATACCAACAACTAATTCAAGCGAGCAGAAGGGGCTGGCTCAAGATACTGAAACAGATGAAGAAGCTTCTACTCCAGAGATGGAGGCTGAGGATGAAGAAACAGCACCACTTCCTACGCCCGAACCAGAAAAAGAGAAGCCAGCACCTACACCAGAACCAGAGAAACCAAAACAAGAACCCAAAAAAGAAACACCAGAACCAGAGAAACCGGAAGCTCCGGTATCAGAACAGCCAAAATCAGCTGAACCAGAAAAGGAAGTACCCATTCCTGAATCGGAGTTTGAAGTAATTTATGTGCAACAGCCTGAACAACAATCAGTTCAAGAACCAGTAACTGAACCGATTGTCATTCATTCACCTGAAAATATAGTGCCCGTTGGACCTCAACAGACTACCCCCAGTCATGGCTCAATTAAGTTTAATCGGAATGTGACGACAGCAGAGTTTATTGAAGAAATTGGCGAACCTGCACGAAAAACCGGGCAGGAACAAGAGTTATACGCTTCAGTCATGATTGCCCAAGCCATTTTAGAATCCGGGTCTGGCGGCAGTCAGTTGGCACAAGCACCGAACTATAACTTATTTGGTATTAAGGGTGAGCACGAGGGCAAGAGTGTCAGCTTTGCCACTCAAGAAGACACGGGTGGTGGGAATATGACTACCATTCAAGCCAGCTTCAGAGCCTATGATGATTATGAAGATTGCTTTGAAGATTACGCCAAGCTATTGAAAGAAGGGCTTTCCGGCAACCCTGATTTTTATAAAGGGGCTTGGAAAACTACCACAGAGAATTACGAAGAAGCTACGGCTTTCTTGACTGGCAAGTATGCAACAGACACTTCTTACAACAAGAAGTTGAATGGCTTAATCGAAACCTATAACTTAACGCAATACGATCATCCAAAGGAAGAAGCTGAAGCCACTAACCAAGTCGCTTCATCAGGGTATTTACTTCCCTTAAATGATTTTGTTGTCTCCAGTTCCTTTGGGATGCGCGGCAGTGAGTTCCATCGCGGGGTTGATCTAGCTGCAGGTGAAGGGATGCCAATCTTCGCTAGTAAATCAGGAACAGTATTGATTGCAGAGTACCACTACTCATGGGGCAATTATGTCGTGATCCAGCATGAGAATGGTGAAACCACCTTGTATGCCCACCAACGTAACTTTGCCGTCAATGCAGGCGAACGAGTGGAACAAGGACAAACGATCGGCTTTGTTGGCTCAACCGGGAACAGTACCGGCAGCCATTTGCACTTTGAATTGTGCTTAGATTCAACATTAGCAGTGGAGCGGCTGGTTGATCCAGCAACAGTATTGTTTTAGGAGGGGGAATTGAATGAAATTTGATGCAGAAAAGATTAAGAAAACCACGTTTCCAGTAGCTTCCTTTTCGGGCTATCGGAAATACGACGTGGATGACTTCTTGTATTACGTCGCTAAGGATTATCGGCGCTTTGAACAAGACAAGGAAGATCTAAAGGAAGAGATTGAGATGTTGACCACGCATCAGAAGAAACAAGCTGAAGAGATGAGCAAGGAACGTTCGGAATATGTGGTCACTATTCATGAACAGAAGAAACAAATTGAGGAGCTGGAATGTCAGCTGCGGGACTTGCAATTCAAGCAAAAACAAGAGCCGATTAAGCCAACCGGCAGCACCTTCCAGGAAGCTATTCTGATTTCTCAGGAAGCTGCGTTGGAAATTGAGCGCAGTGCCGAAAAAGAAGGCGCCAAAATTATTGAAGAAGCCCACGTGGAACGAGGACGCATCATCAAAGAAGCCAAAGAAGAACAAGCACAGCTGATGCGAGAAGCCCAAGCAAAACGGGAAGTATTACAGCAGGAAATGGCTCGCCTGATTGAACAAATGGAAGCCAAGAAGCAGGAAATGGAACAGACTCGCCAACAAGAGCTGATGAAGCTGGAACAGGAAAAAGCTGTCATGCTGGAGGAAGCCAAGAATGAATTGGCACAATTGGCCGAACAGATGGAACACACCAAAAAAGAGCTGGAATTAGCCAAGCGAGAAGAAATCAACTTCCGCGACACGCTGATTTATGACTACAAAGCCGCTCTGGCTCGGGTCAATGATGAGAAGTGGGAACACTGGGCCACGGCCTATCAGGAAGAAGTGCAAAAAATCCATGCGTAAGAAAGGAACAATGTGAATGAATTTTGAAGCCATTGAGATCAGGAAGCTGACCTTTAAGAAAAATGTTTTAGGCGGCTTTCGTCAGCTGGACGTTAATGATTTTCTGCGGAATGTGGCGGATGACTATGAAACCTACGACGAACGTATTCGCCGCTTAGTCGAAGAAAAGGATCGCTTGGATACGGAACTTTCTAAGCAACAATCCGGTCAAACAGTTTTCACAACTAAGCTGGAAAATGAAAAAAATGAACTCCTACGAAAAATCCAGCAGCTGGAACAGGAAAAGAAACAGCTGGCGCTTCAAAAAGAACCGCTGGAACGCTTCCAGGAGCTTCAGATTGAGTACGAGGATCTCAATAAGATGAAGCGCATCGCTCAAAAGACCCTGCAGGCAGCGGAAAAGCAGCCAACCGATTGTTAGAGGAAGCTGAGAAAAAGAAAGCCACCTTGCTTTCTGAGGTGGAGCAACAGAAGACCAGCTTACTAAACGCGGCAGAAGAAGAGCGTCTGCAGTACCTCTTCGATGCCAAGCTGGAAATTAGCACCCTGCAGAAGGAGCAGGATCAACAGGCCAATGAACTCTTAGCTGAAAAAGCAAACTTAGAACAAAAACGGCAAGAGCTGCTTCAGCTGAGAACGCGAATATGTGAAGAAGTCCAAACCTTCGCAGGCATGATGGCAGCGACTCGTCAAGAAATCAGTCAAGAATACGTGAACAGCATCGAAACCTTAACGAAGCAGAACGAAGCCGTTCGTCAAAAGACACAAACAAGCAGCACACCACAAGAACCACCAACCCTGGTACTGACACAGGAGAAAGAGGTCATGTAAGTGGGGAAGAAAGCAGAGACGGCGTCGATCTATGATCCCTTTGTCCTGCGGTACTTGACGTTGGAAAAGAAGTTTAGTCAAAAGGTAATCTTTCTCTATGACTTCAAGGAATACAAGACGCTGAAGGAGATCTTAGTGTTGGCGGAAAAGGTGAAGGAGCTGAGGAAATGAACTTATTTCTGTTGCAGAGTAATCTAGTTGGATTAATTTCATTATGATAGGTCATCACGTAGAAAGATAACAAATGGATTGAAGCACAGTTTGAGAAGGACGAGAACGGACTTTACCCTTGGGAGGCAGATACCGATGACAGTCCGAATCGCGTCACACCAGAAAGTAAACCCATGATTAACTCATGGGGACCCAAACGCGGCAGGTGGCGATAATTACCTGGAAAGGAAATGAGCAGATTGTTGGAGAAGGAGCACGACAGGTAGTGGAAGTAAAGAAGTTGGAACGATTGCTTAAGCAGGTACCCGTTGATACGGCGGAAAAGTATCTATTTTTATCCGTATCTAGCGGAGATGAACGAGCGAAAATAAGGAATAGTCGAACAGACACATTAGAGGGCGGAATTGACTGGTTAAAGAAAGAATTAACTACGGCTAAAGGCACCATGATTCGTGTGGATATTGTTCGCACGATGGAGGAATGTACTTACCTCGAACTCATGCGAAAGCTGGCAAATGTTCCGAGAAACAATTATTTTCGACGAGGGATTGCCTTTGATAAGAAATTCAATGTCGCCTTTTTAGCCGAAGAGCTGATGGGAAATGCTTTATTAAAGCCTTCAGAGAAGCATAAGGTTGGCTTCAATTCACCAGAGTTATCCTTTGATCAAAAAAACGTAGATGGCTATATGATGCGCAAGTACGGTGAATCATTGAAAAGCAAAATTCCTCAGCGTAAATTTTACGTTTTTGATACGCAAGGCTTCTATTTTGAGCAGGAGGAGTGGTTACCTTTATCCATCCAGCCACAACAAGCAGGCATGCGAGCAACTGATTTGCATCGGTTACCCCAGCAGGTGGATGAAGCGATTACGAATGGCGAAGCCTTTTTGCAGCGACAGATTCAGGCATCCGGTCAGTTCATTTATGGCTATTATCCGACCTATGATTATCAGATCAAAGGCTACAATTCGGTGCGGCACTTTTCCAGTGTCTATGCCTTACTGGAAGCCCAAGAGTATTTAGGATTAAAGGAAGAACTCAAGGGTTCGGAACGGGCTTTGGATTGGGGGTTAGATCATCTAACCTTAGAAAAAGACGGGGCTCTGTTCATACAGGAGCAGACAGCTTCGGGGACTTCATTAAAGCTAGGTGCACAGGGCTTGGCAATTTTAGCTCTGGCTAAATTCCAGACGATTACCGGCAATGACAAATACGAAGCAGCGATTAATCGAATCATTAAAGGAATCGAAACCAAGTTTGTTTCTTCAACAGGTGAGACCACCCACATTTTGGATGAACAGCTGGAGACGAAGAAGAAATTCGAGATCATCTATTACGATGGCGAAGCGGTTTTCAGTGTGTTGCGGGGCTACGCGATTACGAAGAATCCAGCACATTTAGCCTTAGCGCAAAAATTATTTGACCGATTTGTGGCGAAAAACTACGAACGGTACCACGATCATTGGTTAAGCTATGCTACCAATGAATTATTGCTTTATTTAGACGAGAAGAAATACTACGAATTCGGCTTGAAGAATGCATTTGAAAATTTACGCTTTATCGAACAGCGGGATACCGCCTATCCAACCTTGTTGGAGCTGCTTATGGCAGCGATCAAGATGACAGACAAGGTGAAGGCGACAGAGTATTACAAAACCAAGGCATTCGATCGTTTTGTTTCGAAAGAAGACTTTTGGCGACTAAGGGAAGTTGCTCGGAAACGAGCGGAAGTCGAAATCGAAAAAGGTGTGATGTATCCGGAAATGGCGATGTTTTTAAAACGGCCAGAGAAAGTTGTTTGCGGCTTCTATACGCGGCACGACAAATTCCGAATGCGAATTGATGATCAGGAACACTTTTTAAGTGGATTGATTCATTTTTACGAGTATTTTTATCGCGATTAGGTTGGAGAGCACAAAAGGATTATTAGGAGAAAAGGGGTTATAACAGCATGAGAAACAACCGAAAGATTGTTTATCGACAGGAAGCCATCAAGAAATACAAGATGCACAAGGTGAAGAAGAACTGGGTAGTCAAGGGCGGTATTGCTGGGGCAATGCTGGTCAGCACAGTTGGTACACCACTAGCTAATCAAGTTAGCTATGCAGCTGAGAATGAAATGGTGGATGAAAGTGAAGCCGAGAAGCAGCTAGAGACGGGGACGGAGATTCCGGCAGCGGGAGCGACGAATGGATCAGCAGCACCTGCAGCGGCTCCTACGCCAAGAGCGACTGAGAATCCTGATGGGACGAAGACTTGGGCCGCTAATGAGGATGTAGAATTTGTTGTCAGCAATTTTGAAATATTAAATTCAGCGGGCGAAAAGTTAACTTCTCTAGTAATGCCTGATCTAAGTGCAGAAAACGGAATATATTTTGAAGCAATATTAGATAATTCAGCAAAAACCATCCAGGTGGGAGATAAATTGTTTATTCCAGTTAGTACTTCTGGAATTAGGGATGGAATAAAAGCATTAGTTCCCGTAAAAGGGATGGAACTAACTGACATAGGTATTGTTAATACTGTTGCTGGTGGCTTAGAAATAGAGATTACTAATGAAATTTCAGGTAACAAAAAGTTCATATTTAATGCACCCGGTGCTGCTGGTATTGCTAGACCAACATTTCAGGCAGTGAATGGTAGCTATAGAGATTCAAAAGTAACTTATATTCTTGCTGGTATGACACAGGAATTAACTACTGCAGATAATTCGGATGTACCAACATATGCAGGAGCTCTTTCTATTACAGGACCGTTAACCGCAGGTGGGTCTAGTCATATGTATAGTTCAATATACTCAGATAATACCCGAGATTTATACTTGGAGCTTTTAGGGATGCCGAGAGAAGTTTCTTCAGATAATTTAGTACAAATTAACCGTGTTGAAATAAAAACAGGTGAAGTTGCGGAATTCACAACCGGAGACTTATCTTCTAGTGAACTTGCCATCAATCTGGCAGCTCCTAGACCAGATGCTAACGGTTTATACCAAACAGGAATGTTTCCACGTATTAGTGAAGAATTTTCATCTAAATACACGCTGCGATACATTACAGTTTCTCAAGATTCATCTGATGAACAAATTAAAGAAGCTTTAATTGCTGCTGGACCATATTCGTATACTTCATTTGAAACTCCTGAAGGGAATGTAGTCTTTGCACGTAATATCGGCAGCATTTTTGATGCACCAAAAATCACAGAGACGGATATATATCGAAACAGCGGAGCTACAAGCCCCTCAGAATTTTTTGGAATGCAAGGCTTCCCTATTAATGAAGATGTTGTGGATTTAGTAGATAGAGTTTACGCAACAATGGGTTTCAGTTCATATAACGATTTTAATATTTATTTTAGAGATAATTCGATAATTAACTCTGCAGATTCACTTAGTTTGGATATGTTACATGGAGAAACTTACCTGTCATCTGCAAGTACAACCCCTGCAGCAATATCTGTACAAGGTCAAAGCTATGTCCAATTAAATTTGCGCGATGAAAATGGTCCGATCGGTACAAAAACAATTAATGGTTGGCCAGACGATACTGGCCGCGTTACAGCAGAAGATTTGGAAATCGAAGGGTACGAACTAAACAAAGGAGCAGGAAAGTTACCTATTGGTGCCGATCCATTAACGGGTGAGTTAGATATTACTTTTCCTGAGCAAGGACAAACGACTTCTTATGACTATTATTACACAGCAAAAGATTCATCAGTAACTGTTAAGTACATGCTAGATATAGATGGTGATGGTGTTGGTGATGAGTCAATTAATGCTGGGGCAGACGATCAAACAATACCTGGAAAATACAATGAAGACTATTTTGCTCAAGTAAGAAACTATAGAAGTAAAAACTATGTGCTTCATGAAATGCCAGCTAATAGATCTGGGAAGTATGGAGATCCAACGCCAGATGTGGTTTTTGTTTACCAAGAAGTAGGTAGCCTGATTATTGATACTACTGCTTATGATAACAATGAAACTGGTTCTACTACGCGTTACTCAATTCTTACTGATAATTTGAACCTAAGAGATTTGGAAGTTCCAGAACCACCAGCAGGATACCATTATATAAATGAAGCTGGAGAAACATTAACACCGGGAGATACCATGCAGCCGACAACTAAGATGGGAGATACGACTTGGCGTTTAGTACCTAATGAAACAACCGTGACTTACCATTATGTGAATGAAGCTGGGGAAACAATTGCATCAGATATTATGGAAGATACCATGGTAGGTGCATCCATTCAAGACAAAATAAATGTTGTGGAAGGTTATCTATATGTAGAAGCTGATGCAGGAAATCCTACCTCGGTTGGTCCAAATGGAGCCAATGTAACCTATGTTTACAGACCAATGGGTGGATTTACGTGGACGAATCCAGATACTGGCGAAACCATTACTATTAAATATCCAAACGATCCAAATGATCCTAGCAAAGCATTAGACCCGGATGACCCGAACTATCCAGTCATTCCTTATGTTCCAGGATATACCCCAACCGATGAAGAGGGGAATAAATTGGAATTAGTTGATCAAGAAGATCCAGAGAAGGGTTATAAGCCACCAGCAGTTTCTGACCCAGGAGAAGATACAACTGTAATATACGGTGAAGATGACGAAAGCGACAGTGATTCGGATAGTGACTCAGACTCGGACAGTGACTC
>NZ_JAFREL010000144.1:0-507 GCF_017377655.1 Candidatus Enterococcus ferrettii
CTTTTGAAAACCGATTATATTAAGAAATACTCCGAAAAAAATTTTATCAGTGTTTACTCTATTAAACAGTCGGTTAAAAAAATTAATCAACTATTGTCTTCATTTAACCTGACCGTTGATGCCAATAAACTGGAATTTGTAGGGGAGGAAAAAACGGTGCGCTTCTTCTGTTACATTTTCTTATGGACGCTTTTCAAAAATGGGGATTGGCCCTTTGAATACATAGATGAAGATCGATTGCACCGAACGATTGATCATGTAGAAGACGGATTCGGATATTGTTTTAGGGCTGTTCATAGAAAAAAAATTGCCTATTTCATAGCTGTCTGTTTGCTGCGAAGTAAAAAGAAATTCTTTATTGTTGATACAGAGAATTGGAATCAATATATTAATTTCACTGCTTTTCGAAGAAAGGAACTAGTTAAGACAGTCGAACGAAACCATCAAGTGTTTGAAGAAAATGAGTTCATGTATATTTTCGTCATTATGGAGATGACCCACTGGATG
>NZ_JAFREL010000144.1:607-2902 GCF_017377655.1 Candidatus Enterococcus ferrettii
AGACTTTTTTGAGATTCCTAGTGGGATGCAGGAAATTTTTTACACCTTCTTCTTTTGTACTCATCTGCAGAGCAGGATTTTTCCTGGTATCTACTTCGATTTGGACGACTTTACCTCCTTGGGCGAGTCGGGTTTCCCTAAAAATTTGACGATGAAGTTAAAAGAATTTATTCGAGAAATGAAGGTCTTATCCAAGCTCGAAATTTTTGACGAAGAAGAATTATTATTAAAACGGTATCTGCTGCTTTTCTCATATTTTGAATACTGGTCAAGCTTTGAACCAAAAGTCGAAATTGCCATTGATGCAGATCTTTCTTTTCTAGTAAGAGAACGAATGAGGAAAATGATTCAAAATCATTTTGACAGAAGATACAATTTAGAGGTGATCATTTCACCCCCCTCTCTCAAAAGAAACTGTTTGGTCGTGACTAATATGCCGTCTATTAACGATACAAATACTGGCAATATTTGTGTGGTAGACCCACCTTTGCGTCAAAAAGATTTTTTAATCATTGAAAAAAGAGTGGATAAACTTTTACGCGAATTGTATTAGTGCTAAGGGCAAACTTCTGGCTGCTAGTTACCTTATTGTAATGAATACTTTAATTGAAATCAGTGAAACAACTGTGGGTTTGTCAACTAAACTGTGGAAATGAGAGTGTAATATTAACTGTGTAAGTAACCACTAATCCTAGGCAGGTGGTTGCTTCACAGTTTTTATTTTTCTAAAATAAAACTAAGAGGTGATTTTATTATGGCTAGAAAGAAAAGAAATCCCGATGCTGAAAAGCTAGCTGAAACCATTCTAAACGCTTATCAACCTGAATCTGTAGATGACATGCAAGAAGCTCTGAAAGACGTGTTTGGTCCTTTATTTGAGAAAATGCTGCAGGGAGAATTGAACCATCATTTAGGATATGACCCTCATTCGAAAGAACCCAAAGAACATAAGAATCGACGAAATGGCTACGGTAATAAAACGCTTAAAACAAGTTTTGGGGAAGTAGATATTGATGTTCCTAGAGATAGAGATGCCTCTTTTGATCCTGAATTGATTCCAAAGAGAAAGAGAGATGTCTCCGACATCGAAGGCAAAGTTCTTTCGATGTATGCTCGTGGAATGAGCCAACGAGATATTGCCGCAACGATTGAAGATATTTATGGTTTTGATATCTCTCATGAAATGATTTCAGATATCACAGACGCTGTACTTCCTGAATTAGAAGAATGGCAAGCACGCCCGTTAGCTAAGTGCTATGCCTTCTTATTTGTTGACTGTATGTATGTTACTTTACGCGAAAACTACGAAGCCAAAGAATATGCAGTGTATACGATTCTTGGATATGACCTTAAAGGAAATAAAGAAATTTTAGGGTTATGGCTCAACCAAACGGAATCAAAAAATCGTTGGATGCAAGTATTTGATGAATTGAAATCACGTGGTGTAGAAGATGTCTTCTTTATTTCCATGGATGGTGTCTCTGGTCTCGAAGAAGGCGCGAAAGCGACCTTTCCATCGGTCATCGTTCAACGTTGTATCGTTCATCTTGTTCGAAATGCGTTGCGATACATCCCAAGTAAAGACTACAAGGAAGTCTGTAAGGATATGAAGAAATTTTATGGTGCGTCTTCTCTCAATGCAGCACATGCCGCTTTCGACAGTTTCCAAAATCGGTGGTCTCACTATTCTGGTGCAGTAGATGTATGGAAACGGAACTTCTCCCATGTTGAACAATTGTTTGATTATGGTAGTGCGATTCGAAAAATTATGTATACTACGAATGCCGTTGAGAGTGTCCATTCCAGTTTTAGAAAAGTCACTAAAAAAGGAGCGTTCTCCAATGAGAATGCACTCCTTAAATTGCTTTATTTACGCACGAAAGAATTACACACGAAGTGGGCAGACGGTCATATCCAGAACTGGGCTATGGTACTCAATCAGTCAATGGTGAACGAGACCTTCGCTTCTAGAATTGAAAAATATGCGATCTACCTTCCGTAAGGTCAGGTTTATTTAACTGTACGTTCAAATAGTTTACTCCTAACTGCTTAAAAATACTGTGAAAGTTTACTCTCTAGAAAACTTAACTAATTAACTTCCACAGTTTAGTTGACAAACCCGTGGAAATTATCTAACTAATAGTCTTTTTACACAGTAAGGATCTATCAGCAGCCTACCCAGTCATAAATGGTCTGATCGAATTCAGCTAACTTCACTTCTCTTTCGCATTGATATTCTCGATTCTAACCGATGGGTAGAACAAACTGTGTAAGCTGCTCAACTAAGTCGAGTGG
>NZ_JAFREL010000145.1 GCF_017377655.1 Candidatus Enterococcus ferrettii
CATATTCTATAATTAATTCAGTTAAGAATAAATTTTACAACTGATTTTATTTTGATTTCTCGATTCCTCTTAGTTTTGTTAAAACTAAGATATATTTCCCGCTACGAATGATCATTTTTGACCTCTCTCCACTACAAAAACGAGTATAAATCTCAATTTTTCCTCATTTCATTATAATACAACACCATAGTTTATTGGAAATTAGAAATAAAAGTTTGTGAATTTCCTAGTTTGTAAAAGTTATTAACTGGTGTTTTTTATTAATTACACTATTCCCAAATGAATGGGTTAAATGTACTATATTAGTATCCCCTTAATAACTGGGACAAGTAAAAATTATACCCTAAAAAATGATCGGAGTGAGAATCAATGTTACCTATAAAAAATGAAGAATTATGGATGAATGAAAGCGATATTTTGTTAAACTGCCAAGAATGGGGTCCAGATTGGGCGCGTGAATTAAAGCGAGCCGATCCTATTTACCCAACCTTGGATATTATGCAGACCCATCTTGTCTTGCCAATCCCTGGGCAAAATGCAACCCTCACCTTTTATGATGAGAACCAGTGTTACCATTCTCCCTTCAAGACGCTAACTACCTTGCGGCGGACGGAAGAAGCGCTAACCTTCTATGACTACCCTCTTACCAGTCAGGTGTTCACTCATTTACACCAGCATTTAAACGTTTTTCAGAGCCGCCTGCATCCCATGGTGAATGCACTGTATGTGCTTTTTCCACTAACCACCATTGAGCATACGATCTGGATCAACCCTTTATCCATTCACAGCATTTGGGAAGACTCTGGCCGAACCTACATCAAGATGGCCAGTGGCCCTGGGACAGTTGTCAAAACCCGTAAAGAAACCATTATTAAATATGCCGCGAATGCCGCTCTAGCTTTCGCCTGTTCCGAACGGGATCTGCCTTGGCCAACGAAACGATCACGTTACGGGACACCGCTAGACTATCTGACCTTGCCAGACACACCATTCGGGCTCCTGTTGAGCAGGCAGCCAATTTTACAGCAATTTCCTTTCGAGTCCGGTATTTATTACCACCAATATTCGACTCGCTGGACGGCCCACTATCAGGCTGAAGCAGAGAGGAATCGTGGCTTCAATGCTTTTCCTTTGGATGAACAGTCCGTATGATCAGACAAAAATAAATAACTAGAAAATAGAGGCAGTTTCCCTTTCATCAGGTGAAACTGCCTCTTTGTTTGTTCCTAATTTTTCGTATTTTGTTATTTTATCTTTTTCTCAAAATAGCTCAAACCGACCTTTCTGTTGATATACCAAGGTTTATCGGCTTTCCCCCACAAAAGGAGAACACCCCGATTAAAAAAACTTTTCTGGTACCCCAGCCCCTTTTTTCACTTTTCCAAAAATCAAAAGCCTATTA
>NZ_JAFREL010000146.1 GCF_017377655.1 Candidatus Enterococcus ferrettii
TTGACTCAAAAGGAAGAAGAGAGTTATATCACACTAGATAAATTGGTCAAACGCTCTCCGGAGCTGCTCACACTTCCTATGAACAGTGAATTATCAGAAGCCATTCATTCTATTGAAAACAAAGGCTTAGAAGTCGTCATCCGTAAAAATGCTTCCTTTCCATATTATTCAAAAGACCTGGTTGAAAAATCCTTGATTGTTCATAGTCCTGATTATGAAATGAATAATTTTATGCCGACAGGAACTTTAGACAATGCCGGTCGACTTTATCATTATGTTAAATCTGATTTTCAATATTTAGATGGAAGTAAGGGAAGCTTCATTATTTTAAAAAGAGAAAGCAACCTCTTTGAATTCATCACGCGATGGATCATTTGGGTAGTTATTGTGATTATTATCATCGCCTTTTTAGCTGCTTGGTATATCAATAAAAGATTAACAAAAACAACCATTGAACCGTTAGAAGATTTAGAAAAAGCGTCCAAAAAAATCAGTGATCCTACTCTGACGAATAATCCTTTTACCACAAAAGATAAGCAAAAATTATCATCTGAAGTAAAACAGTTACAAATTAGTTTTGAACAAATGTGGCAAGACTTACAAGAAGCCAATCAACAAAAAGAATTAGACGAAGATAGCCGAAAAGAATTGATTGCTAATATTTCTCACGATTTAAAAACGCCAGTTACCTCTATTTTGGGTTATGTTGAAGGACTTTTAGATGGTGTTGCTAACACAAATGAAAAAAGGAACCACTATTTAAAGGTGATCCATGAAAAAAGCATCGCTTTAAATGAATTGATCGAAGAACTTTTCTTCTATTCAAAACTGGATTTAGATCAATCTCTTTATGAGCTGCGACCGACAAATTTTGTTTCATTCATTCAACCAATTTTAGAAGAATATCTCTGGGAGAAAGATATTGAGTTAACAACTGACATTCCAGATAAAAAATTACTGGTTAATATGGATGAAATTCAAATGAGACGTGTAATTACTAATTTAATCCAAAATAGTATAAAATTTGCTCATTCAGAAAAAGACGTATTAAAAATCTTTTTTAGTATTACCTATTCATCTACTGAATTGACTCTCACGATCACCGATAATGGGATCGGGGTTGCTGAAGAAGAACTCCCTTACCTTTTTGATCGGTTTTATCGAACAGACAAGTCCCGGACCCCAACGATCAAAGGCAGCGGTTTGGGATTAAGTATCGCTAAACAAATTATTGAACACCATCAAGGAAGTATCTCCATAGACAGTAAGCACAAAACAGGCACGAGCGTAAAAATCCAATTACCTTTAATGAAGGAGGCTTACTAATTTTGACACACATTTTGATCATAGAAGACGATCCTGATATCGCTGAACTTCAAAAAGACTATTTAGAGATCAATAATATGAATGTTTCGATTGAGCACGATGGGAAAATGGGGTTAGAACTGTCTTTAGAAAAAAATTTTGATTTGATTATTTTAGATATCATGCTGCCTAGCATGAATGGCTTTGAAATTTGTAAAGCCATTCGTGAAAAGAAACAAACACCTTTGATCATTGTTTCAGCAAAAACGGAAGATATCGATAAAATTCGTGGACTTGGATTAGGGGCAGATGATTACATTATCAAACCATTTAGTCCTAATGAACTGGTTGCTAGAGTAAAAGCTCACATGAATCGTTATCAATTATTAAGTGGAAATACTTACCAGCCAAAAAACAATCGAACGAGCAGACATTTCAATCAATATTGATGCCCATAAAGTTTATGTGTTAGAAGAAGAAATTATTTTCACTAACAAAGAATTTCAGCTGCTATTGTTTTTGATGGAACATCCCAATCGAGTATGGAATAAAGAAGAATTATTCGAACGTATTTGGGATTTCGATGTTCTAAATACAGAAGTATCGACGGTAACCGTTCATATCAAACGAATTCGTGAAAAATTGAGAAAAACTAAATTGTCTGAATTACCCATTGAAACACTATGGGGTAGCGGTTATCGCTTTAATGCATAAATATATTGGAGTTGGTAAAACTTTCTTAGCACGTATTGGGATAGCTGCGACGAAAGAAATTCTACAATATTCTCCAAAGTATCAGCAGAAAGACAATTAAAGACTAGCAATGATATTCATGAGTGCGGTGTTAGGGTTAGGTTGACTCGGAGAATTTATCGAATCGAACAATAGAGAAAAAGGGACGTAGGTTTTCGAAGACGTGTATGAGGGAATTGATCCAATTATGGCAGATGAAATAGATATACAAAAGCACAAGTAAAAATATCGATATATCTGAATTAAAAAAATAGAAAAGTGAGCGCTCTCTTTGAGAATTCACTCTTCTATTTTTTCATTTTTAGAGTGCGTAATGTTTTGAAAAAGACAACTACTATGTTATGAAGCATCTCTTTACACAAGAGGAAAAAGCCGGTAGCCGTTACCCGAAAGGCTGGAATCACTTCTCCCTGAAATCCCAGATCCTATTTCAATCGAATGCTGCTGAAAAGCTGACTCAGATCGAAAATGGTGGTTTTATCGCCTCATAGAATATTGTATAGTTCGTGCTCGGAAATCACTTTTATTCTCTGCAGCAAACAGTCAAAATGAATAGAATACAACTCAAAATATGTTATGTTCTTCTATATGTATTTCAGAAAATTATTTTACTCTGATTGAGGTATATAAGATCATCTGAAAATGTGTTTAAAATATGTTATAATCTCTAATGAACTTTACTTTAAGGTGTATAGTAAAGTCGAAATTAAGGAGAAAAGAAGGATAAA
>NZ_JAFREL010000147.1 GCF_017377655.1 Candidatus Enterococcus ferrettii
CCTCCCACGATTTAAATCGTAAAAACGCATTAATAAATTGATCATCGTAGTTTTTCCAGCCCCGGTTGGTCCAACGATTGCTACCATTTGCTTAGGTTTAACTCTAAAATTAACATCTTCCATCAACAAATGCTCTGGCTGATAGCCAAAAGCTACGTGCTTAAATGTAACCTCCCCAATAACTTTTTCTGGTACAGATAAAGACAATGGTTCTTCGCTTTCTTCTTTCTGATCCAAAATCTCGAAAATTCGTTCTAGCGCTGCAAAAGCACTTTGCAAACTATTGATCACATATGAGACTTGCGTAATAGGCTCAGAGACTTGATTAACATATTGTAAATACGCTTGAACTAAACCAATTGACATCTGACCATTAATCACCATAATCCCACCGACAACAGCGCTCGTAACAAAGCCTAGTTGATTGACTAATCGGATCAACGGATTGATAGCGAAGCTGACAAACTGAGCCTTTTTAAAGGCTTGGAATTGCGCTTCGTTTAATTTGTCTAATTCTCTCATCGTTTCTTTTTGACGATTATAGGCCTTAATTACTAAATTACCAGAATAATCTTCTTCAGCCTTAGTTCCTACAACTCCTAAAGCAACTTGGTTTTGCGAAAAATATTCTTGATTCTTATTAGCCAAGTAATTGGTTAGAAATAAACTAATTAGGAGAATCACGACAATACCGATAGTCAGCAACGGACTCAAATAAATCATCAAACCTAAACCAATTAAGATCGAAAGAACTGCCGAAATCAATTGCATTAAACCAACTTGTAAGACTTCAGAAACTTTGTCCAAATCTAAAGTAGCTCTAGTTAAGATATCACCAGTCTTGTATTGGTCAAAAAAGTTCATTGGTAATCGGTTCAATTTTTCAGTTAGTGTTCTTCTTAACCTTAGAGTCAATGTCTCAGCAACACTAGCCATTGTATACTCCTGCAATAATGAAAATAGTGCTACACCTATCCAAGTCAGGAAAAGGAAAAGAACCGGTTGTCTTAAAACCGCCACTAAACTATTTAATGAAAATTGATTATTTTGGAACAGCGCAATAATTGCGTCTAACCCCCAGCCCAAGATTAAAGGAGTGACTCCCATTAAAGCAGCAAAACAAATTGCCGAAGTAATGATAATCAAGAAACGTCCTTTTTGAATTGCTAGTAGTTTAAACAAACGAAGACCAGTTTTTTTCATATCTTTTGGCACTTCTGTATCTACAGTTTCATCAACTTGCTTCATGCTCATACTTTTCCTCCCCCATTCCTTGAGATTTGGCAAACTCTTGGTAAACCCGGCAGGTTGTCAGCAACTCTTTGTGAGTGCCCTTGCCAACAATTTTTCCTTCTTCTAAAACAATAATTTGATCGGCGTCTTTAATAGTAGAAAGACGTTGTGCAACAATTACTACAGCAGCATCTTTTAAAAAAGTCTTCAATGCATGTCGCAATTTTGCATCTGTTTGATAATCCAATGCTGAAAAACTGTCATCAAAGAAATACAGATCCGCAGGCTTAATCAATGCTCTGGCAATACTTAGGCGCTGCTTTTGCCCACCTGAGAAATTATTACCTTTTTGCGCAACAGTTGCCTGGTACTGGCCATCTAGTCCCTCAATAAACTCTTCGGCCTGAGCAATTCTGGCAACCTGTTGGATCTCTTCGGTAGTTGCTTTTGGATTCCCGAACAAAAAATTATCTTCAACAGTTCCACTAAATAAGAAAGCCTTTTGTGGAACATAACTAATGCGATCTCTTAAAGCATTCTGCGAAACATTTTTAATCGAATCCCCTAAAAAACGAATTTCACCTTTCGAAGTGTCTTTAAAACGCAATAACGCCTTGGCGATTGTACTTTTCCCTGAGCCAGTTCCTCCGACGATTGCAGTAGTTCCTATCGGTATATCAAAGGTAATATCAGATAAAACAGCTTCCTCTGCTCCGCTATAAGCAAAATCCACCTGATTAAATACAGCAACAGGTCCTTTTTCTCGGGATTGAAAGTCATCTTTATATCCATCACTGATTTCTTCTTCTTTTTCCACTACCTCTCCGATACGTTCTAAGGATGCTAAAGCTTTAGGAATCATCACGATGACCATTGCTGCCATGGTTAAGAACCATAAACTCAAAATCGTATACTCGCTGATTGCTGTTAAACTCCCGATTGGAACGTTGCCCTGTAGAACTAAAACTCCACCGAAAGCCAAAACAGCCGTCATTCCAAGCCCCATCACCAAATTGACAGTTGGATTTAATATAGCAAACAACTTATTTACACGAATCATTACGTCAGCATAAGTACCAAATGTTTGATCTGTGCGTTCCTTCTCAAATTTGGTTTTATCAAAGGCCCTAATAACACGGACACCTGTATAAAATTCTCGGAGTACTTGCATCATCTTATCCATTCTTTGTTGCATAACATCAGCCAAAGGGATCGCTTTTTTAATAACAGCTAAAGAAACAATTGAAAAAAGAATAATTGATAGTGTAGGTATCCAAACAAAACGCCAAGAAATTGCTCCTGTCAGCACAATGGATGCAATACAGATCAACGGAGCAGGGATAATCATCTGGAACACCATCATCAAAATCTGTTGGATATTAGTGATATCACTAGTTGTCCTAGCTAATAATGTCGGAGTACCAAATTCTTCCATTTCTGCCAGTGACAAGTGTTGCGTCTTCTCAACTAAGCGTTTACGCAAAAAATAGCCGAAGCGTCCGGCTAAAATGGCTGAATAGTAACTAGCAATAATAGAAACAATTCCAGTAAGTACAGCTACTCCCAACATTAAGCCGCCATTGCGCCAAATAGCTCCTTGATCCTGAGTTAGTATACCTTTATCAATAATTTCAGCAACATAGTAGGGAATCATTAATGTTCCCACAGCTTGTAAGACCATTAAGATGAAGGTTGCCAAAAACATCTTTCGATAATCCTTGAAAAAAATTTTAAATAATTTCATCTTCTATTCCTCCTTCTCAAATGATAGAATAAACTGTAACGTAACGTTACAGTCAAGGAAAAAGAGGAGTTTCTCATGAAAAAATATCTCTCGGTCAGTGAAATGGCAAAATATGCAGGCATTAGTCGACGAACGCTAATTTATTACGATCAGATCGATCTATTTAAACCAATAAAAATTGGAGTTAACGGGTATCGTTATTACGGTATTGACCAATATTTCGAATTAGATGTCATCTTACTTCTTAAAAATATTGGAATGCCTTTAGAAGAAATTCACACCTTCTTGAATAATCGTAATGTTGATTACGCTGTTCAAGAATTCTATCGTCAACGATCAAAGGTGGATAAACAGATTGTCATTCTTAAAGATATCCGTACTTCTTTAGACAGCTATATTAAACGCTATGAAACTTTAAAAAATTTCGATCTAGAATCTATTACCTACAGTTATCGTGAGGCCGAGTCTTTTGTTATTTCGGATGTCATAGACAGTATTGATGGTATGGACTCTGTTGAAATTTATGGCCGTTTTTATTCTTCTGTTGACAGTAAAGACTTATTCAGTGGATATCCAATTGGCTTTTTGGTGGATGGTGCAGCCTTTTATGAAGAAAATTTCCATGCAGCTCCATACCGCGCTTTAGTAAAAATCTCTGATGAACGTTTACCGCTTTATAAGTCTCAGAAGATCGTAACACGTCCGGCTGGTTATTATGTATCTGGATTTATGAAAGATGAAATTCATCATATTAATATTTTCAACAACCATTTTAGAAATTACTTAAAGAAAAATAACTTAGTGCTTGATGGTGATATTTGGGAACTGCTTTGGCAAGATGAAGCCACCTCGGAACACCCCGAAGATCAAATTTTTGAAGTACTAATTCCCGTTAAGGAAATGGCATGAGCTTCCGGAAAAACATACTGTGACATGCGACTTTAGAAGAAACGGTTACCCTGGTGAAAATTTGCACATTTGAGTATTTTTTGAAAAAAAAATAGAGGATAGTTAGCTGTGCTTATAAACTCAAATTAACTGAACCATAGCATAGTTTAATACTTCTAATTATGAGAAAGCATTTAGATGATGATAGTTCAAAGATTTTAGCTGATAGCAATAAGTATTGCTTTAGCTTTGTTTGTAAAAGAGGCCCATCTACTACGATTAAATGAAGCATAAAATGATCTTGGTTTTGATGGCATAACTAGAGAATTTTTCACATAGAAACTTGGAACATATCTAACATTCACTAAAGATTTTTAGGAACGTTCCCATCTTAATTTTATTATTTAAGACTACTTCTATTTTTATAATTTGATTTTTACAAACTGGCCTTACACCATAATTTTCCATAAAGTAGCACAAAAAAATAGGCTGAAAAATAAAAAGACCTATCAGCAATCGAACTGCTGATAAGTCTTAATACCGGCGGCCGGGGTCGAACCGGCACGATCGTGAGATCACTGGATTTTGAGTCCAGCGCGTCTGCCAATTCCGCCACGCCGGCATGTTAATAAATGAGTGCTAAGTACTAGTTTATTATACTATTTTATGCTCTTAAGCTCAAGAAAATAGTAACTGGGGTAGCTGGAT
>NZ_JAFREL010000148.1 GCF_017377655.1 Candidatus Enterococcus ferrettii
AATAAAGTATGACTTTGTTATCAAAAATAAACGTTTCAACCGTTTTCGACCTTTATCCATCTTCTCTGGATCTATTGAGCGGAATTGTTTTAAGTAATGACGATAGAGAAGCAATAAAAGTAAAAATAGTAAGAAATTAAATAGAAGAGCGAATAAGACAATATTTTGGTAACTCCACAAATTTCTCTTTTTAACCTGCTGTTTTAACGCTTTTTGATAAGGAATACGATGACCGGTTACCAATAAGCGATAGGTGTTTATCCCTGGCGGCGTGCACGTTAATAAAGTAACTTGATCCTTTCCCGGATTAATATGCACCTTCTCAACTTCATTTGGCAAAATCTCCTCAAATGAGTCAATTTTATAAGCTAGCTTTTTTCCTAAAATATTAATGTAGAAGATATCCCCTTTTTCTAAGCTTTTAATATCACTAAAAAGCACTTGGTTTTTCACGCCACTGTGACCAGTAATCACCGATCGCGTATTTTCTCCACCGATGGGAATGGAACTCTCTTCATAGTGACCCAACCCTTTATCTAAGGTCTTATAAGAAGTGCCATGATAAAAAGGCATTTGTTTGATAGATATTGCTGGAATATCAATAGTTCCCATCACTTTAGAAGATTGTTTAATGACTTGCTGGTAATCAATTTTCGGCACTTCATTTCCTTGTTGCTTTTGAAATATGTATTGGTTATATTGTTGTGCCAATTGATATTGTTGTTCTCTTTCTTCCACGGTTAGATGTTTCAACTCTTCATTATATGAACTTGAGGCAGAACTGCGTTCTCGATTAGCCAATATATTTCCAACAATTGGATACAATAAGACCAGTACACCAGAAACAATCATAATAATGGCAAACACCATTAATCCAGAAATTTTCTTTTTGGGTTTCGTTTTTTCTTGCTTAGTCACAGATGGTCTCCTCACTTTTTAGAAAATTAGGAGTAACCGAATGGTTACTCCTATTGTTACTATTTGTAATGATTTTTTTTTCTGAGGGTCCACAATCCTAACATTCCCATAATCATAAGAAATCCTAAGATCATTATTAATGATAAGTAAGTACCTATATTGCCACTTGTTTGAGGCAGTCGACCAGAAGCAGTATTTCCTCCTCCAGTTTTTGTTCCTGTAGAAGGAACCTTCGTATCAATGACACTGGATTTGGGATAGAGATAGACTTCATTTAATGCCGGTCCTGACCGTTGCGGCAAAGGAAGTTCTAAAATAACTGGCTCCATCACTTTAGATAAGAGACTGTTGCTTTGTTCTTCAACCCTGTAAGTTCCTTGCGCCAAATGGCTCACCTTAGCGAGTCCATTCCCATCTGTCGTAATGGTTGTTGAAAATGCATCTGCTCCTTCTACTGGTTGGAAATCTGTCGTTTCCTGTACTGGGGAAACCCGAGTAATGACATAACTGATTCCTGCTAAAGGGGTGAGGCCGTCTGATCCGACCTCCGCTTTCGTCCCATCTACAGGAAAGGTCTCTGTCTGTTTACTGTCCGTAATT
>NZ_JAFREL010000149.1 GCF_017377655.1 Candidatus Enterococcus ferrettii
ATTTCTACTATTTATCTCAACTTCGCATCAATTTTATCTTCTAAGTTACTTCTATTTTTATTTATTTTTTTCGAAAAGCAAAAACGATAGAAAAAATCTTGAAAACTTTAACAAATAGCTTCAAAAGAAGAATATACGTTCATCATATCTCTTTCTAATTTCCGTCACACCATATTTTAATCTAGTTATTTATAATGATTATAAATATATCATATGCGTTATTTAGCATTTCGTGAAAGCGTTACTATTTTTGCTTTCAATAGATATTTATTATCAGATATTAGTAAATCTATCGATGCAATTTATATGTGACTCTATACACAAGTTGCTCTTCACATTTTCCAAAAAAAAAATAGACCTCAAAATGAGATCTATTTTTCAAGCCATTATTCTGCTGTTTCCAATTTATCCAGATTTTTACTTCCAAACCATAGAATCAAACCTAAGACGATAACGATTGCGGCTAAAATACCATAGCCTCTTTGGAATTCCGCTGGAACATCGGTTTCTAAGAAAGCATAAATTTTTGGATAAATTAATTGGGCGATAAATACTGCAACCGGCCAAACACCAAGCAATAACCCCATCAATTTTGCCGGAGCTAACTTGGCAATAAATGAATTTCCTAGTGGTGAGAAAATCATCTCTCCAACTGACATTAAAAGGCTGACTAATACTAACCACATGATAGATGCATGACCTTGTCCTACCATATCCGCAACTACCATTGCCACGTAAGATACACCTACTAAAATCATTCCTAACGCTGTTTTCTTAAACATACTCATATCCCCTTGTGGGCGAGCAGCTAGCTTTGTCCATAATTTACCTAAAATTGGACCTAAGATGATACAAGTTAGAGCGTTCATAGAGTCAAAATATGATGTTGGTACTTGAAAGCTTCCGACCACCCAGTTAGCACGGCCTAAGAAGCCTGCTCCATCTCCATAACCAAAGTAGTAGTACGCTGGCATATACGCCATATACCAGACCATCCAAAATACAACTGAGAACAAAGTAACTAAAATAATAGCAAAGATTCGTTTTTTATCTCCAGAAGTCAATGGTGCATTTTCTTCACCCGAAGTATTTTTACCCGCTGACTCAAATTGACGCTGATCAATTTTAAATGGTTTCTTACCTGCTTCACCTAATGAACGGCTGTTAAAGATAAACCATACAGCATCGATTAAAAGTAAAAGGCCGCAAATCATGAAGACAAAGTTAAATCCAAAACCTGGGATTAACAATACTAGAAATGTTGTTCCACAAAACGAGCCAATATTGACGAATGAGTACTGAACAGAGAAAGCCTCATTCAATTCATTTTCATCACTAAATAATAGGCCGTTTATACCAGAAAGATTTCCTTTAAATAATCCTGTCCCAATAGCAACTAAAATGATCATTGCCCATACCATGCCCATAGAGTTTGCTTGCCAAGCCAGCATGTAACCGGCACCCATCAAAATCATTCCAACTGCTACACAAAGTCGTGGACTCAACCAGTAGTCAGCCAGCCAACCTCCAAACATTGGTGTAATATAGGTTGCTGCAACGAAATAGGCAGAGATAGCTGCCCCCTGTGCGCTAGTCATTCCTAATCCGCCAGAAGCAGCAGTTGTTGCGATCCAAATAGCCAGCATGTATTTTGCTGTATAAAAGGCCGCGCGTTCAAAAGAGAAGCCTAGTGAGCAGACATAAAAGCCAAAAGGTTTTTTCTTTTTAACCGGAGTCGTTTCCATGGTGTTCCTTCTTTCTTAAAATATTTTTAGTCGTGTGCAGAAAGCCACGATTCTAACAAATTCATATACTTTTCGCGTTCTTCCACAAACGGCATATGGCGACTGTGCGCAAATAATTCCCATTGTGCTCCAGGAATTACGTCGTACATCGTCTTAGCAACAAGTGGTGTAGACAAATCGTTGGTTCCACTGGTAATCAATGTTGGTACATCTATTGACGATAATTTATTCGTATATTCATATGGCTGTAAGGTACCCGTTGGCATGTACTCATTTGGTCCCCAAGCAGTAACATAGCTTTCAGTTCCAGGAACTTTTTTCCGACGTAACGGTTCTGGAGAATCTTCAGTCGGTACTGAGGCTGCATGACGGATCATGAAGCGGTCATTAGCAGCTAGATAAGCCGGATCATCGTATTTGTTCTCAGCTTCTGCTTTAGCAATCGCAGCTTGATCCTCTTCCGTCATGAATTTGATCATGCGATGCTGTTCTTGTGCCCAAAGACTAGCAGAAGAAAGTGTACTAGAGAGAATCATACTCTTGATTCCTTTAGGTGCATAATCACATAAATAGATAATTTCTAGCATCCCACCCCATGACTGACCTAACAGATGAACTTCATCTAAACTCAAATATTCTCTCAAAGCGATCAACTCATTGACCCATGTTTCTTTGGTCCACAAGGATGGATCAGAAGGAACCGCTGACTTGCCGCATCCTAACTGATCATACATGATCAGTTGACGGCCCTCAACAGCCATTTCGTCAAGAACTTCAAAATAATTATGAGTTGAGCCTGGTCCTCCGTGCATCAAGATTAACGGTTTTTTACCGCCACTTTTTTCTCCAATGATACGGTAATACGTCTTGTGATCTAAATAAGGCATATAGCCTTCTTCTACTTTCATCTTCATCCTCCTTAATTAATCAATGAGTCTGATGTTTACCGACGTTTTTTTGATGGTTAACGATTTTTAGAAAGCCTTCTACCCGCAATAACTACGGATAGAAGGTTATTTCAATTTAACCGACAATTTCAAGCTCTTTTGAATAGTGGTTCAAGTTTTCACAGCCGTCTTCTGTAACAATAACTAAGTCTTCGATGCGCACTCCTACTTCTCCAGGAATATAAATTCCTGGTTCGATCGAGAAGATATTTCCAACTTCAGCTACATTATCATTAGCTCCTGAAACATCTCCTGCTTCGTGACATTCGATTCCGATAAAGTGTCCTAGTCGATGAGTAAAATATTCACCGTAGCCCTTTTCTGTGATGTAATCACGAGCCGCTGCATCAATAGCTGATAACTTTACGCCTGGTTTTACCATGTCAATTGCACGTTGGTTAGCTTCCTTGACGATTTCGTAAACTTCACGACCTTTTTCAGATACTTTTTTATAGAAAAACGTACGAGTTAAGTCAGAAGCATAAGAATTTTTGATTCCGCCGATGTCCAGAATTACACTATCGCCCGGCTTCACTTTAGAATCATCTGTTTCATGATGGGGGTCTGCTGCATTAGCTCCATAACCCACGATTGGATCAAATGAGAACCCGCTGTTGCCTAACTCTTTATAAATCTCACCTAATTTGTCAGCCATTTCAGCTTCTGTTAACTCCTCAGGTAATAATTTTTTCAGACGATCAACTGCAACTTCATTATCTGCTTGTGCATCACGCATTAATTGCTTTTCTTCTTCGTCCTTGATTGCACGAACGGCATCCGTTACTTGAGAACCATTACTTAATTTTGCATCCGGAACGAGTTCTAACAAGCGTAATAAAAAGTGCGCCGGCCAGTTTTTGTCAACACCAATTCTTTCATCAGTATTTATATACTCTAAAACTTTTTTCACCGCATCATCAGTATCATCAATAAATACTTTTTCTACCCCTAAGTCTTCTTCAATCGGAAATAATTTGTTGATAATCAGTGTATTTTTGTTTTCTGGAGTAATGACTAATACTAATAACCTTTCACCGGGATGAATCCAACGACCCGTTAGATAGAAAATGGTTGCTGGATCAGAAACTAATAATTGCCCATACCCTTGTTCCTTCATTTTTTCTATTACTCTTTCCACACGACGTTCTTTCAAAATAGTTCACTCCTTTGATTGGATTATTTGGCCTTTAAGGCTATTAAAAACAGTTGAATACTGTTTAAAATTATTATTTGAACGTAAATAAGAACCTGTTAGAAACCGGCAATCTTAGTAAAATCAAAAGTACAATTGCTCAACTATTCACCTACAACAGTTTTAAAATAACCATAAAAAGAGAAAATTTTCAAGTCTTTTCAAATAGAAAATTGTTTTTTTCTATTTTTCTCACTTACATAAGTTTACTACAAATTTTTGTCAATTTAAACAATTCTTTTCATAATCCTCTAAAAACCTCTTCTTTTTTTAGCTATCTCATAAAAAAGAGCGTAAAAACCGGGAAATATTTCGTAATCCTCTAAAGCTATTTTTGCTAAGAAAGAACCAGCGGATTATATTATAATACGATTAGAAAAATC
>NZ_JAFREL010000015.1 GCF_017377655.1 Candidatus Enterococcus ferrettii
TACGAATACATTGCGCATGTGTAAGGTAGTTTAAGAACGAAGGAATAAATTCCCATTACTTGTGCAGAGATTACTTTGCCAGAATAAGGATGTAGGCTGATTCATCCTTGTTCTGAAGTAATGGGAATTTTTCTTCTTATAATAGGGTGTTATTTTTTTGCGCCCAAAAACAGAAAATTTGATTTTGGATGAAGGAGCAGAATAAAAATGGTACAAGTTGTATTAACTATTTTAGGAATCTTTGCAGTGATGCAAGCTGTTTTAATGGGAAGAGATCTTCTCGCAAATAAAGGCAATCTAGGTGGCGGAAGCTGGATTGTTTCCGGGTTAATTGGTTTTGTAACAGATTTTTTAGATACATTAGGAATTGGCTGTTTTGCACCAACAGCAATGCTGTTGGACTTAACGAAGCAGCTGGATCAGGATCGTTTATTGCCTGGAACTTTAAATGTAGGTCATGCGATTCCCGTTTTAGTGGAGGCAATGATTTTTATTACGGTTGTTGATGTGGCACCATTGACATTGTTTGCCCTAATTGCGGCAGCAACTGTTGGTTCCTTCGTAGGATCACGGACAGTGACAAAATTACCAGAAAAAACAGTACAATTTTGGATGGGATGGGCTTTGATTGCTACGGCAGTATTAATGGCACTGCGTCAAACCGGTATGATTAATTTACTAGGTGCAGGGAATACAGCAACTGCTCTAACTGGTGGTCGGTTACTAATTGGTGTAGTTGGTAATTTCATTTTTGGTGCATTAATGACGATCGGCGTTGGACTATATGCTCCATGTATGGCTATGGTTTATATGTTGGGTCTGAATCCTTTGGTGGCTTTTCCAATTATGATGGGTTCTTGTGCAGGGTTGATGCCAGTGGCCAGCGTTAACTTTATTAAATCAGGAGATTATGCGCGAAAAGTAAGTTTAGCAATTACCGTTTGTGGTGTATTTGGGGTATTTATTGCAGCTAAATTTGTGACGGGCTTAAATTTAGACGTTTTAACATGGATCATTATAGTAGTAATTATCTACACAGGGATCACATACATTCGGAAAAGTCTAAAAAAATCAGTATCCAATTAATTCATAAAATCGTCACTCTTATAAAGCGAGTTGGCGATTTTTTTTACATTATTTTTGAATTTCCCCACCCATTTCAGTTTTCTCATCCCACCCCATCCTTTGTAAGTATCCGTTTAATAGCAGCTTATATAGCAATATGAGATAATAAACTAAAATATTCTAACTTTTTATTTTTAAGAATAAGTAAAAAAGTTGTCACAAATGGATGATATCTCCGTCTAATAGGGTAAAGGGAGGAGCTAATCTATGAAAAATGAGAGAGTAACAGAGGATGTAATTAACGAAGCTATTGCTGGGAATCGTCTAGCTTTGGAAAACATTTTATTGGACGTTCAAGATTTGGTTTTTAATTTATCACTTAGAATGTTGGGATCAATTCCTGACGCCGAAGACGCAACACAGGACATTCTAACAAAGTTAATTACGAATCTAAGCACTTTTCGAAAGGAAAGTAAATTTGAAACTTGGGTATATCGTATTGCCACTAACTATTTGATTGATTATAAGAAGTCTATGTTTGCTAATCATCCATTAAGTTTCGAAGTTTATTCTCAAGATATAAAAGCAGGTGTGGTTGAGAATACCAATGATTTGCTTCAAGGAGTCGAAGAAAAAATATTAGGACAAGAATTGAAACTGTCTTGTACGAATGTAATGCTGCAGTGCTTGGATCCGACGTCTCGTTGTGTTTTTGTTCTGGGAACAATGTTCAAAGTAAAAAGCAAGCTTGCTGGAGAAATTTTAGACATGACTCCGGAAAACTATCGCCAAAAATTATCTAGAGCAAAAAAGCAGGTAGCGAGTTTTTTAACCTGTTATTGTGGATTAACCAATACTGGATTTTGTTCCTGTGAAAAAAGGGTAGGCTTTGCCATCCAAAGTAAACGTCTTGATCCCCAGAAGCTTGATTATCAAAACTTAGAAGAGGTTAAACACAATAGTTTAACTAACTATATTGAAGCTATGGAACAATTGGATGAGCAAGCAACGATATTCTCAGAACTGCCCAAATATAGTTCTACTATTGCCTCTAAACAATTTCTCGTACAGCTGCTTAATTCTCCTAATATGGACACAGTACGGAGGAACAAGTAATGAATTTAGATAGAACACTTGAATTTCTTACTGCATTAGAAGCAAATAATTCCTTTGAATGGATGAAAGAGCACAAAAAAGACTATCAGATTGCTAAAAATGAATTTCTGAAATTTGTTCAGGAATTATTATTGTTAATCGCTGAATTTGATCCGCCAATTGGCAATTTGGAGCCAAAGAGATTAGTCTATAGATTAAATCGTGACATTCGTTTTAGTCATGATAAGACGCCCTATCATCCAGCCTTTAGAGCACATTTATCAATTGCTGAACGCAAACCAATTCCAGCAGGCTACTATATTTGCATTAAGCCAGGTCAATCATTTTTGGGTGGTGGTGTTTTTGCACCACAATTTTCACAAGCAACTGAATTAATCAGGGAGCACCTTGTCTCATACCCAGAGGAATTTCAGCAGATTATTACAAGGAAGGCATTTATAGAAACTTTTAAAGTGGAAGGTTTAAAGTTAAAAAACGTTCCAAGAGGGTATGATAAAGATCATCCCTTGGCAGAATACCTAAAGCATAAGTCATGGAACATCGAATATAAAATCAGCGACCAGGAACTGCTAACCGAAGCTTCAGAATATGTAGTAGAAAAATTTAAATTAATGCTGCCTTTAAATGGTTTTCTTAATCAAGGGCTGGTTGATTTTAGAATGCCGGAAAGAGGAAAATAACTCTAACGAGGATTGCAATAGTTTATTGAAATTCGACTCTTTGTCTTTTTGAGGAATGTTTTCAAAGATGATAAATGCGTCTCTTACTTTTCGAATAGTATTGATAAAAATACAATAAGAAGCCCGAGTTATTACTTCAGTGGTGCCTTCTTCGATAGTAGAGAGTAATTATTGTTGTCATCTTTATAGTTATTCTTTTGTAAAGTTATCCTTATAAAAGAAGTAGAGAATAACCTTCTAATGACCTAGCAAAGGACCTTTTGTTAGGTTCTTTTCTTGCAAAGTTTATTGAACCAATCAATAAAACATTGCTATACTTAGTTATCACAATTTTATAGGAGGATTCATGAAACTAACAGCAATGAGTAAAGGGTTGACTAAGCTTCCGCAATTAGAAGGCGCAATGAATAGCTATAAAGAAGTAAATATTTTCAATAATTCTTTTAAGCACTTTCCAGAAGCACTCATTAAAATGAAAAATTTAGAGATATTGAATATTTCGGCTAATCAAATTGATACAATACCTTCAGAAATTCAGCAAATAACTCAATTGAAAAATATCGACTTTGGACATAATCAAATTCGAACAATTCCTGAAACTTTTTTTGATTTAGTTAATCTACAAAGGTATGTCTATTTGCACAACAATAAAATCAAAGAACTACCTGATTTATTTGGCAAAGTACCAAAAATCGAGTATTTAAATTTGAGTGATAATCAGCTAACGAAGCTTCCGGAGAGCATTGGTGAGCTGAAATATTTAGTTGAACTGAGGGTAATGAACAATCAACTTAAGGATATTCCGTTATCGTTAGCGCAACTTGGAAATATTAGAGAGCTGTACTTAAGAAACAACCAAATTAGAACGTTCAAGTTTGATTGCAGTAACTGGGAAAGGCTCCGCATTTTGGAATTGGAAAGTAATCAAATTCAGCAATTCAGCTTAAACTTTTTGAGAGTAAAAAATTTGCAAAGAATTAATTTGCGCCATAATAAAATTGAAAGATTACCTGAAGATATTGGACAAGCATCTTCCCTGATTGAACTTGATTTAAGAAGTAATGAACTTAAATCACTTCCAGAAACCTTGCTGCAACTAGTAAAACTGCAAAGACTTGATCTGAGGTGGAACCACGAATTAATAATACCTAACTGGATTGAGGATTTAAGAAAACAAGGCTGCATTGTTTATTACTAAAGTACTTTTACTTGGTAAAATATTACAATTTGTACAAATCTTCTATGTTACTTTAGACGAGCCTTTTTATTTTCAGTAGTAAACAGACCAAATTAGAGAGAGTATTTAAAAATAGACTAGTAGACCGTTGTTCACATATCATCTTTATTCACACATAGATTTTTCTCGTTTACTTTTAGTGAACTGCTTTGTGTCAGATTTTACTACAATTTCAGTAATAGATGTGATTAACGGTGCGGCAGGACTTATTTTACTGATTGTTGGGCTGGTTAATTAATGCTTGAAAAATGATTATCTACTCCATTTTAAAAGTGCTATAATTGGGTTAGAAAGTGTGGTGATCGTCTCTTGAAACAAATCATAATTGATGCTCTGAATAATGAAAAAGAAGTTGCTTTTCGGTATGATCGGGGAAATAGTTTTCATGCGAATACACTTATTAATGAGCTTCCCGAAGAACCAAATTGGATTCACGTCAGACACTCACAATCAAGCAATTCGCGTCTGATTAATTTAGCCGTTGTTCAACGTGTTGTCATTGAAGATTAGATCCTGTTAGTGCTCTAGAGATTGGTGTAAAACTATTCTGGGGCATTTTTCTAATTCTTTTGTATCTATGCGAGAAGCTGAAATATGCAATTAGGCTTCCAATGTTTGCTGCTTTTAGTGTGTATTTCAAAAATTAGGAGGAAACTTGATGAATAGAATCAATCTGATTTGTTTAGGTGTAAAGGACATGGCAGCTTCTCTAGCTTTTTATAAGTATTTAGGATTCAAAACCTACGAACAAGGAAATAATCCGCCAATTGTTTTCTTTGATAATGATGGAACCAAATTGGAATTGTGTCCCATCAAAGAGTTGGCTAAAGATATAAACGCGGATGAACCACCAGCTGTTCAAACATCGGGTTTCTCAGGTATCAGCTTGGCAATAAATGTCCACTCAATAGCAGAAGTAGATGAAATTTTCAATAAAGTTGTTAAAGCTGGCGGAGTAATTGCCAAAAAGCCTGAAAAAAATCCATTATGGGATGGATATTCTGGTTATTTTACTGATCCCGATGGGTACTATTGGGAAGTTGCATATGGTAAAGATTGGAAATTTGATCAAAATAATATGCTGATTATTGAATAATAAAAATCATTTCAAGACGGCTCGTCAAGTAAGCTGTCTTTTTATTAATTGTACGGTAAGGAGTAAAAATGAAAAAAGTGATTGTATGGAATTGGGCCTATGTGGTATCTATTAGCCTATTTCTGATTTTTTTAATTTACTGGTGTCAATTTGCTTATACTCATGGATACAGTGAAGAAATAAGTTTCTGGATCTTTTTTCCAGTACTGCTGTTGCTATCTTGTTTAGCTCTTTGGGGGCAATTTACAACCGTTCAAGTAAAGAATAGACAGTTGGAGGCTCTTTCTTTTGGTAACTTACGAAGAAAATCCTTTGATTTACAACAAGTCACGGTAACCTTTGACAACAAAGTAATATTGCCAGGTAAATCTCCCAATATGTACCCTATTGATATTCGAGATAACCAAACCTATAAGTTAACGAGAATAAATTGCGGTAAAAGAAGGACCAGAGCATTTAAGATTTTTTGGGAATCTTTATAAGTTGGAGCACTCAGTAAATCTAAATATGAAGTGATAGAAAGGAGATACTATGGCAATTAACTTTCGAGCACCTTTAATAACGGAAATTGATAAAATTATCGCAATTGAAATCAGTGGATTTTCACCAGAAGAAGCTGCTACCAAAAAAGCAATGAAAGAACGAATCCAATTGATTAGCGACAGTTTTATTGTAGCTGCAGATAAAGAAAATCAGCCAATTGGCTATGTAGTAGGTCCAGTTATTCAAGAAAGATACTTATATGACGAATTATTCGAAAAAAGTACAGTCAATTCTGAAACCGGTGGTTATCAGTCTGTTCTTAGCTTGGTTGTTTCACCAGAATATAGAGGGACCGGTGTTGCCAGTGGCATGCTTGAAGAATTGAAAAGAGTGGCAAAAAATCACAATAGATCAGGAATTACATTAACTTGTTTGGAAACGCTTATTCCTTTTTATGAAAAAAATGGCTTCAAAGTAGAAGGGATATCTGATTCACAGCATGCTGGAGAAACTTGGTACAATATGGTGCTGGATCTTTGAAACTGGCTTGATAGCTGTTTTTTTAATTTATTTAGCTAAATACGAGAGGCATTTAGCAACGACCATGATAGGGCTAACAAAGAGACCTTTGATGTAACTATACTATCTAATCATGTGGTACAAAATCTAATTTTAGCATTAAAAAGGTATAAAAAAATAAAATGCTGGAGTGATAGTTCAATGAGCTCGATCCAAGAGTTACAAAAAATGATTCATGAAAATGCCATAGATCAAGGTTGGTGGGAGTCGGAAAGAGAATTCGGTACCTTGATTGCTCTCTGCCATTCTGAATTATCAGAAGCCTTGGAAGAAATTCGTAAGGGACATGGAATTGACGAAACTTATTATACTGATTCGGGTAAATTGGTAGGTGTTCCTTCCGAATTAGCAGACGTAGTAATTAGAGTCATGGATATTTGTGAACATTATGGAATTAATCTTGAATCAACTATTTTAGAAAAACATGAATACAATAAAAATCGTCCGTTTAAACACGGGAACAAAATATTTTAACTTGTTTAAGACTAAGCAGCTTGAATTTATTTCTTCTGGATGTAGGGATTGATCGAAGAAAGGATTTGAACAATGGAAAGTTTTTCAAAGTGGTTAAGTAAGCAAGATATTTGTGTTCAATATATCTATGAAAACTTACTAAATAAAAAATCTGATCTAAAAAAGCAAGAACGAATTGCTACAGAAGGGTATGGGAAATACTTACTTTCTCAACAAAACTACGATGGGCATTGGGGAAAATACTATTATCAGCCTAAATGGACCTCGACTCATTATACGTTGTTACAACTCAAACATTTTGGGATTTCTCCTAGTTGTTCTCCTTGCAGGGAGATGGTGGTTAGGATGTTTGAAGAGTGCCAGCTTCCAGCAGGAGGATTAAATCTAGCAAAATCTGATATGGACAGTGATTGTTGTGTAGACGGAATGATTCTTAATTATGCTAGTTACTTTGTTCCGACCTCTGAAAAACTGTTATCGTTAGTTCAGTCAATTTTAGAAAGCCAAAAGGCTGACGGTGGGTTTACATGGTTGAGTTGCCAAGAAGGTGATCCTCATACGACAATTTGCGTTCTTGAGGGGTTGTATTCATTTTTAACGAATACTGATTATGATAATTTCCAGACTGAGATAGAACAAACCATAAAAAAAGGTCTTCAGTACTTTTATCAACACAAGTTGTTTTTAGCAGAAAGAAAATATCTAAAATCAGCTTATCCCTTTAGATATTTTTATAGTGTGCCTCGGTTTCTCTTATTAGCTGCTGATTTAAATTTAGTAGACAACGAATCAATAGCTAAAGGTAGGAAGTTACTTGCCGAAAAGGAGTACAAAGGGCAATCCTTTTTTAACTTTTCGAGGGTAGGAGAAATTGATCCATTTCTGACAGTTTATGGGCGTTATATTTTAGCTAGATAACTGAATATTGAACAAAAGCCTGATTAAGCTCAGGCCTTTTTTGCGTTTATTATCGGTTTAAGGTGACGGAAATATAGAGCGCGCTTCCTTTATGAAATTAGTGACAATTTGAGATTGCTCGTTTACATTCCAAGTAAAAAACAGCTTGTAACGATTCTGAATGACTCCTGTTAGAGGAATATAGCAAAGATCATTCCGAATATTTTTAGCGGATTCATGAATGAGTGCAATGCAAATCCGTTTAGCTGCTCTTCCAAAGTGTCATTCTACTGTCAGGATGACAAAATATCGAATTTGTCTCAGCGCCATCATTTTCCTTCTATTATTGCTTATCGTATTTAGAGATAATTGTAAGATTTTTTCCATTTCTCTTATCTTCTGGCAGGAGGCCATAGGAGTAAATTATCCCATTAATATCCTCGGTCAGTTGTGTGAGACCGCAGAAGAAGTTGCTGAAAAGTGGAAAAAGATTGCTATACCTACTGGGTAGCTTCGTTGAATAATTGACCACTGAAAAGCCAGATAAGTCACAGCTGCTAGGACTAAAATTAATTTAGACATCAAATTTGGACAGAAATGTTTGAATCTGATGTCTTTTTTTACTTTTAATATTCAGTTAATACTTCGTGTACATTCAAGCAACCTTGATTAGTTATAGTTTATATAAATCCTGATAAACGGTTTACAGCAACAGCAAATAATTAAAAGGAAGTTTATCTGGATCATTATAGATAGTTCTTATTATAAAGGAGTTAGGAGTGAACAAGATGTATTTTAGAATTATACGTAACGATGTAAGGCAAAGCAAACTAATCACGATAACTACAACTATATTCGTCACGGTAGCAGCCTTGTTAGTTGCTTTAGCAACAATTTTGAGCATCAATTTGTTAGGGTCCATTGATACCTTGTTGGAAAAATCTGAGGTGGCTCATTATTTGCAAATGCACGCTGGCGATCTCGATGAGGAAAGAATGAAACAGTTCGTCGAAAATAACGAGAATATTGATCGTTATGAGGATTCAATCTTTTTAAATGTCGAAGGGTCAAAAATTCAGATAGGGGATTACAATTTTTCTGACAGTGTCGTTGATAATGGCTTGGCAACTCAAAACAGACAGTTAGATTATTTGTTGGATTTAACTAATCAACCAATTAAACCAAAGCCTGGCGAGTTGTACGTTCCTATATCTTTAAAAAAGAGTGGAATAGCAAAAATTGGTGACAAAGTAACCATCGCAGGTAGGAAATTTAAAGTAAACGGCTTTGTCAGAGATGGCGAGATGAATTCACCAATGACGGGGTCAAAGCGATTTTTGGTTCATCAACAAGACTTTGATGCGTTAGTGTCTTCTGGAACTCCCGAGCATTTGATTCAGTTTCGTTTAAAAGATTTATCAAAGCTGAATGATTTTCAATCGTCTTATGAAAAAGCAGGTTTAGAGATGAACGGTCCCACGGTTACCCATCACTTGTTTCGACTGGCAAGTGCAATTTCTGATGGTATGCTGATAGCAATTCTATTATTAGTTAGTTTGTTGGTTGTTCTGATGACCTTTATGTGTATACGCTTCACGCTGCTGGCGAAAATTGAAGCAGATTATCAAGAAATTGGTGTAATGAAAGCCATTGGGATGCAAGTAAAAGAGATCAAGAAAATTTATGTTGCTAAATACGTGGCCATTTCAGTTAGCGGCAGCTCACTAGGTTATATAATTTCGCTTCCAATTAGCACAAAATTGTTGGAAAACATTAAGCTGAATTTTGGTGAAAGCAGCAATGAACAGCTGAGTAAGCTTCTTTCGATAGCTGGTGTTCTTATTGTGATGCTGGTGTTGATTCTGTATGTCTCCTTGTTACTTAACCGCTTCAAGAAAATTTCAGCGGTTGAAGCAATTCGATTCAACGGAACGAATGAAAAAAATTCCAATCACTCCTGTTTCAATATAAGAAAAATAGCAGTCCTTTCACCAAACACATGCTTAGCAATTATCGACATTATCAATCGGAAAAAAGTGTATTTAACAATGCTGCTGGTTTTTATCATCTCATCGTTTATCATGATTGTACCTTGGATGGCTTATCGAACAATTGCAGATGATTCGTTTATTAAATTTATTGGTTATAGTGAAGAAGTAAATGTGATAACTAGTCTTTATGATTCACCAAATAGCTTAGAACAGGAAAAAGCAATTGAACAGGTTTTAGAAAAGGACCAAGAGGTTGCGGATTATAACAAAGTGGTCACAAAAAGCTTTACCGTTAAAGAAGCAAATGCTGAAGGGGTGTTGCGCATCGAATTAGGCAATCATCAGAAATTTACTGTAGACTACACGACGGGTGAAGCACCAAAAACGCCAAATGATATCGCTCTTTCAACAATCAATGCAGAAGAATATGGTAAGAAAGTTGGTGATACACTAACTATTTTACAAAATGGCAAAGAGAAAAAACTGACTGTTTGTGGGACCTACACCAATGCATTTAATGGTGGGAAAACAGCAAAGGCCTCTTTTGAGGATGAAAATACTGAAAAAATGTGGACGAATATTTTTGTTCAATTAAAGCCCATTGTTGCTGTTGAAAAAAAGGCTGATTTGTACAAGAAGAAGCTGCCTTTTGCAAAAGTGAACAGTGTGGCCGCCTATAGGGAACAAACATTAGGACCTAGCACACGATCTATTTTTTTAGCAGCTATTGGAGCAACTATTACAGCCGTTTTGATCACTGGACTAATCACTTCTTTGTTTATGAAACTGTTGATGACTAAGGACAAGAGAGAAATTGCTACCTTGAAAGCACTAGGTTTCACCAACCAAGATTTAGCTCGACAGTATCTAGCACGAAGCATTGTAATCTTGCTGATCGGTTTATTTACCGGGACCTTGTTGACAATGACTATTGGTAAAGAGTTAGCAGCAGTACTGGTTTCTTTCATGGGATTAACCTCTGTCCGATTCAGCGGCAATTTATTGATTTATCTAGGTTGCCCGTTGCTAATGATTTTAACTACTATTTTAGCAACCGGAGCGGTAACGAAACGAACCGGCAATATCGAGATTGCCGAGAATTTGAAAGATTAAGGTGAGAAAAATGAAAACAATAGTTGAAGGAAAAAATATTGTAAAAAGTTTTGGTAAAGGACAAGAAAAGGTACAAATTCTCAATAATTTAGATATTCAAATTGAGGAAGGACAGTTCGTCGCCATTATGGGGCCTTCTGGATCAGGGAAATCAACGTTAATGTACGCTATTAGTGGAATGGACAACATTGATTCTGGAAAGGTTGTTTTCGATCAAGAACCTATTGATACAATGAGAGAGGCGGCTTTAGCTGATTTACGTAGAGAGAAAATGGGGTTTATTTTTCAGCAACCCACTTTTTTGAAGAACTTGTCAATTATCGACAATATTATTCTTCCTAGTATGAAGGATAAGAATGCGGGAATGAATGAGTTGATTAATCGAGCGGAAAATTTGATGGAAAAAGTCGGAATTGATGAATTAAGGGATCGTAAAATTAATCAGGTTTCTGGTGGACAGCTGCAGCGAGCAGGAATCTGTCGCGCATTAATGGGAAATCCAAGAGTTGTTTTCGGGGATGAGCCAACAGGAGCATTGAATTCAAAGGCGGCTCAAGAAATTTTAGATATTTTGCTTAAGATTAATGAAGAAGGAACAACAATCATTGTAGTTACTCATGATGCAAAAGTCGCTGCTCAAAGTGAACGAGTTTTGTTTGTTGGTGATGGTCAGTTGGTTGATGAGCTTTATCTTGGTAAATTCACTAGAAAAGAATTGGAACGACGAATGGAACTGGTTAATGAAACAGTTATAAAAACAGAAATGTAAAAAAGGCTACGGGCTTTCGCCTTCTCTATGATAAACTTTTAAAAAGAGGATATGAAAGGGGAAGACGGGGAAATGAAGTACACGATTTTACATGTCGATGATGAAAAGGAAATCGTAAAACTGCTGAAGATGTATCTAAAAAGTGAAGAGCTGGAGCTTCTTGAGGCTTACGATGGTCAGGAAGCCTTAGAGATATTTAGTAAGAATAAAATAGATTTGATGATTGTTGATGTAATGATGCCGAAGATTGATGGATTTGAATTAATTCGCACAATTAGAAAAGAGAGTAATATTCCGATTTTGGTTATTTCTGCTAGGGTTGAAGCATCCGACCGGATTTTCGGCTTAGAGTTGGGAGCAGATGATTATTTAGTTAAGCCATTTGATCCTCACGAAGCAATTGCGCGAGTAAAGTCTTTGCTGCGTCGTTATCATGAGTTGGGAGTATCAAAGGAAAAATTTCACTCCCTATTAGCAGTTGGAGATTTGAATTTAAATACGCATTCCTGTATAGCAACCGTCTCGGGAGAATCAATTGAACTAACAGCCGTTGAATTCAGGGTGCTTAAGCTTATGATGGAACAACCTGGTCGCGTGTTTACCAAAGAACAAATTTATGAACATGGCTGGCAAGATTCACTCACCGGCTATAATAATGTTCGTGTTATGATGAGTAAATTGAGAGAAAAAATTGGCAACGAACGAATTCGAACAATTCGTGGACTAGGCTATCGACTGGAGGTAGCTAATGAAAGAACTTAAGCGAGCCATACTAAAAGCTTTTGTCCTTTATTTCTTCGGTCTTTCTATCACCGTTTCTTTGCTAGAAGAGCTATTTAGTGGAGGCATTACCCAACTGTTTCCTCATAAATATGAGCTGCCGCTGATGGCGATCTGTGTTTGTCTGCAGTTTTCAGCAGTCGCAATTTTTTCTTACTTATTTTATCGCAGCTTGGATCAGAGAATTGCCCAAACGAGCCAGCAGCTGGCAAAAGAGCAAAGCATTCTTTTTGCCAATATTGCTCATGACCTAAAGACTCCGTTAACCAGCATTACTGGCTTTTCTAAAGCATTAAGCGAAGATATTGTAGAAATGGAAGAAAAGAAGGAAGTTTCAGCGATTATTTATCAAAAATCAGTAGCTGCAAATGAATTACTGGATTTGATGTTTCACTACACTAAGTTAAATTCGGCCGATTATGAATTGAAAAAACAACAGCAAGACATTAACTATCTTTTAAAAGAGGCAGCAGCAGATAATTATGATCTAATAGAGCAGCATGAGATCAAATTGAATTTAGAACTACCAGAAGAACCATTGTATTATACAATTGATAAAACTGAAATGAAACGGGTTTTTTCCAATCTAATTATTAACGTATGCAAACACAATCCGCCGCAAACAGAACTGACGATTGCGATTCAACAGCTAGGTAGCAGAACAAAAATTATTTTTGGAGATAATGGCATACCTATCCCAGAAACGAAACGCGAGCGTCTATTCGAACCCTTCGTCAGCGAGAATGAAACTGAACGTAATTTTAATGGAAGTGGATTAGGTTTAGCCATTACAAAGACAATAATTGAAAAGCACGGGTTCACGATTGAATTGAGTCAGGGAGCAGATAATTATGAGAAGCAGTTTGTGATTGAGTTGCGGGAATGTATGATCTAATCAAAATTAATAACTAATGATATATTTTGCACAACTTATCATTAAATAAAATTAGCCTGTTAACTATTGATTAGCATTATTCCGATTTAACTAAATTAAAAAAGCATCGAGTGAATGAACACTCGATGCCGCAGCAATAAGAATTGCCCCTGCCAAGGTATTTGTAGTATAGCACAGGCAATAAAATCATTGTTAGAATTTCAAGGATTTTTTGAATTTTCTAGTTTTCTTCAAAGCCCATTCGTAATGACTGGAGGTAGCTGAAACAAAATAACTGCCTAAAGTACTTCCGCCAACCCAAGAGAATATCCCTTTAGAGAACAATTCGTCATTTGATAATTGTTCAGCCAGCTTGATTACAACAGAATGACTTTCCTTTAATAGAGCCATTGCATCTTCATAAGAAGTTTCCTGATGATTTTCCCAAAATTCGACATTCATCGCTGCATAATTCTTCCAGTTATATCCTTCCTTTAAGAACGGCCTTTCTTCACCAGCTAGATTTGAATTCACCCAATGAATTAGTAGTTGATGCCATTCATATAAATGGACCAAAACATCGCGAAGGTTTTTGTCTCTTTCCCAATGTGCACCTTTTTCTTTATCTGTGTTAAAAGTGAATGCAGTAGTAACCTGATCCTCTGGTAATGAGTTTAAAAGGTCCATTAATTTGTTAAATGTTTCATTTCCTGTTTGAATTAAGTCGTGTTTAGTTGTAGGTCTAGGCATTGATAATTCCTCCTCTGATTTTCCATTTAGCTAATTTGACTATTGCTTAGTAGTAAGAATGATGGTTTTGATTCATTTCATCTAACTTATATACTTACTATAGACCAATACGTAACGTGCTGGTCAAGGAAAAAATGGCATATTTTTATCAAGCTAATTACTAAGTAAATAGATATCATCCGGTAAAGTAGGAGAATCCAAACTGATCACATTTATTGACAGTATAGTAATAGGAACGCTTATAATTGAATATATCAAGTAAGTTGATTAAAGAAAAGGAGCCACAGCTTAGTGACCATTTTAGAAGATAACTTTATGAATTTTATGGTAATTCTTGGTTTCGTCATTATCCATATGGCATCAAGATTTTTCTTGCTGCAAAAGGTGAATGTTGAATATATGATGTCTTTTGCTGCTGGAGTAGGCGTTTCCTATGCAATCATTCATTTATTACCACAACTGGCGTATTCACAAGCCGTACTTATTGATGAATTTAGCTGGGAATCTGGAATTTATTACACACATGCTATTTATGCAATTGTACTGCTGGGATTGGTTGTCTCCTATGTGATGTATAAGTTGGATGAGAGAAATTTTAGTATCGTGGAAAAAAAAGATCTTACTAGTGCAGAGAATGCTTATTTTTGGTCTGATATTTCCTTCTATGCGGTGTATAACATTATGATTGGCTATCTAGTGATTGTAAATACCTTCTCGGAGCATTTTTACATTCTTACATACTTTTTTGCATTCGGCTTACATTTCCTAATGAATGACTGGTCATTGAGTCACCATCATGGAGAAATGTATAGCAGGAGAGGACGCTATGTTTTATCTGCCAGTATTTTAGCTGGGGCGTCTTTTTCCCTGTTTGTAGAACTACCGTATTATCTAGTGGTTTCAATCGAAGCCTTTATTACTGGAGCAATGCTAATGAATATCATAAAATTTGAATTGCCTGATGGGAATCAAGGCAGCATCAAATCTTTCTTGATAGGAACTGTTTGTTCAAGCATCTTGTTTATATTTGTTTAAAACTCAGTTGCTTTTAGCATACAATAAATTTAGTAAAGAGTAGTATTTTCTGATACCCTTCTTTTTTGTCTTATTTTTTAACCATAAGAGACCTCAATATTAAAATTCCCCGGTGAGTACAATAAAAAAAATCACAAATTCTTCTAACTTAGGTCATATTCTTAGAAAAAATGAGTATTTCGCTCTATACTGATAGAAATTCAAATTTAGAGAGTTGAGGATCGAGATGAACAATCAATACACCCAGAGAATCATCTACGGCTTTATGACAATACTTATTTTTTTGCAGTATTTAGTACCAATAGTAGGCATAGCAGAAACGTTAAACAAGTCGTCCAATATCGAAATAACTAAAGCAACCGTAAATAAAGAGAACGACCAGGACTTTGTCATACTGGAGGGAAATGTCCGATCATCTGAGGAAATTGAAGCTAAAGATATTATGATTTCTGACGGTGTTCTCTTTGAACCTCAAGCGCAACAGAACTTGGTAGATATTCCTAGAGCCTTCTATTCTGTTGAAACGAATAAATTAACGGTTCATCTTGATTCTGGAAGCAAGGGAGAGTTTTCGATAAAAGTTCCTTTGAATACTAAATCCTTATTAGAAAAAAAGAGTTTTCAGTTGTTAACCGATGATCAGTCAGTCTCTGTTCAAATACCTGATGAGTTAAGTAAAAAAGGGACATTATCCGATGAAACAACCAGTCTGTCCGAAAATTCAATTCAAGAAGAACAATCAGACCAAGCTACTTCAGCATCCACAGAGTCCAAGGTACAACCAAAGGAAAAGGAACCAGCTAAAATTCCAGCTCCGCAAGCAGAAGATCCAGAAACAGCTACCGATATTCGAACTTATTTTCCAGATGGCAACAGCACAATCATTAATAAAGCTGAAGCCAGCTATTATGATAAAAATGGCGTGTTACTCACTCCACCAGTACCAGCTGATGCAACAGTCCGTTTACATTATGATTGGTCTATCCCGGAAGATGTCCGAGCTCAAATCAAGGAAGGAGATTATTTTACCTTTCAGCTTCCAGAGGGCGTGTTACTAACCAGCACCCAAGAGGGAGACTTAACTAACGATGATGGAGAAGTTTACGCACATTACACAGTAGACGAAAACGGACAAGTAAAAATTGTATTCAATGATCGAGTAACTCAAGAATCTGATATCAACGGGACCTTTAATTTCGATACTGAATTTGATACCACTCATATTGATGGACCTGGAGATACTACAATCACGTTTCCTGCTGAGGATAATTTACCGCCAATCACCGTGCCTATTCGACCTGCAACCGATACTTCAATTGCCAAAAAGGGAACTTTCGATCGGACACCTAATCCTACAGAAGTGAAATGGGAAGTCGATTTTAATCAAGGAATGGAAAACCTGTCGAATACCACGATTACTGAACAGTGGCCCAAAGGTCTGACCTATGAATCTGTTGTGGTCTATAAGCTAGTCATGAACTTGGATGGCACTGTTGCTTCTGTTGGTGAGGCCTTAAGTCCTGATCAGTATAAGGTAGATAAAGATGGAAATGTAACTATTTTAAGAGATGTTTCTGATGCGTACCGTATTGAATATCATACCAGTATTGATGATTCAGCAATTCCAGAAGAAGGTGGGAAGGTCAGCTTTACTAATACGGCAACATTAACCGATGACAATGATCCAGATGGGATTGATGCCAAGGCCAGTGTAACGAATACCTATGGAAAGCTGTTGGAAAAGAATGGAACGGGTTATGATCCTAGTAAACAAGAATTCTCTTGGGAAATTAAGTACAACTATGGAGAGAAAAATATTCCGAAAAAGGATGCGGTAATTACCGATACTATTAGCGATAACATGGATTTAGTTGCAGATTCTGTAGAACTTCATGCGATCGATTTTGATCAGAACGGGAATGAAATAGTCGGAAGAAAGCTTAGTGCTCCTCAAGACTATACGCTAGTGCCAAATCCCAATGGTAAAGGCTTTGTGATTCAATTTGCTAACGATGTGGATGAGGCAGTGAAGGTAACTTATAAAACAAATATAAATGGCTTAGTCACTGATCCGACTCAAGTGAATAATAAAGTTGAAATTGGAACAGGTCAGCAAGATGAAGGCAATGGGACTGCGCAGCAACAAAATGTCATTAAAAACTATAGTAATGTTAATTATGCAGATGGTGAGTTGGACTGGACTATACAAGTAAATCAAAATAAATATTACATGGAAAACTTAGTACTAACAGATACTTTTAGTCCAGTTCCTGGTTTGTCTTTAAGTCGTACACCCGAGATGGGGTATCAAATGACGGTTGTAAGCTCAACTGGAGAGGAATTAACTGCTGGAACCGATTACCAACTTACTCAGACTTATGACAGTAACGGAGAAGAAACTGGATTTACAATCAAATTTTTAGGGAAATATAATCCCACTGAAGAGAGCTTTATTATTCGCTATAGAACTAATTTTGACATTAGCCTTTTAGATCCAGACACACCAGATTTGGATCACTTCAACAATGACATTCGAGCAGATTGGCAGGATGAAAATGGCGGTGATCATCATTCAGAGGATAATTCAAGCTTTAAGCCAAAACCGGATTACTCATTAAATGCTCAAAAAAGTGGGAGCTATAATGCTCAGAATAAACACATAACTTGGACTATTGCAGTTAATTTAAGCAGAAACCTGTTGAAGGATGCTTTTTTGAAGGACCAAATAAAATACAATCAAGACTATGTGGCAAATTCACTCAAAGTATACGAAGCCACTACTGCATCAGACGGAACAGTAACAAAGGATAGTGATACACCGGTCAATGACAAAATGACGATTGACGAACCTTCACCTGCGAACAATCAGACTTTTGATATTCGTTTTCCCAATGAGAGTCAACATACGTACTTAATCGAATTTGAGACTTCGGTTGAAGGAAAAGTTGTAGAAGCGTCAAAAAATTACGATAACGTCGCAGAATACAGCAACAACAAGGATGAACGGGAAGTAACCGGGGAAGTTTCAGTTAAAAATGGTGGTTCACATATCCAGAAATCAGGCGAGCAGGATCCTGCTAAACCCGACTTCGTTAATTGGCACTTAGTGATTAATCCAGCTCAGTCTGAGCTAGATCATGTGAAGGTCACAGACCATCCCTCTAGCAATCAAATTATCGACCAAAATTCAGTTGCACTTTACGGAACAACTGTCGCTGAAGATGGAACGATTACCCCCGATCGGACAAAGCCTTTAGTCGAGGGAAGGGATTATCAGATTTCACTGACAACCGATAACGTTACCGGGGAGCAAGTATTAACTGTTGAATTTTTGCATAAAATATCTACTGCTTATTATATGGACTATCGAGCGCTAATCAGCTCCTCTTCAACGGGAAGCTCGGATGTCGTATCCAATCAAGTAGATATTACCGGGGATGGCACATACGTTATAAAGGATGATGGAGGCAAGGATGTTACTGTTGGACTTAACACGAGTGGTGGTTCAGCTAATGGGACTAAAGGGAAAATTACCCTTAAGAAGACCAAGGAAGATGGGGCTACTAGTCTGACTGGCGCACATTTCCAATTATGGGATACAACGAAGACGCTAATCCTTAGAGAAGGTGATGTAGACGAAAATGGTGAGATTACATTTGGTAATTTGATTCTTGGGGATTATCTTTTAGTCGAAACAAAGGCACCAGATGGCTATACAATTCCAGATGATTTGGTTCAAGGACGCCGGATCGAAATTACTGCTAATACATCTGTTGAGGGAGCAACACCTACAGCTGTAATTAATGAACCTAACAAAGTTCTTTTGACTAAATCAGGGGAAAATAAAGACCGATTGGCTGGTGCAGAATTTATGCTGCAGAAGAGATCAGCCCTAGGAATTTGGCAAACACAGGCTGGTGGTCCTTATGTGACAAATCAACAGGGAATACTGGGAATTGACAGCTTGGCACCAGGTCATTACCGTTTAACAGAGACTAAGGCCCCAGCGGACTATGTGATTGATACGACACCAATTGAGTTTTATGTCATTCGCAACGGAAACAACCAAATTCCAACAGTGGAGCTAGATATGATAAATTATCAAGGCTCGGCACAATTACTGAAGCAAGATGATGGCCAGAATGCTTTGGCAGGTGCAACCTTCAAAATAGTTGATGCTTCAGGAAAAACGGTTAAGGACAATCTTACTTCTGACACGAATGGACAAATTTCAGTAACTGGCCTTGCTCCTGGAGAATATCGCTTTGTGGAGACCAAAGCACCAAGTGGATTTGTCTTAAATCAACGAGAATACCCATTTACAATTGTTGACCGTGCGGTTGGCAAACCAACCACTGTCAAAGTAGGAGCAGCAACTAATTACCAAGGATCAGCGGAATTAGTTAAGCAGGATGAGAATGGTAACGTGCTGTCTGGAGCTGTTTTTCAAGTGAAGGACTCAGCCGGAAATGTTGTAAAGGACAATTTAACCTCCAACCAAGCAGGGAAGGTTGAAATCACTAACCTTGCACCAGGAAGTTACAAGATCTTTGAAATAAAAGCACCGGATGGCTATTTAATCAATACGATTGAAAAAAACTTTGATATTTCCGCTGCAGCAATGGATAAGCCGGTTACAATCGAAATTGGAGCATTCCAAAATTATCAAGGTAGTGTGAAGATTCGCAAGGTGAATACCTTAGAAGAACCATTAAGAGGTAGCGAATTTACCTTATTTGATAGCAACAAGGAAAGTCTTAATATTACGAAAACCAGTAATCCAGAGGGCTGGATTCAGTTTGATGATTTAGCACCAGGGGTTTATTATCTTCAAGAAACCAAAGCACCTCTGCTACCAGATGGTTCTTCCTACGTGGTTAATCCTTATCTGATCCGTGTGGAAATCCCAGAGAGTGCAAACGGAAAGCCAACAGTTATTAATTTAGGCGACTTCCAAAATTTCAAAGGGAAAGCGCAAATTACCAAAGAAGGCAATGGGGCACCCATTGCTAATGCTCATTTTGACTTATATTTATCTGATCCGGCAACCGGTCTAGAAAATCTTATTGGCGAGCTGATTTCGGATTCAGATGGTAATATTCCTCTAGACGGACTAGGAGCTGGTAGCTACAAGCTGATTGAAACGAAGCCTGCACCAGGCTATATTTTAAATACACAGCCGATTTATTTTGTAGTAAATCCTGATTTAGAGTCTGGTCCAATCGATGCCTTCTCTTTTGTAAACTATCAATCGACAGTTGAAGGAACTAAGGTTGATGGGGATGGTCTAACGCAGGGAGATAACCAATTGTTGGCTGGAGCTGAATTCCAGGTTTATGAACAAAATGAAGATGGTTCACGAGGAACGGGTCCGGTTTCATTTTATGATAAGGAAGATCAATCAACCGAAACCGTCCGTACGGATAACAAAGGCAATTTTCTAATTAAGGGATTAGAGGAAAGAAAATATCTTTTGGTTGAAACCAAAGCACCAGATAATTTTGCTCTAAGTACAAAAGAGATTCCATTTGAAGTTCGTTCTTCCCTAGGAAAACCAGAAGCGATTAATCTAGGGAAGATTGACAATTATCGAGGCAAGTTGGATATTCAGAAAGTTGACGAGGAAGGAAAATCGCTCATCGGCGGAACCTTCGTTCTTTCAACAACTGCTGATGGCAGGAATCCAGTAAAAGTCATAAACTCTGACAAAAAAGAAGTAGAAGAGCTTCATGCGAGTGATGGACACATCAAAGCGCAAGGGATTAAACCAGGAACCTATTACTTGGTTGAGACTGAAGCACCGACAGGTTTTGTACTAAATACTGAACCAATAAAGGTTGTTATTCCTGCTTCCAGTGAAAATCCTCAACAATTGTCAGTTTCTGGGGAATTAGTTAATTATCAAGGAACCGCTGAACTAACCAAAAAGAATGCGGCGGGCAATAACTTAGCGGGTGCAGAATTCAAAATAATTGATGCTGAAAAGAAAGCTGTGCAAGAAGGCTTAGTTTCTAACGAAAGTGGAGTCGTGACTGCTAAGTATTTGGCTCCAGGTAAGTATCAGTTTGTAGAAACGAAGGCGCCAAAAGGGTATATACTCAATACTACACCGATTGATTTCACCATTGATGAGAAGGCAGCAGGAAAACCTTCTGTAGAAGTAGCCAGTAAGAATGTCATCAATTATCAAGGTTCTGCGGAATTAACGAAAGTTAATGTACAAAAAGAACTGCTTCAAGGTGCTGAGTTTAAAGTAGTGAATCAAGACAACGTGTCTGTGGCTGAGTCGTTAGTCTCAGATAGTCAAGGGAAGATTAAGCTGGATAACTTGCAGCCAGGTACTTACTATTTCGTAGAGACAAAGGCACCATCAGGTTACTCTTTAAATAAGCATCGAATTGAGTTTACTATTGAGTCATCTGCTCAAGGAGCTCCAGCAAGAGTGAATGCGGGGAACTTTATTAATGAGAAACAGGGCGAAACAGTTCCGCCTAGTTCTTCTCATTCAGGATCTTCTTATCCGCAAGCGGGGACAACCACTCGCTCACGATTGATTCCGCAATTAAATGACCCAATGAATCAGCTTTTAATTGTGATCGGGATTGGGATTGTTGCTGCGGGAATCATTTTCTGGAGAAAGCAACGAAACGCTAAATGATTCAAATAAAAGAAAATAGATCGTGATAAATTGGAAAGAACTCCAGCAAGTCTTTAGTGAGCCTGTTGGGGTTTTTTTCTGTTTTTTAGATAATTAAAAATTACACTAGACTAGCTTAACGATATTTAGGCTTATTTTTAAAGACCTGCAAAGCTCGCTAAAAAATTAATCATAAGAATTAGTAGGGATTTTGATTCAAGATAACGTATAATAAAGTAAAATTAGGGAAAAGGAAGATCATCATGCAACCAAAGGTAGTTATTTCAGGAAGTATAGATTTTCAAAATGAATTCATGAGGTTAATACGCAGTTTTGAGTCTAAAGGTTGTGAAGTTATCGATTACCCGAGATTGAGCGACAACTTAACTGAAGAATACCCCATTCTTCTTTCTGACTACTTCAGAAATATCGAAGCAGCTGATATTTTCTATTTGCTGAACCTGGAGAAAAATGGAGTGACCGGCTATATTGGTGCTGCCAGCTTCTCAGAACTTGCTTATGCAGTTAGTCAAAATCTGATCCATGATAAACATATTGCTATTATCTTAGCTGAAAAACCTTCTGAAAGTGTTCAGTGTTCACCAGAAATAGAATTATGGCTGCAATACGACTGGTTGACGATCGATAGTGTAAAAGAAGGGTAACTGCTAACTAGAAGGCATACTTCTTTTTCAAGTGTTATACATTCTAGCTATTTCATAAGCTGCTAGATAATTCTTATTTACTAAAGAGAATCGCCCTATTCTTTCAACACTAAATAGCCAAATAGTCCAGCACTTAGATGAAACATCTGGTAACGTCTTAAGTAATAACTGTTTCAAAGGAGGAAAACCATGCTTAAATCCAAGAAACTCTCACAAGGAGACACGATTGCGCTCATTTCATTATCTGCTGGACTAGCAGGTGAAACCCAGATGGATTATCGTTGGAAACGAGCAAAGGAACGACTAGAAAGCTTCGGTTACCATGTAGTGTTAACTCCTAACGCACTGCAATCTTTAGAATATCTGTACGATCATCCCGAAAAACGTGCGGAAGATCTGATGGGTGCACTACAGGATCAAAACATCGATGCGATTATTTGTATGATTGGCGGTAATGACACGATCCGTCTACTGCCATATATTGATTTTGAAGTTGTTCGGAATCATCCCAAGCTCTTTGTTGGTTATTCGGATAGTACTATCAATCACTTTATGTTTCATCATGCGGGTGTCTGTTCTATCTATGGTCCTTGCGCTTTAATTGAATTCGCCGAAAATGTTAAAATGCATGACTATACTTTGAACTATTTCCTGGACTTAGTTTCAAAAAATGAACTGCCACTATCAATTGAGAGTAGTCTCGAATGGACGAGTGAATTTTTGGACTGGTTTGATACCGAAAATCAATTCGTTAAGCGGGAAATGCAAAAAGAAGCCCACGGTCATGAATTTCTTCAGGGAAAACAAACAATCATCGGTCAGCTTCTTGGGGGCTGTCTAGATACCTTCCCTATGATGATGGGAACGGAAATTTGGCCACAGGCAAAGGAATGGCAAGGGAAGGTTCTATTTTTGGAAACTTCGGAGATGCAGCTCGACACTGAGATGTTCACAATTCTTTTAAGAGGGCTAGCAGCCCAAGGAATTTTTAATCAAATTTCTGGTTTGTTAGTAGGTAAACCGATGGGAGAGATTTATTATCAAGAGTACAAAAAGGCATTGCTGCAAGTGATTAACAAAGAGTGCGGTTTGTCAGATTTGCCAATAGTTTATAACCTAAACTTTGGACATAATGCACCGATTATCAGCTTACCGATTGGTTGTCAGGTAGAAATCAATTGCTCTGATCAAAAAGTACTACTGATTGAAAGTCCCATCGTTTAATAGCTAAAAAGCACCACGGTCATTTGTGAGTATTCAAAATGATTGCGGTGTTTTTTCTAGTTTTGATAACAAGAGTTTTATCCGAGGTAAAACTCTCTTATTGCTTTTTTCAGAATCTATGACTCATAAATATGTTTAAGGATCGCTATGAATCTCTCCGACAGCAATACATAAATTTTTAAAAAAAATACTTATAGTTAAATTTAATAAGAATACCAACAAGTCAGTTAGCCAATTCTATATTCCGCTTGATAATCACCTTTTCGGATACTATACTTGTTGAAAGTATATACTAAAAACGATTTGGGGAAGTCGTAGAAATGAGAATAGGGTGGTGACTTTAATGAAAAGAATGGATCTTGTGCATCAGCAATTAGCTGAAGCTTCACGCAAGCAGTTGGCACTATTTGGGATAGAAATCAAAGGGAGTACCTCAACTGAGATTGCGGATGCATTAGGTTTGGATCGTGCGAATGTCAGTAAAGATCTAAACCGCTTGGTAACTGAACAAAAGGCATTTAAAATAAATAAAAGACCGGTATTATTTATTGATAAGCAAACAATAGAGGAGAATTATCATTTTACCATTAATGAGCATTCATTTTCATCTTTAGATCAGCTGCAAAAACTTTTAATGAAGGAAAAGCGGACACAAGACGCGGGTTTTTTCGACTTAGTTGGTGAAACTGGTTCATTAAGAGAAGCGGTAAAGAAAGCGCAAGCTGCAATCTTATATCCGGTAAACGGATTAACTACCTTGATTACTGGGGAAACAGGCGTTGGAAAATCTCTGTTTGCTGAAAAAATGTTTTCCTATGCGATAAATGAGGGGAAGATTCCTGAGAAGGCCCCCTTTATAACCTTTAATTGCGCTGACTTTGCCGATAATCAACAATTGCTATTATCTCATCTTTTTGGTCACAAAAAAGGATCCTTTACAGGAGCAACAGAAGACAGCAAAGGTCTAGTTGAAGCAGCAAATAATGGGTTTCTATTTCTTGACGAAGTGCACCGATTAAGTGCCAAGGGACAGGAAATGCTGTTCTATTTAATGGACAAAGGGATTTATAGAAAATTGGGTGATGTTGAGAATGATTATATAACGAATGTCCGTCTGATTATGGCTACTACTGAACAACCCTCTGAGCTGATGCTCAATACTTTCTTGAGACGTATACCTGTTCATATTCATTTACCTCCGTTGTATCAAAGAAGCTGGGAAGAAAAGATGGCCTTCATTAGTCGTTTTGCCGGTGAGGAGAGTCGCAGAATAACTCGTGATATCCGTATTAATCAGGAAGTTCTAAGTCTGTTGTTAAATTATCAATTTGAGGGAAACATAGGGCAATTAAAAAGTGATTTTCAGTTTTCCTGTGCCAATGCATTCGTCGATACAATAAAAAATAGATCCAGTGAAGTTTCCATTGAAATCCGTCACCTGCCCGTAAACATAGCTCAACATTTGGATGGTATTGAGAACCAACGAAGCCATGCTCATAACTTGCCTGAGAGTTTACTATTTAAAAAAGAGAAAAATACACAGCCATTTGCTTTTGAGAAAAATGAGCAAGAAGTCTATCAACGAATTAAGGAGAATTTCTTGTTAATGGATAAAGCAAACAGCTCTGCTGTTTATGAAGATCAAGCACAAGCAGTTATCTCTGAATATACAGGAAAAATGATGGAAAAAGTAAATCAAGAGAAGATTAATAAAGATACAATTGTAAAAAATATGTTTATCGACAGCGACATCTTGGAAGTAGTAAAGCACGCATTAGTTAGTTTTGTAGATAGAGCGAGTTTAGACCTTTATTGTAAAATACTTGCTTATCATCTGACGATTGTTTGGAAAAATACTTCTACCACCCTTGAGGAGGAAGATATAGAAGCCTTGTTGAATGAGCCAGGAGAAATTTCTATGGCGACTAAGCAGATCGTTTCTCAAACGAAAAATCGTTTAGGCCTTTCATTAACTGAGTTGGATATCAAAATTGTCGATCGATTGTTGAATCAGCTGGTTCAATACACTGATCGCCCGCATATCTCTCTATTAGTGGTTATGCATGGGGAGAAGACTGCGTCAAGCATTGCAGACACAGTGAATTCACTGTTAAGTATTACTAGTGTAAAGGCGATTGACATGAGCTTAGAAGAAAAGGTTCAAGAGGTATATGAAAGAACAAAGGCTAAAGTTCGTGAGTTGGACAATGGGCTTGGCGTGTTAATCATGGCTGATATGGGTTCAATTAAATCCTTTGAACGAAAGCTGAAGGATGATCTAGGCATCCAGGTTAATGTAATAGATATGGCTAGTACACCGCTCATTCTGGAAGCAGCTAAATTATCTTTAAGCCGTAAGCTGTCATTAGAAGAGTTAGTACAGTCGTTACTTTCGATTATGTCACGTCATTGGCAATCTACACAGGAGAGCTTTGAGCCTACTGATGATTTCCGTTACTTTGAAATAATGATGATTCAGCGTATGAGGAAAATACTAGTCTTTCTTGACAGCAAAAAAGTATTCCTGCTTTTCAAATCTGTATTGAAAACAATCGCTGAGGATCTAAAAATTGAGATCACTGATGAATTTCTTTTGAAGTTTATTTTCCATAATGGCTGTATGATTGAAAAAGTTCTGGTTGATCCGACAGTGCAGGAGGAACCTGCTGCTAATTATCAGTCCGCTTCTCAATTAATTGATCTGCTGGAAAAGCACTACTCAGTTGTAAATGAATTTTTTGGAATTGAGGTTCCGAAAAAAGAATTAATGAATGTTGCCGATATCTTTATTTATGAATTTCCAGAACAGCTATTTTTATATGACCCAGTAAGTTAATCAGGCAGTCCAGAAGCACTAAATCTAACCCACAATCTAACCCACTAAATTTCCAGTTCGCAATTTGGAAGTTTAGTGGGTTATTTGTGTAGTTCAAAACCTCTAGTGACAAGGAGGAGAGAAGTTGGCACACAACTTGCATTTAATAAAGTGAAAAGGAGGGGATGACATGATAGGAATTCTCTTGGTAACACATGGAGAATTTGGAGAAGAAATCAAGCGAAGTGCTGAGCTGATTATTGGGCCCATTTCTAATTGCTTGGCCATTTCTTTGAACAGAGACGACAGTATATCAAATTTAAAAGATCAAGTAGAGCAGTCATTGGAAAGCTTAAATCAAGGAGAAGGAGTCATTGTACTAGTCGATCTAGTTGGTGGTTCGCCGTTTAACGTCTGCTCTGTAACCTTAAAGCAGCGTCGGGATTTCAAATTACTATCAGGCTTAAACTTATCGATGATAGTGGAATGTGCAATGATGCGAGAATCTCTAGGATTGGATGAATTAACCCAGCAGTGCAAGCAAACAGGAATCAATAGTGTAATTGAAGTCAATCCATAGGAAAGAGTGGGCTAAATGCTATTTATTCGTTGTGATGATCGTCTTGTTCACGGTCAAGTCCTATTTAAATGGACTAATGAAAAGAACATCAAAAAAATTGTTGTAGTAGATACGAACACGGCTACTGATCTGATCGAAAAACAAATGATCCTTATGTCAAAACCTAAAAATTGTGACATTGAGATTTTACGCAGCACGGAAATGGATTGTATCAATCATGATAGGCAAGAAGCACAGATGATTCTCTTCAAAGATGTTCAAACAGCTTGTTCATTTGTAGCTAATCGCAAAATTGATAGGATGAATATTGGAAGAATGGCTTCGGGGATTGGAAAAATCAAAGTATTCAATAATTTATTTCTAACTCAAAACGAGATATCAGAACTTCATCAGCTAATTAATGAAGAAGTTTTTGTTTATTATCAAATGGTACCGGATGAAAATGCCATCGATCTAAAAAAAATAATTGAGGAGCTTCGATCATGAAAACAATTGTATTGCTGACACATGGAACCTGGGGGAGCAGTCTGATTGAGGATGTCAAAAATTATTTTGGAACGAAGGACGAATTGCTGCATTACACCCTGGCTGCCGACATGAATCATGAACAGCTCATGGAGCAAATGAAAGAAGAGCTTGCTGATAAAAGAGAGTTGATTCTTATAAGTGACTTGCATGGCAGTACTACTTACAAAATCTCCATTCGCTTAGGTCTGGAATTAGGTGGAAAAGTATACACGGATTTATCCCTGCGGTTATTACTTGATTTAATGAGTGATTGCAGTGAAGAGCATGAAAACATCATCGAAACATATAATCAATTTAAATTGGAGGAAGCAACTATGGAAGAAATTAAGTTCGTCCGTGTAGATCATCGTTTGATTCACGGTCAGGTTATTACAAAATGGATGAAATTGGTTCACGCGAACAAAATTGTGATTGTCGATGACACGCTGGGAAAAGACCCTTTTATGGCAGATGTATATGCCATGGCTGCTCCAGAAGGTGTAAAAGTCGAAATTATTGATACACAAGAGATTGTTAACCGGCTAACTGAAGGTGTCTATGCAGAAGATCAGCTTTTCTTATTATTCAAAAATATTTCTTCAGTAAAAAATGCTGTCAATAACGGATTAAAGTTGAAGCAGCTTCAATTGGGTGGTGTTCCCTATGAACAAGGACGGACAAAAGTTATCTCAGCTGTATCACTATTAAAGGAAGAGGTAGATTTCTTAGAAGAAATGACAAATAGCGGAACAGAGATTGTAGCACAAATTGTACCAGAGGAATCGGCAATTGGATTTGATGAAATTAAGAATAAATTTTAAGGGGAGATTTCTATGCAATCTACAGTAATGTTAGCTCTTTTCACTGCTTTATGGTATTGGATAGCAGCCAGTATAGCTGGTTACACACTTTATCCAATCCTTAAATCACCAACGTTTATTGGCTTTGCACTAGGACTTTTTTGGGGAGATGTTACTACAGGATTAATAACTGGAGCTGGAATTGAAGTAATCTACTTGGGAATGGTGGCAGCAGGTGGAAACATTCCGTCAGATAAATCATTAGCTGCTCTAATTGCTATTCCGATCGTACTTCAAACGGGTGTTTCTACCGAAGTTGCCGTAAGTATTGCAGTACCGATGGGGATCATAGGTGTTTTCATCAACAATATTCGGCGTACTGGAAATGCTTTTCTGGTTCACAAAGCCGATGATTATGCAGAAGCTGGCAATATCAAGGGTGTTTGGCGATGTGCAACCACCTACTCACTTATTTTTGGTTTCTTCTTAAGATTTCCGATTATTTTTTTAGTGAATTACTATGGATCAGATTTAGTAGATAAAATCCTAAAAGTTATCCCAGAATGGGTGATGAATGGGTTAACAGTAATGGGTGGTGTGCTGCCGGCGTTAGGATTTGCGACAACGATCTTCATGATTGGTAAAAAGCAATACATTCCATTATTTATTGCAGGTTTCTTCTTGGTTAAGTATTTTGAACTTCCTATTATGGGAGCGGCAATATTTGGAACCTGTTTAGCATTAATGATGACTATCGGTAGTAATGTTGGAACGGAGGGTGCATAAAATGGAAAACACAGAAGAAAGAAAGGGCCTGCTAACAAAGAAGGATGTAACTAAAACCTATTTAAGATGGTGGTGGACAGCAGAACTGTCCAATAGTTTCGAGCGAATGCAGGCTTTAGCTGTAGGAGCCTCTTTTGCCCCCGTCTTGAAAAAACTTTATCCAGAAGAAGAGGACTTAAAAGCAGCACTGAAAAGGCATCTTGGATTTTTTAATACTCAAGCTATTTGGGGAGGATTAATCCACGGAAGCGTGTTAGCAATGGAAGAGCAAAAAGCACAAGGAGAACCCATTCCTGATGAAGTAATTACTGATTTCAAAACGGGATTAATGGGTCCAATGGCAGGTATCGGCGACGCAATTGATGCAGGAACATTTTTAGCAATTTTTTCAGCACTAGGAGCTTCCTTTGCAGCAGAAGGGAACGTTATTGGCGCATTCTTTATTGTTATCTGGTGCATTATTAATTTCTTTGAAGGCTACTTTTTCTTTCATTATGGCTACAAACTTGGAAGAGGGTCAATTGTCAAAGTTTTGCAAGGTGGTCTAGTTAACAGCATTATCAAAGGTGGCAGCATCTTAGGAATGTTTATGATGGGAGCACTATCAGCCGCGATGGTCTCACTTTCCACAACTGTTTCGTTAAATATTTCTGGTAAGGAGATTAGCCTGCAGGAAACATTAGATAAGATTGCTCCAGGACTGTTGCCATTAATACTTGTATTCTTTGTTTACTGGGGGATGACCGCAAAAAAATGGAATGCTTCAAAACTTTTGTGGATTTTGATTATCTTCAGTCTGGTAGGATCACTTATTCGTCTATTTTAGAAGGAGGAGTCAAACAGTGACGTTGTTACAGGAAACGATTGATCTTTTGAAAAAATTGGTTTCTTATCAATCTTATCCCACTAGTAATACTGCTGATCAAGGGGACATATTGGATTTTACTTTGGCGTACTGCTCTGAACTTGGCTTCATTGTCAAAAAAGTAACCAACACACTAGGCTGGGTTCAACTGGGTATGGAAGGACCACTGGTTGCATTCCCTGTTCATCTCGATGTTGTTCCTCCAGGGAATGGCTGGAGTACTGATCCATTTACTTTAATTGAGCAGGATCAGACTCTTTACGGCAGAGGGGTATACGATAACAAAGGACCAGCAGCCGCAATGATTGTACTTTTAAATGAACTTAGAAAAAAAATTAAAACAGGGGTACGTTTGAGAATTATTTTAGGTTCTCAAGAAGAAACCGGAATGGCGTGTATCCAGCACTATACCTTGATGGAAGAAAAACCTGTTGCCGGGTTTGTCCCTGATGCCATGTTTCCGATTGTTTTAGGTGAAAAGGGACGGCTGCATCTCCTCCTAGAATCAAAGGAGGAGATTGACTGGTTGGATGAAATTACTGCCGGTGAGCAAGTAAACTCTGTACCCGATCGTGCCACTATAAGAGTAAAAAATAAGCAAGAGTTAAACAGGATGAATCTAACTGGTGCAAGTAGACAAGAACATGAAACGGTTAGTTATCAAGGGGTCTCTGCACATGCTGCTAAACCAGAAGCAGGAAAAAATGCTTTTTTCCTACTGATAAACGCGATAAATCCTTCGGTTCGATCTGAAAAAATGAACAATTTACTACAATTTTCCGACTTGAATGGTGAAGGCATTGGGCTGAGCTGCCCTGAAAGTCGTTTTGGAGATACCACTATTAATGCTGGCATAATCAATTTTAAGCAGAATAAGTGGCATGTTGAGGTAGATATCCGTTTTAATAATAAACTGAGTCAAGACATAATTCTGCATAAGATTCATCAGTTTTTCTCTGATTGGACGGTGAAGGTTCTAAATGCTAAGGATGTACATTTAGTGGAGAACAGACACTTAGCAGATCAATTAATTGGTTTATATCATCAGTATTATCCAACAGATAAAACAGAGCCTATCTATATGGGCGGAAGCACATATGCCAGTTATTTTGACAATTTTACAGCTTTTGGTCCGAGGTTTCCTGATACCCGAACCTATGCCCATGGAAAAAATGAGCGCATGAAACTGTCTGATTTAGAAAAACTACTACAGATTTACAAAGATGCGATTCAAATAGTCATAGAAGAGGCGAGAAAAACATGAACTTTGATACTAAAGTACTCCATAGCTACCCAGTGATTGATTCAGATACTGGAGCAGCATCGATTCCTAAATATCAATCATCAACCTTTCATCAAAAAAACTTTCCTGACAATCAGGAGTACACCTATACACGGTTTGGCAATCCTACAGTGGAGGCTGCCGAAAAAGCCGTAGCAGCCTTGGAAAATGCCAAATTCGGCATTGCTTTTTCCTCAGGTATGGCGGCCATAACAGCTTCATTACTGGTTTTAAATTCAGGAGATCATCTAGTCTTAGGAAAAAATATTTATGGTGGCACCTTTCAGCTGCTGACAGAGCTGTTGAATAGATTTAATGTTACTTATACCTTTGTTGATGAACGACACCCTTCAGCTTGGGAGGAAGCCATACGTTCTAATACCAAGCTGTTCTACTTAGAAACTCCCTCCAATCCATTATTGACGGTTACAAATATTCAAGAGGTCTGTAAAATTGCTAAAACACATAAACTTTTAACTGTTTGTGACAACACCTTCATGACACCATACTATCAGCAGCCGTTAACACTTGGAGCGGATATCGTTATTCACAGTGCCACTAAGTTTCTAGGTGGACATAGCGATATCGTTATGGGGTTTGCAGTAACAAATAACGAAGAGTTCAAAGAAAAGCTGCGCAAAAATCAAAAAATTATCGGTTCAATTCCCGGTATCGAGGAAGCGTGGCTCTTGCTAAGAGGGATAAAAACCTTGGCGGTAAGAATGAAACAAGCCAGCTGCAATGCACTAATTTTAGCCAACAGATTGCAAACATTAACCAAAGTAACGGCTGTTCACTATCCAGGTTTGGAAAATCATCCAGATCATTTGCAGCATTTCAAGCAAGCGACTAATGGAGGAGCAGTCTTATCCTTTGAGCTGGATGCAAAAGAACAGGTTCATCAACTATTTCAGCGGGTAAAAATTCCAATCGTAGCAGTAAGTCTAGGTGGTGTAGAAAGCATTTTATCCTATCCCTGGACAATGTCGCATGCCTGCATGTCTGAATCCGATCGTTTAAAAGCCGGAGTAACACCAAAGCTAGTGAGACTGTCCTGCGGTATAGAAGATGTTGACGATTTGTGGGTAGACATTCAGCAAGCACTTGAAGGAGAAGAAAATGAAGAAAATTGAACGAGTAAACTGCGTGTTAAAAGGAGAAGTACCTGACCAACCTCCTATGGGGTTCTGGCTGCATTTTCCTAAAGACACTATTTCCAAGGGAGTAGAAGCACAAGTTGCCGCTCATCTTGAGTTTAAAGAAAAAACCCAAACAGATATCTTGAAAATCATGAACGAAAACGAGATGCGCAGCAATCATAAAATTGAGCAGCTGCACGAGTGGAAAAATATTCCGAAGCTTTCCAGGGATTCCAAGCTGATTACCGACCAAGCGGATATCTTACAAAGAATTGTAGAAGCTAATCAAGAAAATTGTTACTTGTTAGGAACGGTTCATGGTGTAATCGCCTCGTTGTCTCATGCTTCAGGTCATAGTTATTCTGTTTCTCCACCCTTGATTAATGACCACTATCAGCGAAATCCTAAGGCTGTGATGGAGGGGCTGAAGATTATTGAAGAAAATACACAATATGTTCTAGAAATGACGATGAATTCAGGTGTACAGGGCATCTACTATGCAGCTTTAGGAGGTGAAAAAGATAAGTTCAGCGATACGTTTATCCAAGAGTTATTGAGACCAACAGAATGTGGTTTGCTAAAACAAGTTGAAAAAAGAGAAGAAATTTCTACTTTCCTTCATATTTGTAAAGAAGAAACCGTCTTAGAAAATTACCGGGATTATCCTTGCGATGTTGTTAATTGGGCAATGCATGAAAGCAGCTATTCTTTTAGTGAGGCTCGTCAAATTTTTGGCAATAAGGTCTATCTGGGTGGATTCGATGATCGATCCGGTGTATTGGTTGATGGAAATGAGCAGGAAATTCAAGAGAAACTAAATGACATCTACCAGGAATTTAAAGGAAGCAGATATATTATTGGTGCGGATTGTACCTTACCAACGGATATTCCATTAACCAAGCTTAGTGACATCCACGACTATCTTAAACAATAAAAATCGGGAATGGAAACTGCTGAGAAAGCCACGGTTGTTTTTTGAAAAGGACTCTAATTCGAATGCCCGTATACAATACTTTTGAAAAATCCATTGCCTATACTATGAGATATCGCATGATTCACTTCAGCGATATCTCTTTTTATATTTTGACAAAAGGAATGAACCTTGCTCCAACTAATTCAGGATATCTTTTTTTTCTAAAGAGATATCCCTAATATTCGTTTTGAAAATTAGAAAGAATGCCTCTATGCTGAAATAATATGTAGATTCCCATTACTATTTGGGAACATGCATGATACGATTTCTACCAGAAAAAAATGAAGAAGTAACGTTAAATCAGTATTTCTATTGTGGTTGAGAGAGCTGCAGTATATTTTTTCTGAGACTATTACTAGGGAAGTCAGATGCAGATTTCCATTGACAGAAAGCACAAGAATGATTAGCATATGAAACATACAACGAATCTGTTTTTGGAAATCAAAGGAGGAACAAATGAAAAGGGAAGAAAAAAGTAAACAGAGCAAAGCCAAGATCATTCAGGCAGCTTTTTCATTGTTTGCATCAAAGGGCTATGATGCCACCTCCACGCAAGACATTATTGAATTATCAGGTCTTTCAAGAGGGGCCATGTACCATCATTTTAAGAGTAAAGAAGAGATATTACGCAGTCTAATGAATGAAATTTATACGCAAACCAGTGATTTCTTAGAAGAGCTGGTGGCTGATCAGACCCTTTCGGCAAAGGAAAAGATTACAAAAATCATTATGAATAGTGGGGATGACTACATGCGACGTCAATTGGCTCAAGCTTCTTGGGTTGAAAAAGTTCCTTTTGCTTTACTCGAAAGTATTCGCAATCTTAATGATTATGTCGCTCCTCAGGTAACGAAGATCGTGAAACAAGGGATCGAAAACGGGGAATATACCTGTGATTATCCAGAGGCATTGAGTGAGACGCTCTTATTTATTGTGGAAATTTGGCTGGATCCGACGATTATCAAAAGAGAGTATGCGGAAATATGCAATCGTTTTGATTTTCTTTATCTTTTATTGCAGAAGTTAGAGGTGCCCTTAATTGATGAAGAAGATATCCAGAAATTTAAGGCAATATTCAAACCAAATGAATAGCAACAAAAAGCTTGTTTAAACGTTAACTAATACGTTTGAATAAGCTTTTTTTATTTTATGATTGACAGACAAGTAAAAGCATACTAAAATAAAACAAACAGTCAGTCTGTTTGTTAAATAAAACTAGTTAATTCCGCCATGTGTAACCAAAAAAGAGAGGTTAGGGAAAGTATATGGAAGAAAATAAAATCAGAGAACAGCTTTTAGATCATCAAAAGATAGTTCAAGCAATTCCAGCACCGAGAAATTTTACATTAATGGTTTTAGGCCAAGTAGTCTCGATTATGGGTTCGGTATTGCTGCGTTTTGCCTTGTCATTGTTTGTGTTGGATCAAACTGGACGAGCAGATATTTTTGCTACACTATTGGCAGTTTCTAGCATACCGCTTGTATTGGGGCCTTTTGGAGGCGCGATTGCTGATCGGTTCAACCGACGAAACTTAATGGTGATTTATGATTTTACCAGTAGTGGAATAACCATCACTTTGTTTTTTCTGCTATGGAGGGGAAACAATTCTATTCTACTAATTGGATTAATCATGGTCTTATTGTCTTTCATTAGTGCGATGTATAACCCAACTGTTTCAGCAAGCATCCCTTTATTGGTTGCGGAACAAAAAATTGAAAAAGCAAATGGAATTGTTAGTGCCGTACAAGCATTAGGTAGTGTATTAGCACCTGTTTTGGGAAGTTTATTGTACGGATACTTGCCAATTGATCGCCTGATCTTAATCAGCGGTGTTGCCTTTTTTCTATCGGCAGTGATGGAACTGTTTATTCACATTCCGTTTGAAAAAGGTGCGATGAATGGAAAATTGACTAAGGTGATAATGAATGATCTAAAAGAAGGATTCATTTACGTGAGAAAAGAACCGTTCATTTATAAGTCGGTTTTGTTAGCTGCAGCGTTGAATATGTTGGTTACTCCAATACTAATTGTAGCTGTTCCGGCAATTTTACGTCTAGTGATGCATAGTTCAGAATTGATGTATGGGCTAGGGAATGGATTGATCGGACTTGCTATGGTATTCGGCGCATTGACAATTGGCTTTTTTACTAAAAAATTGCGCTTTGCAAATGCGTATCTTTGGCTGTTAGGACTGAGCGCTTTAGTTCTCCCGATCATTGTAGCTGTTTTACCAATCGTACTATCCTTAGGAAATAGCTGGTCCTTTCTTATACTAATGTCTGGCGCAATTCCAATTTCAATGCTGGTATCGATCTTGTCAATTTTCTTAATCAGTAAAGTACAACGGAAAACTCCAAATGAACAATTAGGAAAAGTAATGGCGATCATTATGGCCGCCGCTCAATGCAGTTTGCCATTAGGACAATTACTTTATGGGAAATTATTGGACACTTTTGAAACTCAGCTGTATTTGCCACTATTTTTTGTAACTGGAATACTCGTTTTTGTCTCTCTGGGTGTAAAAAAAGGCTTCAAAAATATAGTAGAAGATTAATGAAAGAGCAAAGGGGATCCTTTTAGTCAGAAAATCAGCAAAAATGTTTGAAGATTAACCGTGAGCTATATTGAATAAAAATATTATTTTCTGGAAGGTATTACTTCAAACTTAAAAGAGAGGAGGAAGCAGAATGTTTCAATCACTTCAAGAGAACAATATCAAAATTGGTAATGTAACAATGACTTATGTAGCTTTTGGAAAAGGAGAGCAACCGTTGATTATATTACCTGGATTGTCTGATGGGTTAAAGACAGTCCACGGACAATCTTTCAATCTGGCTTTCTATTTTCGTAAACTGACACCTCATTTTAGAGTCTATGTATTTAGCAGAATAAACAATTTAAAAGCCTCTTACTCTATGAAAGAAATGGCAAGAGATCAAGCTCTTGCACTGCAATGCTTGGGCCTAAATAATGTTTATTTGATGGGTGTTTCTCAAGGTGGTATGATCGCGCAGCAGCTTGCGATTGATTATCCTGAGGTTATCGCTAAGCTGATACTTGTTGTTTCCGCATCAAAAACCACACCAACAATGGAAAAAACAATTTGTTATTGGATTAAGTTGGCAGAAGAAAAGAAATATAGCGTATTAATGAAGGATACTATGGAAAAAACGTATTCTTTAAAAACACTTAGACGATACCGTCCATTTTTTCCCATTATTACTCGAGTCGGAAAAACTGAAAACTTCGATCGCTTCTTGATTCAAGCTCAGGCTTGTCTGTCTCATGACGTTTCTGCTCAACTAAATAAAATTGTGTGCCCAACCTTAGTAATTGGTGGAGATTCCGATAAGGTGATTGGTGAGGCAGCTTCAGAAGACATTGCTGAAAATATCCCAAGTAGCAAACTCATCATCTATCCAGGTCTTGGACACGGTGCCTATGAAGAGGAGAAGAGTTTTTTTCCAGATGTAATTGAGTTTATGAAGAAGTAGAGAATCAATCAAATCGTCCCTTAAAAAACAATTGACAGATTCTGCATGAAAGCTCATAGATGAAAGAAGGAACAGAAATTCAAGAATTAATAATGCTACAAAGAGGTCTACAGAAACAATCCCGTGAAGTAAAATAGGACTAAATGTGATAAAAAAAAGGGTTACAAGCTAAGATTTTTCAAGCCTCTAACCCTTTAGATTATTTTTAAGAAATAGGAACAATTCTTTAAGCAAAGAATTATCATTCCTTTTATCATAGGCAGCTACTATATTCTGATCGCTGCCATCACTTGCTAGATCGATGATTTTGATCGGATACTTTTCCTCAAGTGTTCCATCATTCATTCCAGAATATAAGAAAGCTAAGCCTTCCCCAAGAGCAACCTTAGTCAGACCCTCCTCGAGATTCTTCACATAAGAATTGGCTCGGACATTAAAGCCGTAATTGACAAATTGATTGACCACATAATCCACAATAATAGGAGACTGTTTTCTCTCTAGTAAAATAAAGGTTTCCTGATTCAAATCTGAAAAAGATACCTTCTTCTTTTTACTCAAAGTATGATGAAGCGGTACAGCGACCTGCAAATGATTTCGCATAAATATCAGTTGTTCAACATTCTCGCTATGTTGAAAATACGTAGATAGATCAAAGACCAACTCGTATTGACCTTTAGCAAGACCATCCGATAAATTCATTGGCGTATCTTGCTTAATCAAGAAGGTCACGTTGGGGTGATCAATTTTAAAACGACTGAATAACTCGTACATTTTGTTCATATTGAAATTCGCCAAGCAACCAATTTTTAGTAGTTGAGTAGCTTTCTCAGCTGTCTGTTGATGATCGAACATATGGGAGAGTCGATCCACACGATCTAATACATCATTGGCTTCAACTAAGAACTGTTCACCAGCATCTGATAAGGCTAACGCATGACTGTGACGAACAAATAGAGCTACGCCTAATTCGGTTTCTAATTCTTGGATTCGTCTACTCAAAGTAGGCTGGGAGATATACAGCTTTTGGGCAGCTTTGGTAAAACTGCCCTCAGCAGCAACTTCCACAAAATAGTGTAAGGTGGATAACTTCATAACTAACTCCATTCAACTAAAGATGATGAATTCAGTATAAAGTGGTCCCTATATTTTCACAAGTTTTATCTATTATTCCGACAACAATGGCAATTGAAGATAAGAAGAATATTCTCCTCCAGTATGCAAAATGTGCGCGCCCTTGTTATCGGGAGTGCTTCCTGGTGTTCCAGGCATAACTGAACCAAGCTCGTCTTTAGTGCTTACCACCATTCTTAACGTTTCTCCAGCTTGATAAGATAGCCCCATTGGACTTAAGACAATATCCAATTCAACGATCTTCCCTTGGATTAATTTCTCCACTCGATCAAAACTATAAGCTGGAATTTCATCAGTTGTTAGTTGGTTGTCAAAGTGACGCATAGAAGCGCGAAGCCGACCCCAAACACCTTTGTAACGTAAGGCAGAAGCTCCCTCCTGAGTGAAATCTTGTAATGCAGCACCATGATTAGGTACGACAAATTCACTTAGTACATTGCCAAATTTGTCCAATTTTTGAACCCAAACATAAACGTCCATGTCAGTATAACCGTCTGCTTCCATAAACAGTTCTGCTTTAGGATAACCAACAAATTGGGTATCTTGATCAAAGGTAATCTGAAATGAAGCTCGGCCCGGTAGAGCTTCGGTAGTATATTTGACTGGAATATCGTTAGGCAATTTACTTTCCTGCAAGGTACGGGATAGTCCATTCAGATAGTAGCGTTTTAACTTGCTGGCAACAGGAGGAAAGGTCTCTGCTGGAATATCTGTTTGATTGCCGCCTTGAAAATCAATCAATGAATAACGAACGGCTGGGGTTGCTGGCCAATCATTGTCTTTTCCTAACAGGTAATAGTCAAAGAACCGGCGCAGCTCTTCAATATTCTTTTCATCGTAATAGTAAGGCCATTCCTGACGATCATGGATGCGAAGCCATTTTTCCTGTGAACCCAATGTCCGCCAAGAGCGGAAGGTTCCCATAGTATGCAGCGTATTAGAATAACTGGCAATTACAAAAGCCGGAACGGTGATTTTGCTTGGATCGGCAATTTTGTCTTGCCAAATTTCAGCATCTGCTAAAGGGTAAGCATCCATTTCCTTCGTTAAGTCTTCACGTTGTGCTCCTGTGGCACTGACATGATTCACTTGGAGTCGTTCAATAAAGTTTTTGTCAGGAATACCACCGATAAAGGCTAAATCGCGGTAGCCATCTGCTAAACCTTCAGTTGGATTGATCACGGTCAAGTGTGGTGGTTGTTCTGCTGCAATATACCATTGAGAGAAGGCCAAGTAAGAAGTACCTGTAAGAGCTGTTTTCCCATTACTCCATTCCTGAGCAGCCAACCATTCAATCAAATCATAACCATCTTGGGCTTCTTGAGTCCCCAACATCGTGGTATTGCCTTCGCTGTGAGCGATTCCTCGCATATCTGGGTTAGCCACCGCATAGCCTTTCGCAACCCAGTAATCAGGATCTGGCGCTTCAAACTTAGTTAATCCTGAGTTCCAGTGATTGCCCATACCCAACATGTTAAAAAGATTCTTATAACGTGGCGCTGTTCCTGCACTTTTACCATAAGGACTCCATGCAATCAGCACCGGTACTTTTTCTTCGGTTACTGGCAAATAGATGTCTGTATAAATAGTGACACCATCCCGCAGTTTAACTGGAACATCTTTCAGCATGCGGATATCACCAGAAAGCGGCTTGAAGCCTTCTGCGATCGTTTCGTTTTTCTTCAAAATAATTTCTTTGGTTTCAAAAGGGCTTAGCACACCATGCTCAATACCATTATCGATGTATTCAAAGGATGGGCTAAAGCGCATCTTTTCAGTAATTTTTGCTGTCATATAGTTTTCCTCCGATTGTTTCGTTTATTCTTTGGAACACCCCTGATTATAGGAGCCCTATAGCCAAATGTACAATTGCAATTTTGCATAATAACTTTATGTATAGAACTGTTATTCATAAAATGAATAGCAGTGCCCTCTTAATAAATTTTTCCTTATTCAGACAAGTGTCCACCAAAAATCACCACCTGTAAAGGGCGCCATCTTTACAGGCAGTTCTGCTTTTCTTCAGTTTTCAAGGAACGTATGGCTATCGCAACAGTCTCGCTTTGCAACAGTCTGTGTATTGTCAGGGATCATGATCATCTAACCAGTGGTTAACCAATGCGATAACCAGTCCGACAAAAATCGGGGCTAAAATATACTGCACAAGAGATTGCAAATGCATCACCCCCCTTCAGTGCAGCTCATGATCCAGACGAGTTTATTTTACCTACGCTGGTAAATGATCAGACATCATGAAGGTGTTTCAGGTGGGGCTTTCTGTTTTCTTTTCTCTTGCTCCTTGGCTTTTCTTCTCTTTCGTCGCTTCACCAGTTCTTTGACCACATCGTAAAAATTATCCGCTGGCAGGGAAGCTTCTTCACTAGTTTTTACTGATTTAGCTACTTGAAGATTTCTTACAGTCATTTTCGTATCCGAAGAATCGGCCAGAGCTTCATGGTTTAGGTGAGCAGACAGAACTTCATGTACCTCACTTCTTATTGGAGGTAAATCAAAATATACTTCTGGAAGCTTTGGTGTTTCCTCCCATGTACAACGAAGGACTGTTGCTTGTTCAGCTGTAGTATCCGCAGTTCCATCCGGTTCTTCTGGAGCGGAAACTCCAAACATTTCGCCGCCATCAAAAATCGGCCGTTCAATCGTTTCTACATATTTCGCTTTCACAATTTCTTTAAACAATCCAACACCATCTTTTTCGAAGAGCTCCAAGCTGGTTAGCAAGGCCAGCGTTTCTTTGATCTCTTCAGGACTTTTAGTGGTATCAGGATCTTTAAAAGAAAAATTGTGTTTCTTGCCTTCACTATTTAAGAAGGTAGACACTAGTCTGATCATTTTTTAACTCCTTTTCATCATTTATTCGCGTAGGTGAGACAGACAATAAGTATTAGTTTCATGTGGCTTCAGTGCCAGCTTCTGTATGGAAAAGCTTAGCAACTTGCGCCTTTATAAAAGACTTGGTAGCTTCAAAAAAATTACGAATAGGATCTAGCTTTAAGGCTAAGATCCGCAATTCACTGGTTTCAAAGTAATCCGCAAAGTACCAGAAAAATCGCTTCATTGTTTTGGTTGCTTTGGTGTTCTTAAATAAGTAATGAACCAAATCCTGCAGTACCAGAGCAAACTCATTCGCACCAAGCTGGTAACGGACACGCAAAGCAAGCAGTAGCTTGATGGTCATGGTGCCATTCTGAGTTTCCTGATAATATTCCACGATTTGTTGTTCTAGCGTTTCACGCTTAAGGTTAAACAGTTGGTGGTGAGTAAAGGGTTGCTCTGACATAATTGATCGCTCCTCATTCATAGTAATGAATTATTTTTTTACAAAAAATAGTTTGATTTTCGTTCCGTATACCATTCAACTAAGATGATCGAGTTGAGAGGGAGGAAGGCTCTAAAATAATATCTCTCATGATTAATGACTGTGAAAAGTTGAAATGGCACCCTAATTCGTAGTAATGAATTATTTTTACAAAAAACTAAAAGGGA
>NZ_JAFREL010000150.1 GCF_017377655.1 Candidatus Enterococcus ferrettii
TCTGAATCGCTATCAGAATCTGAATCACTATCAGATTCATCATCGTCTTTTACGTATTTTATAACTGTATTTTCTGTTTGATCTTTATAGCCAGGAGGTTTATATCCTTTTTTAGGATTGTCTGGATCGACTAATTCTAAAGGGTTCCCCTCTGCATCAGTTGCTATATAGCCGTCAAAATAAGGAACTACCTGCTTGTTACTTGGGTCATCAGGAGAAAGTGCCTTTGTAGGATCATCTGGATCATTCCAATAAAGTTGTGCAGAACGATCCGGATCAATATCAACCTCGTCATCATTCGAAAACTCCCAAACATACCCTCCCATTGAGTGATAGATATAAGTCACTTCAGATAAGCCATTTCTGTCAACAATCATGTCAGAGTCTGAACTCTCGGCTTTTCCTACGTAGTAGTTCCCTTTGACAACCTCAATTTTCTCTGGAATTACAGCATCTACTTTGGTATCAACCGTTACTGAATGGCTGGTTTGATTACCAGAGTCAGGATCAATATACACATAGTGGTAAATAACTTGTGCATCCTTCGCTTCATAGACATAGTAAATGACTGAGCTACCATCCGCATTGACCTTCATGTCTTCATCGGATTCTTGACCAAGCTCAACAAAATCATAACCTTCTATTTCAATATTCTTACTAGCAATCGTTGAACCCACAGCCAATTGCTCTTGTTGTTCATCCGCGATTTCCACACCATTTTGATTAACGAAGCGATGGGTAACAGTTGCTTTGTTTGCTTGGTAAATATACGTCACAACCGATTGACCACTACGGTCCACGATCATATCTGAATCTGAAGTACTTTCATCCTTTTCTACAAATTCATACCCTTCTATTTCAATAATCTTTTCATCAATTGCTGCATCAACTTTTGTTGGTACCACATCAGATGTTATTAATTGTTGATTCCCATCCTCATCGATAGATACATAATTGTAAGTAATGGCTGCATCTTTCGCTCGATACACATACGTAGCAACAGAAGTGTTATCTTCTGACACCATATCATCTGAAAGACTCCAATTTATTTTGAAAAATTCATACCCTTCTATCGGTTCATTTCTTGCTGGATGGAGTGGTATATCTTCGTTAAATGAAGCGGCTATTGTTTCATCCGGAATGATGGATTGTCCTTTTTCATTTACATATTTAGCAGTATAGCTGGATTGCATGTATTGATCGGATAAGGGTCCGGGTATTCCTTGCAGCTCAAACGCTTCGGTACGAACGTCATTCGCTAATTGTTCATACTCTGCAGCCAGTGCTGTAACTTCTGCCGTCGTAACTGTTCCCGGTGATGAAGCGGCACCACTGATACCTGCTTGTAATCGACTATAAGGTTCATCTAATTGGTTATGATAGGTTATGCCAAATAAGCCGGAAATGCCATTTCGATAATCCTTTTGATTCCGGATAGTTATTGCTTGATTGACTGCTTCTGTTCTCGCTGCAATTGCCGGTGTAGTGGCTGCTTTTAACGCATCTGCAGCAACCTGAACGCCTCCATAGTAATTCGTAGTATCGTCTCGTTGCGCCTGCAATAATGCTTCAATTAATTGAGCAATCTCTGGTTCATTTTGAACCTGTTGAGCTAATCGTATCGCAGGTTCAACGATCTCCACTCTGACTTGCTCTTCTCGAGGTGTTTCTCTTGTCAATCCATTGGAAGCAAGATTCGTTACCCCATCGTCAATTGGATTGGTCCTTATTGTATCCACACTGGATTCCGTTACTTCTACTGTGGTTGCCACATCTTCTGCTCCTGCGACACTAGGTCCCAAGAACATCGCACCAACAATCCCACTTTTGACTACCCAATGTTTTTTAACCTTGTGTAGTCGATATCTTTTGTGAACATTCTGATTTTTCTTTACAACATACACATTTTCCTTCAACCCTAAACCTCCTCTTTAGAAAAAGGCTGCACTAATAAAGATACGTACAGCCTTTTCAAGTTTAGCTACTTCTTAGATTCTATTGTCACCTTTTTTTCTTTTCTTTGAGGTGCCGTAAAAAGCAATTCCCATCGAAACAAGTCCTAATCCAGCTACAGAATAGAGAATTTGCTCGTCCTCTGTTCCGGTGCTAGGCAGTAATTTTTTAGTTGCAGAAGTACCTGAGCTGTTATTGCCTTTTGTATTAGTAGTAGGAAGTGTCGGACGATCAGAATCCGAATCACTAT
>NZ_JAFREL010000151.1 GCF_017377655.1 Candidatus Enterococcus ferrettii
ATGAGTCAAGAGGAGTTTACACAAAAAGAGACTCTTAAAAGTTGGCAGTCTCAATTAACTGAAGCAAGCGCTGAAGTAACCGAAGAGACAGAACAAACAGAGGAAACAACGACTTCTTCTGAAATCCCTAAAGTGGAATTGGTCCCTTATTTACAAGTAGACATTGGGAATGGCAACAAAGATCTTTATCTAAAATTAGAGGCCAATCAAGGACAAAAGATTCGAGTGACAAAACATACTGAGGAAGGAATAGAACTATTTGTTCAGGAAGCCTTTGCGCCTGAGAATCAACAAACCTTAATGAAGTTTGTTAAAAATGAACCAATAGATACTAATCCTGCGACCCCTGAAGCAACTCCTGAAAATCCTTCAGAAGAAACAGAGGGAGAAAACCAAGAAGCTGTTATTCCTGAAGAAACAGAAGGAACTGCCCTACCTGAGGAAGAAACGGATGAAGGGATATCTAGCGACTCATTATTGGAATCACGGGCAGTTAGTAAAGACGCTCCTTTTAAAGTGACTGTAGATGTAGGAAAAGAAACAGGTGTTGCCCCCTTTGATACAAAAAGTGGGGATGGATATGACAGTGGGAAAGACAATGATTTGGTTCGTACCTTCGATGCAGTCCAATATACGATTAATTATGGTATTCCAGTTAGTTCAGATTATGAATCGTTAGAGGTTCGTTTAGATACGGTCTTACCGAATGCATGGAGAAAAGATTCCTCTGGTAAGTTAAGGCAAACAGCAGAAATTACCAATGGGACCGTCACAACAGAAGCAAATGGTTCAAAAACTTCTAAGTATGGTGTGACGACAACTTTGGCAGGGACCGGACAGGGATGGTTCACGGTAAATATCGACACCTATGGAGGCGTTAATGGAGACTTGCTTCAACCAAAGTTTGCTTTAACGATTATTAGTGCAAAGAAAACGGATGGGACAACGGTATCTGTTAACCAAGTAGTAGATAGTAGTGTGATTCCAGAGATGGCTACAGGGGCTGAGGCTGAGATTACTGCGAAGCCTTATGTGGATGTCAAATTAGTATGGAACAGTTCTAAAAAAACTAGTTTTGAACAGGCAACAAATGGCAATAAAGATAAACCTAACACAATGATTAGTACTGTGGCTGCTTATGCACAACTAAAACCTTTGGAAGGAAGAACGGGAACGGCCAAAGATAGTATCAAAGGAAGCACTTATCCAGTGGGTGGGATAGAATATTCTGTTGATCAAAAGATGGTATACCGAGCAGGAGCAACTAGTAAAAATTTAACTATTGGAACAGACACAGATCCTATGGAAGTGATCATGTATGATGGTTTACCTTCAACTTCAGCAAATAATCCTAAATATACTTCTGAATATAGTGCTTACGCCTCTATTTATAAACCAATTTCTCGTCAAGGCTTACTAGCACCTGTAGGTTATACTCGGAAAACGTATCCGCCCACTCAAAAACCGGAAGCCAATATGGGTATTTATGATACTGGGAATCCAAAAGCAGAAAATATTGCTTCAAATAATACTATAAAAATTACAAATACAGATTACACACCAGCTAGTATAGGAAAAAATAAAATGTTTTTGGGTGGTAAACAAATGGATTCCAAAGATGAACCATTCTCTGTTGTAGCCATGCAAGTACTTTTTCCTTATGAATATTTAGAAAAACAAACGGGGACAGGCGCAACTTCAGTTAGTATGGACTATACCTTAAGCGTATCAAAAGTAAAATACGAAGGTATCGAACAAGATGTAGAATCTAGTTTATTAATGTCTTGGAATAAACAATGGCCAGGAAGTTTTATCACTTATAGTGCTTTTCTTAATACTGCAGCAGTAGGTCTAAGCACTAATACGACTAGCAGTGGGCAATATGCATCATATGGAGATGGTTCAGTGACTCAAGGGAGTAAGTTGCTTGGTAGTGTGTATACTAGTTTAATTGATTATCGTGCCAAAAAAGTTGTTCAGTATGGTAGATGGAATAGCAATAGTCTTAAATACGACTCCAGCAGGTATTATATGCCCAATGATTGGACCGGTGGTTCGCAGTTAACAAAACTATACTATGGAGTGGGAGGGGTTCCTGATGTAACTTACCGTAATCAGAACCAGATCGACAACGAATATACATGGTATCCAGATGTAGCTACTGCACAGGCTAATGGGGAAATTTCTGCTGTAAAAATGGTTTGGGAGGTTGTAGATCCTAGTGGAACTACAATGCCAAGATTATATGTTCCGTTAATTGCTAGTGGAAAAGTAGGCATTCAAGATGCTTCTGGTAATCCAAATGGGTTATTTACGAATGCATTTGTCTATGATTCAGAAGACAAACAAATTAGGTATGCCCCAGGGACCTCCAGTGATTTAAACTATCAAGCGCCTACGTATACAGACCAAGGGGGGATAAAAACAGGGATGTCACCAAAAGAAAATTGGACAGATTCCTTATACATTCGATCAATGACTATTCGTCCCACTATTAGTGCCAATAAAACCGCTTATATCCCATCAGAGCCGATTCGATGGACGGTTGACGGGAATGTAAATAGTGGTGCAGATTCAAATCATAAGGTTCAGTTTAAAGTGACGATTCCCAAAGAAGTTCAATATACCAATGGTACAGCGGTAGACTATCAAGGAAATCCCTTACCAGACCCCAGTGGCATGGAAAAAAATTCCGACGGTAGTTGGACGCTGAATTGGGTATTAGATTATGCAGCAGGGAGTACCTATAATCCTAAGATAACCTTTGACACATCGATTGTGCCTTCTCAGTTGAATTTTGTATTAAATTCTGCCACGTTAAAAGCTTCTGTGGTCAGTGATATTTGGCTAGAAAAGGATGATACCATTCGAGATTCTTCTGCAGAAAGTCAACGAACGGCTGGGACGAGTGTGATTGTCACCAACTCAGGGACGATAACCGTCGATAAAGTAGTGGATAAACCGTATATCGAATCAGGAAATCAAGTGGATCCTGCCAATAGTAGTGATACCCACCCAACAGACTTTACGTATACGGTCTCCTTTAAAAA
>NZ_JAFREL010000152.1 GCF_017377655.1 Candidatus Enterococcus ferrettii
GTGTTTTGTACGGGAGCCTTTTGTTTATACACAGCAAGATTGATCATAGAAAGTAAAACGATTGCTCCTGCGTAAGTAGGATACTGATTTCACTATCTAGTAAAATCAATTAATCAGGTCATCCAAAGTTTCGGGATCCTCATGAGCCAAACGACTGGCAGCAGAAGCAGCAATCGCCCCTACAAGATCATCCAAAAAGGTATGCACTGATTTGCCATCATGGGAATTCAGTTTCTTCAAAATACCTGGTTTTACTTTGTCAATATAACCATAGTTGGTAAAACCGATTGAACCATAAACATTAACAATTGATAAAGCCATGATTTCATCGACACCATATAACCCTTCGTCTTCTTCGAGAATTTCTTGAAGTGGAGAATCCAGCAATTTTTGCTCTGCTAATTTATCCAATTGAATTCCTGTGATAATTGCATTGTGGACTTCTCGCTTTGTTAATACACGATTAACACTATGAGTACACATGTCCATTGTTAGTTTATCGATGTAGTCTTTTTGAAGGAAAAACACAAGTTCTGCAATATCTTTGATGGTCACACCCCGTTCAAACAATAGCGCGCGCGCCTTCTCCTCCAATGCGGTTGTTTCAAAAACCATAATATTCCTCCGTTATCCTTGAATTTTTGGAAAAAAGCTAGTGCTGTGACCCGGTTGTCTCCGAGCCTCTGGATCAATATAATGCAAAGCGTTGTTAACTGCTGTGGGAGCTTCTCCTGATCCGGTAGCAATTAGTTTAACTTTTCCATCATAGGTAGTAATGTCTCCACAAGCATAGACCCCAGGGATAGAAGTACTCATATCAGAATTCACAAGCACTGCCTGGCGAGTACATTCGACCCCCCAATTTTTTAAATGGTCTAATGATGAAGTAAAGCCGTAATTAACAATTAGATGATCCGCAGCCAATTTCATTGTCTCATCTGATCGAACTTTTTGCAAAGTCACAGTCGTTAATTCGCGATCACCAGATACTCCAGTGACGATGTAAGGCGTCAGAATATCAATGGTGGAGTCCTTCAGTTTTTCGACACTATGCTCATGTCCACGAAATTGATCCCGCCGATGAACAATGGATACTTTTTCGGCAATGGGTTCCAGCATCAGAGCCCAATCAATCGCTGAGTCTCCGCCGCCAGCAATGACAACTTTTTTGCCGGCATATTTCATCAAGTCATTAACATAGTAATCAATACCTCTATTTTCAAATACATCGCTATTATCAACTTGCAAACGTCTTGGTTGAAATGAGCCATTCCCAATTGCTAAGATGACGGCTTTCGTATAATGAGCTCCTTTGTTAGTGGTGAGCTCAAGGTATCCATCATGCTGCTTTAGATCAATTACTTCTTCTTCTAAGCAGTAGGTATGCGGGAATGTTTGCAATTGCTTCTCTAAATTCCCGATCAAGTCCGCAGCTTTAACCACTGGAAAACCAGGAATATCGTAAATATTTTTTTCAGGATAAAGAGCTGTCAGCTGACCACCTAGTTGTGGCAAGCTATCAATCAGTTTTGTCTTTCTTTGGCGGATTCCAGCGTAAAAAGCAGCGAACATTCCTACCGGGCCCGCTCCTACAATCGTTATATCAAAAATGTCCATTGTATTTTTCCTTCTTTCTTTACTATCGTGGTATTGATTGTATCAAACTTTCTTGAAACCTTCCAAAATGTAAACGTGGGTGGATAAGAAATGATACCTTCTAAAAAACAGAGAAATAAAATCATCTAAACCGATTTGAGTTTCAAGGAAATAAAAAAAGACTAGTCAATCAATCGAATTTACGTGGAAAAAAACAGAAAGTTTGTTATGATGGAACGAGATAAATTAAAGGAGGATATACCTGTGACTCAATTTCCACAATTAAATTTAGCGGATCAAAAAGGTCCAAAAGCGACAATCAAAACAAATATGGGAGATATTGTAGTTCAACTATTTCCTGAGGAAGCACCAAAAACAGTAAAAAACTTTGTTGAATTATCTAAAAAAGGCTACTATGACGGTGTAATTTTCCATCGTGTTATTCCTGATTTTATGATTCAAGGGGGCGACCCAACAGGTACTGGTATGGGCGGAGAAAGTATTTATGGGGACAAATTCGAAGATGAATTTTCTCGGAATGTGTACAATTTACGTGGCGCGTTGTCAATGGCTAATGCTGGTCCAAATACAAATGGCAGTCAGTTCTTCATTGTTAATAACCAAAATGTTCCAGCTAATATGATGACTCAATTAGAAGAAGCTGGATTTCCTGGTGAGGTTGTTGAAACTTATAAACAAGGGGGGACTCCTTGGTTGGATTTCCGTCATACTGTCTTCGGACATGTTGTTGAAGGAATGGATGTTGTTGATGCAATTGGTGCTGCCAAGCGTGGACCTCAGGATCGTCCAGTTAATGATATCATAATTGAAACCATTGAAATAAGTGAATAAAGAAGCTTCTTTAATAATGATCTGACCCTAAAAAAGCTAGCTTTTTAGGGTCAGTCTATTTTTCTAGTTTAAGGCAGTTGCGATTCGTTTGAGCCCTTCTAGTAGGGTAGCGTTAGCACAGGCAACATTTAAGCGCATATGTTGTTTTCCGCCTGGCCCGTAACTAATCCCCGCATTCAACACGACTTTTCCTTCATGAACAAGCTGATTCTCTAATTGCTCATCCGATAGTCCATAATCCGAAAAATCGATCCATAGTAGGTAAGTTCCTTCAGGTTTCATAATTTTTGCTTTTGGCAGATTCTTGTCGAAGAAGGTGAATGTATCATCAATATTTTTTTGCAAATACACTAGTAACTCATTGAGCCACTCTTCACCAGTACGATAAGCTGCCTCCATACCAACTAAACCAAAGGTATTAATTTCTTGCTGAAAGTTTTCGGTTTGTTTGCGCTCTAATTGCTTATGCAATTTAGGGTTTTTGACAAAAGCAACAGAATTCTTGATCCCAGCTAAATTAAATGTTTTAGTCATGGAAGTAAATTGTATGGTAAAGTCTTCAAATTTATATCCAGCATTTAAAAAACTAGTCATTTGATTTGGTAAGAAAACAAGATCTTGATGAATTTCATCACTTAAAACTAAGACTTGATATTTTCGGCATAACTCACCAAACTGATTTAATTCTTCTTTCGTCCAAACGCGTCCGCCCGGATTATGAGGATTGCACAAAATTGCCAGTTTAATATGGTTTTGTTTAATCTTTTCTTCCATATCTGCGTAATCCATTACAAAGTGTCCATCTTTTTCAAGCAATCTGCTGCGAACAATTTTTCTTTTGTTTTCATTGAGGATACCAGCAAATGGGGGATAAACAGGATCATGAATCAAGACCGCATCGTTTGGCTCAGTGAATGCCTGAATGGCAGTAGCTAATCCAGCTAGTACACCGCTGAAAAAGAAAATCTCATCTTTAGCTATTGATAAATGATGCTTTTGCTTTTCCCATTCAATGATTGCTTCATAAAGTGAATCTGGTGTTGTAGTGTAGCCGAAAATGCCATGTTCAATCATTTCTTGGTAAGCTTGGATGATACCAATTGGAGCTTTAAAATCCATGTCAGCTACCCATAGAGGTAGTAACTCTTCTTCTTGATACGTATGGCAAATCTGATCCCACTTAACGCTGTTTGTACCTTTTCGATTGAATTGTTCATCAAAATTGACCATATTTTTCCTCCTAATTTTACAAACTTCTTTTTTTGTTGTAAATACAGTATAATAAAACTTGCGGAAAGAGGGAACTAAATGGGATATAAAATTGGACAAATTATAAAAGGAGACATTACCGGTATTCAACCATACGGTGCTTTTGTTTCTCTGGATAATCATGCGCAAGGGTTGATCCATGTTTCTGAAATTCAAGCAGGCTTCACTAAAAACATTCATCAGTACTTAGAAATTGGACAAAAGGTACGAGTACAGATCATTGATATTGATGAATATACTCAGAAAATAAGTTTATCATTACGCACATTAGCAAATCATCCACCCGCATCACCGTATCAACGAAAACGATATTTCACTAATCGTAACAAGAATATCGGGTTTCGTTCCATACAAGATGAGATGCCTAGTTGGATTGAAGATGCTTTGCGGTATTTAAGTGGTACAAAGACTGGAAATTAACAATTTATTTTCACGAGCCAATATCTTTGTTTCTGAAAATATGATATGATAGAATCCAGTTGAGACTAAGTAGCTACCATAGGAGTGAATCAGTTTGACAAAAGAAGTATCTGGAACGGTAATGTTGAATCTAGCAGATGGATCAAAACGCTTTTTAGTTCGTCACGAAGGTACTGCAAATGAATTTGCTCGTACTGAAATCAAAAAGGAAAATACTGTTTTAGCAAGCTTCCTAAATTTTTTGAAGAGTGTGGTTCAGATCAATATCAACGAGATAAGTTTAGTTGAATTGACAAATACACAAGCAAACGGTATTAGTTTACCGTTATATGTCTTCGAAATGAATCAAGAAGAGGTAACAGAGCTTCCTGAAGGTTTTGTTTGGGAAACACCGGATAGTGTGCGTGAAATTTTGCATACATTTGAAATTGAAGGTGTACCACTTTTCTAAAAGAAGTACATACAAAGAGCACAGTGAATATTTTCATTCACTGTGTTTTTTTTTGAGAAAATAAAAATAAGTAGTTGACGTGTGCTTGGATAAATGGTAAATTATTGGAGTTGCCAATTCGTGTCGAGAAACAAAAACAACTTTTTCGAAAAAAAGTTTCAAAAAAGTTATTGACAAGCAGTTGGTGATCTGATAAGATTTAAGAGTTGCTGATGCAACAAGAAACAATCGATTTTATCAAGTAGACCTTTGAAAACTGAACGAATAAAACAAACCAAATGTGTAGGGCGCTTCTATTATAATAGAAGCAAACAACATAGCAAGCAATTGCTAGCGAATCAATTTTTAAATTGAGCTTAACAGTCGCAAGACTGTTTCAAACACTTTTTATGAGAGTTTGATCCTGGCTCAGGACGAACGCTGGCGGCGTGCCTAATACATGCAAGTCGAACGCTTTTTCTTCCACCGGAGCTTGCTCCACCGGAAGAAAAGGAGTGGCGAACGGGTGAGTAA
>NZ_JAFREL010000153.1 GCF_017377655.1 Candidatus Enterococcus ferrettii
CAGTGACTCAGATTCTGATAAGCCTAAGACTCTTCCGGGTACGGGGACAAATGGGAATAATGGTTCATCTGGAACTTCGGCGGGTAAGAAAGCACTCCCAAGTACAGGAGCAGAAGACAATCAACTTCTCTACTCAATTGCTGGTTTAGGAATGGTTGGTTTAGGGCTTACTTTCTATGGTGGTTCAAAGAAAAAGAAAAAAGGAAACGAATTATCTGAATAAGTAAGCTGCTAAAAAATACCAGCTGGTGAGATCTCACAAATAGATGCATGCAAATTGTGTGATCTCACCTTTTAAAAGGGAGGAGTTTGTTGATGAATTTTGATGAAATGAAAAAGAAATATCAGCCATCTGCAGAAAAAAAGATCATCTACCGCAAGTACGGAAGAAAATTTGTCTTTACCAGTAGTCCATTTATTGCATTGTTTATCAGTTCATTATCCATTGGGAATGTTTATGCTACAGGAAATGAATCACCTATGATGGATTCGAATGAACCCAATTTTACTTTTGAAACCGTTGAGAATATTGTGTCCCTGACAAATGATTCCGGTGAATTTATTCCAAGACCAGAAATGAACTCGAATAATCAAATAAATGCGTATAATAAATACGCCTTACCTGTTTTTGAAAAAGCTAAGTTAGTCAGTAACGAAGACGGAGTAATGGATATGATTAACTGGGTTCTAGAAGTCAGGGAAACTGACTTAATTAATACCAAAGGAGAATTTGAGGCAGCCTGCAAAGAGTTAGATGAATTCGTTACTAACTTGATAACTGCTCGGAGTGCTGCAGTTAGGAATGCAAATGCTGCATTGAAAAATGACTATAGAGAAAGTGGAGCGGAAGCGACGTATTATAATTACTTGGATGGTGCTTCTACGACGTTGCGAGAAGCGACTAATGCTGCTGGAAAAACGCCGACAGTAACAACGGCAGAATTAAATGAGTATATTGCTACTTTTGAGAGGTTGTCGCTAGATGTATTGGAAGAAATAGCCATATATGAGGGGGCGCCAGGTCCACTTTCCGACCAATGGGTAGCGAAAGCCAACGTCACCTACAGCTATGTGGATACTTTTGGTAATACGATTGCTGATAATGCCACACTTGAAGGTGAAGTAGGTGCTGCAGTTCCTGAGAATATGTTGGAGATTCCCAACTATACCTTCAAGGAAATTCAAGCAGGTTCCGCGGAAACGGTTTTAGAAAATGATGCCTCACAAGTGACCTATGTTTATGAAGGAAACCCAACCACAGTGACTTATCGTTATCTAAGTGACACTGGAAAAGAACTTACTGCTGATGAAGTTAATTCCGAGTACAGAGTTGGTCAAGCGATCACTGAACCGGAAGCAAAAGCATTTGACCATTATACTTTTGTACGAAGAGAAGGCGATACTATTGCGGGGCCAGAGGGTTCATCGGTCATTACCTACATTTATGAAGGAAATGCATCAACAGTTACGTATCGATATCTCAATCAACATGGGGATGAAATCCATCCACAAGTAACGGATACGCAACGATTTGATGATACGGTTGCCGACAGGCAAGAAACAATCCCTGGTTACGATTTTGTTCAAGTGGTTAGCGATTCAGAAACAGTATTAGCAGATGATCAAACGATCGTCACCTATATATATGACGGACAGGAAAAGACCATTACCTACAATTATGTTGATAGAAATGGTGTAACAATCTATACAGATAGTGAAACAGCAAAAGTCGGTGACACTATTACAGATAAGGTTCAAGTGGTCAATGGGTATATCTATGTAGAGAAACAAGAAGGATCATCAGAAGGAATCATTGGAGCAGACGATACCCCAACTCTTACCTATGTCTATGGTCAATTAGGTCAATACATCATCGAGAAAGATGGGGAAGAAATTGCTATTGACTATGTCAATGATCCAGAGGATCCAAGGGGCATTCTGGAAGGTCCTGAAATTCCTTATGAACCTGGTTATGTAGCGACACAAGACGGGGAAGAATTAGAACTGATTAGTGAAGAAAATCCTAGCCTTGGATACAAGAAGAAAGAAGTAACCAATCCAGAAGAAAACACAAAAATCACTTATGTGAAAGATGATGACTCAGATTCGGATAGCGATTCAGA
>NZ_JAFREL010000154.1 GCF_017377655.1 Candidatus Enterococcus ferrettii
GGTCGTTGTTTCGTCATCATTTTATATGCCTGCGGAACACTGGGAACGGTGCCTGAAGTAATATAAAAAGCCAACGACAGTACGATCAGCACAGCACTTAATGTAATAATAATGGCACTTATATAAGAAATAAAAAAACGTCGTTTGATCGTCACAGCTTTTCCTCCTTTACTCTCAATTTCTAATTTAGTGTATCGAAAGAAGTGGAGAAAGGCGAGTGATTTCCTTTAAATCACTAAAGAGTTTATTTTTTGTTCATATTTAAGACAGAAGCAGTTTAGGAAGGGATGCTATTCTAAGGTCATCCAATAGAAAAGAGGGAACAATTATGAAAAAGAAATTGATTTTAATGTTAACGTTAGCAGCAGTTGGCGGCGTTACATTAGCAGGATGCAGTAACTCAGCTTCTACTAAAAAGGTCACTGAAAGTACAGCAACTACATCTGAAAAAAATGAAAATTCGACTAAAGGGGATGACCTAACGACTATTTTAGCAAAAACAGATTGGCAAGGAACACGTGTATATGACAAAGACAATAATGATTTAACAGCGGAGAATGCTAATTTTATTGGACTGGCGAAGTATGATGGGACAACCGGTCATTATGAGTTTTTTGATAAAGAAACTGGAGAAAGCCGCGGAGATGAAGGAACATTCTTTATAACAGCAGATGGTGCAAAGCGCATTCTGATTTCAACCTCGCAAAATTATCAAGCAGTTGTTGATTTGACGGATGTAACGAATGAAAAATTTACTTATGAAAGAATGGGCAAAGATCAAAACGGCAAAGAAGTCGAAGTCTTTGTTGAACATGTGCCCTACGAGAAAGAAGAATTAACCTTCACAAATGAGCCTCAAAAACTTACCACAAGCACAGGAAAAATTGTTACAAATGAAGATGGTAATCAACTATTAGGTGAAACATTATGGAATGGCACAAAAGTAGTAGATGAAGACGGTAATGATGTCACTGCTGAAAATCAAATGTTTATTAGTTTAGCTAAGTTTGACGCTGCGACTAATAAATATGAGTTCTTTGATAAAAATTCGGGAAAAAGCCGCGGAGATTTCGGATATTTTAAAGTATTAGATCATAATAAAGTTCGTGCCCATGTTTCGCTAGGTGAAAATAAATATGGTGCTGTTCTGGAATTGACTGAACTAAATGATAAACAATTTACCTATACTCGAATGGGAAAAGATAAAGCTGGAGAAGAGATCAAAGTTTTTGTTGAACATAAACCCTATACCGGAGATTTATCGCCCGACTTTACTTTTTAAGATTGAGAGAAGTTAAAAGGTTTGCTATTTGCTAGTATTGCGCAACTTTTTAGTGCTTGTTAAATAAATAGAAAACAGGCAATACAAAAAAAGGTTGCACGACTATCAACTTTAATGATCATTGAAGATGCTTATGGAATTGAAATTGCTGAGGATGAGACGATGTATCTGTCTGAGATTTTTACTTTAGAACTAGGATAAGTACCCAGACAAACTTCCAGAAACTTTTGCTCATTGCTCCTAAACCCTAGATACAGCTGCTGATGTCAAAAAAAATGGCCCCCAGAATCACTGAAAAAATCGGAAAACAGTTAGAAGACAGCCTTGAATTTTGTGACCTCCCCTTCCTTTCCTGAAAAAATTAGATAACCTTAATCAGATCATGGTGGATTTCTATAAAAGATATGTTATTCTATTCCTATGGTTTATCTACAGGCAGAAAGGGGTGTCACTGACATGATTACATTGTATATAGCTTCATATTGTGATTCTTGCAAAAAGGCCCGTTCTTGGCTGTTGGAGAATCGAATTCCATTTGAAGAAAGAAACATTATCAATAACCCCCTCACCAGTGAAGAGCTTAAAGAGCTTCTTAGCAAAACAGAAAACGGAACAGAAGACATTATTTCTATTCGTTCGAAATCCTATAGAGAATTGAATATTGACTTTGAAGACTTATCCTTTAATGAGTTGATTAAATTGCTGGAGGATTATCCTGATTTATTGAAACATCCTATAATATTCGACGAAAATAAGCTTCAGCTTGGTTACAACAAAGAGGGGATTCAACAATTTGTCCCGCGTAAAGTACGCCGAGCCACTGAAAAAGTATTTTTAACAATTCTTTTAAACGATGAAAATCTTAATAGAGACAGCTTGGATCTTTTTAAGGAAGAAAAAACGATCTAGCTCATTCCAGATGGCATTAGTAGCTATGAAGGAAAACGAAAGTAACTTGGATCATTTTCACTTTCGTGAGAGTTCATTCGATTTGTAAACTAGATGTCTAACAATATCTAAAGCATTGGTAAATATGGCTGAACAAAATCAAAAATACTGCAAGGGTAG
>NZ_JAFREL010000155.1 GCF_017377655.1 Candidatus Enterococcus ferrettii
TATACGGTCTCCTTTAAAAATCATTCAACCGTGGCCATGAGTGATATACGGGTATTGGATGTTTTACCTTTTATAGGGGACGACCGTGGGACGAATTATAATGGTACTTATTCTGTAGTGAATGTCGATCAAGTGTCCGGCAGTACGACAGGGACAAAACGATATACCAATAACGCCGTAGCTGTAGATAGAGATCCTAATAGCCTTGCCTTGAATTCCGGTTGGTATACCATTGGCAGTGATTTATCTGTCGTAAAAAATGCGAAAGCCATCATGTTTACCTATGATAAATTGGACCCTGGAGAGACACTCTCTTTCAAAATCACTTTACGACCAGATAAACAACAGGCGGGAGATATTTACGTGAACTCTCCATCATTAAACTCTGATTTGGGTCAATTCGTTCAAGGGGTGAACCGAGGGGTTCGCGTGGTAGGTCGAGATATCTCTGGCGTCGCTTGGTATGACGATAGTTTAGATGGATTAATTGGGAATAAAACTTCTAGTACCACACCAGAAGATTATGCCAAAGATATTCCTGTCAAGCTTTATCGTACTAGTAAAGACAATACTAGTTACAAAGATGAGCTAGTGAAGGAAAGTCTTACAGGTGAGAAGTTTGTGGATGCTTCTGGCGATTCCTTAATTAAAACAGATGCCAACGGGAAATATACCTTTAAAAATTTACCAGAAGGAGACTATGTCGCAGAATTTATAGTAAACGGCATGGTTACTAAAAAAGAAGTAAAAGTCACCAAACAATTAGTAGGAAATGATCCAAAGTTAAATTCAAAAGCCAGTCCAACAGATTATAAGACACCCGAATATCTGTTACCTACGGTCAATGATTTAGCGTCAATCTATGGGACAGAGGATTCCATTTATCATGTAAAAGATATAAATATTGGTTTGATTCGTCCAGGAAATGTTCGTTTATTCAAATATATTGAAGGAACCGCAATAGATGCCAATAAAGATGGCAAGTTGAGTGATACGGAAAAGGCTAGTGGCACACCACTATCAGGTGCTGTGTTTGATATTTACACAGGAAATCAAGAAGAAAAAATTGATACGGCTACGACGAATGCTGACGGAATGATTGCCTTCGATAAACTTTTTCCTGGAGACTATACGTTGGTAGAAACAAAAGCGCCTAGTGGGTACGAAAAATTAAAAGACCCAATTAAGATAACCGTAAACCAAGGAAACCAAACGATTCCCTTATATGTTTCTAATAATGAAAAAACTACCTTACCATTTACCGGGGGAAATAGTGTATTCATGCTTCTTCTCATTGTCGCCACAAGTATCACCTTGCTAGGTTTTCTAGTGGTGATGTTGTATTACCGTCCCAGAAAAGTGAAAGGAAGAAAATAAGATGATAAAAAAAATACTGTTCGGGTTACTGATGATCTTGCTTCTTCCAATCAGTTTTCTGACCTTTTCTTCGGACAAGGTACAGGCTGAGGAGACTGACTTGTCTATTACCATTGTCAAATATAAAATTACGGACAGTAAACAGA
>NZ_JAFREL010000156.1 GCF_017377655.1 Candidatus Enterococcus ferrettii
CTCATTTCATTATAATACAACACTATAGTTTATCGGAATTTAGAAATAAAAGTTTGTGAATTCCCCAGTTTATACAAGTTATTAAATTGTGTTTTTTATTAAGTTCACTATTCACAAACGAAAAGGTTAAATGTACTATATGAGTATCCCCTTAATAACCGGGACAAGTAAAAAAATTATACCCTAAAAAATGATCGGAGTGAGAATCAATGTTCCCTATAAAAAATGAAGAATTATGGATGAATGAAAGCGATATTTTGTTAAACTGCCAAGAATGGGGTCCAGATTGGGCGCGTGAATTGGAACGAGCCCAATCTATTTACCCAACCTTGGATATTATGCAGACCCACCTCGTCTTGCCAATTCCTGGGCAAAACGCAACCCTCACCTTTTATGATGAGAACCAGTGTTACCATTCTCCCTTCAAAACGCTGACCACCTTGCGGCGGACGGAAGAAGCGCTAACCTTCTATGACTACCCTCTTACTAGTCAGGTGTTCACTCATTTACACCAGCATTTAAACGTTTTTCAGAGCCGCCTGCATCCCATGGTGAATGCACTCTATGTGCTTTTTCCACTAACCACCATTGAGCATACGATCTGGATCAATCCTTTATCCATTGACACTGTTTGGGAAGACTCTGGCCGAACGTACATCAAGATGGCCAGTGGCCCTGGTGCAGTTGTCAAAACCCGCAAAGAAACCATTATTAAATATGCCGCCAATGCAGCTCTAGCTTTTGCCTGTTCCGAACGGGATCTACCATGGCCAACGAAACGATCACGTTACGGGACACCCCTAGACTATCTGACCTTGCCAGATACACCATTCGGGCTCCTGTTGAGCAAGCAGACGGTTCTACAACAATTTCCTTTCGAGTCTGGGATTTATTATCACCAGTATTCGTCTCGCTGGACGACCCACTATCAGGCTAAAGCAGAGAGAAATCGCGGCTTCGATGCCTTCCCTTTAGATGAACAGTCCGTATGATCAGACAAAAATAAATAACTAAAAAATAGAGGCAGTTTCCCTTTTACCAGGTAAAGCTGCCTCTTTATTTGGTTTCCCATTTATTGATTTTTGTTATTTTATCTTTTTTCCAAAAAAGCTAAAACTGTCTTTTTCGTTGATATACCAGGGTTTATCGGCTTTTTTTTGCAAAAGGAGTACACCCTGATTAAAAAAAATTTTCTAGTACCCCAGCCCCTTTTTTCACTTTCTCAAAAATCAAAAGCCTATTAAATCAGGGTTTTGATTTTTAAAAAGAGCCTGTAAGCCCGAATTATGCTCTGGGGTTCCTATAGCTTTTTTTTGGAAAATTATTTATTGTTTAATCACCGGCCGGGACAAAAAAACGAAGAATAAAACAACACCATTGGA
>NZ_JAFREL010000157.1 GCF_017377655.1 Candidatus Enterococcus ferrettii
TATCCGAATCCGAATCACTGTCTGAATCCGAATCGCTATCCGAATCCGAATCACTATCTGAGTCTGAGTCATCATCTTTCACATAAGTGATTCTTGTGTTTTCTTCTGGATTAGTTACTTCTTTCTTCTTGTATCCAAGGCTAGGATTTTCTTCACTAATCAGTTCTAGTTCTTCGCCATCTTGTGTTACTGTATAGCCAGGTTCATAAGGAATTTCAGGTCCTTCCAGAATTTCAGTTGGATCCTCTGGGTCATTGACGTAGTCAATAGCAACTTCTTCCCCATCTTTTTCAATGATGTATTGACCCAATTGGCCATAGACATAGGTAATAGCTGGTGTATCGTCTGCTCCGATGATTCCTTCTGATGATTCATCTTGTTTATCTACATAGATATACCCCTCGACTACTTGAACCTTATCTGTAATGGAGTCGCCGACTTTTGCTGTTTCACTATCGGTATAGATCATTTCACCATTTCTATCGACGTAATTGTAGTTAATGGTCTTTTCCTGTCCGTCATAGATATAGGTGACAATTGTTTGATCATCCGCTAATACTGTTTCTGAATTACTGTCTGTTTGAACAAAATTGTAGCCGGGTATTACTTCTTGCTTGTTGGCAACCGGATCATCAAATCGTTGGGTATCCGTTACTTGTGTATGAATTTCATCCCCATGTTGATTGAGATATCGATACGTTGCCATTGATGCATTTCCTTCATAAATGTAAGTAATGACCGATAAACCATTTGGCTGCGCAACGGTGTCGCCTTCTCTTCGTACAAAAGTATAATGGTCAAATAATTTTGCTTCAGGTTCAGTAATCGCTTGCCCAACTTTGTACTCGGAATTAACTTTATCAGCAGTTAGTTCTTTTCCAGTGTCACTTAGATAACGATAGGTAACGGTGGTTGGATTTCCTTCATAGACATAGGTCACTCGTGACGCATCATTTTCTAAAATAGTTTCTGCTGAACCTGGTTGAATTTCCCTGAAGGTATAGTTAGGAATTTCCTGTTTATTGTCAGGAACTGCAGCACCTACTTCTCCTTCGAGAATGGTATCTTCAGCAATCGTGTTGCCAAACGTATCTATATAGCTGTAGGTGATATTGGCTTTCGCTACCCATTGATCGGAAAGAGGACCTGGTTTGCCCTTGTATGCTAAAACTTCCGCATGAACTAAATTTCTTAATTCAGCATGTGCTGCTGTAGCTGCTACTAGATCACTCGTGGTTTTCGTTGGGGGATTGGCAGTAACTGCATCAAATGTTGTCACTAGAGTATCATAAGCTGAACCTATAAATTTATAGTAGGTGGATCGTCCTCCAGTTGGGTTCCGTTTATCATTATTTTTTTCCGTCATCGCGTCTGTCATTGCTGCATTTCTTAGTTCTCTAGCCTCAGCAACCGCTGCATCCAATTCGTCAGCGGCAGCTTGAACAACTGCTCTATTTAAAGAGTTGGCTGTTCTGATAGCCAGCATATTCTCTATTTTTTCAATCACCCTTGGTTCATTAATCAATACCCCTGTTCTATTTAGAGCAGCGAGAACAACCTCTATCCAGATTTTCATTTTATTTGGTGATGCTGCAACGTCATCAGGTTCTTCAAAGTAATTTGTAGTTTGCGGACTGATTTCATTGCCCAGTGAAATGAATTCTTCGAATGTTTCGAAAGTAAATTCTGAATGATTATCCAGGTTATCCTGTGGCAAAGCTTTCGTTGCATACACATTCCCAGCCGTCAAAGAACTCAAAAACAATACTAACAACGGACTACTGGCCAAAACTATTTTCTTCCTGTTTCTTCGATAGATGATCGTTTTTTCATACAAGGGTTGATATTCACGTTTCATCCCGTCTAAATCCATCAACATTTTCCTCCTCTTGAGAAAATGAAGCTGCACAAGCTTAGCTGCCCGAGCTGTGCAGCTTCATTCAGGTACTTGCTTATTCAGAGTGACTGTTTCTTTTTTTCTTTTTCTTTGAAACATCATAGAAAGTAAGTCCTAACCCGATCATTCCCAACCCAGCTACAGAATATAGAAGCTGACTATCTTCCGCTCCTGTACTTGGAAGTGTCTTTTTACCAGCAGAAGTTACAGAACCATTGTTCGTACCTGGAAGTTTTTTAGCACCTTCGGAATCTGAATCACTATC
>NZ_JAFREL010000016.1 GCF_017377655.1 Candidatus Enterococcus ferrettii
CTTTTGGGGGTCGGTACATTTCCCTTCAAAATAATTGTATCATGAAGAGTTTCTTTCACTAAATATTAACTCTGAGAGCCAAAAAAAGAGCTCGCCTCACGATTTTATCGTAAAGCGAACCCTTCGTTTTAGCCGATTCGTTCAATATATTTTTCGTTCTTTTCTAAATGATTGAGGTAAAGCAGTAAACGATCATATAATTGATTATTAGCTTCTTCATAGGCTTCACCTAAGTGTTCGCCAATCTCCCGTACATTACGTTGTCCGTCAATTTGCTGAAGAATAAAGCTGCCGTATTGGTCCAGCTCCATCTCAGAAGTTTCAGGAATTTTATACTTTATTTTTCGCAGCATGCGCTGAACCCAAGCATTTTGTTCCTTAATGACGAAGACAATCCCGTCCCGAACTTCGTACTGCAGTTCCGGTTTCACTTGATAAACACGTTCTAATAATTGATCCGTTTCAACATTTAATGCAGCTGAATTTTTATTTGTCATTAGCTTTCACATTCTTTACTTTTAACAAAGGTAATACAATTGAGATGACCAAAATAACTAACAACAGACCCGCAGCCCAGTTACTTCCTAAGAAGCCAGTTGGTGAACCTGGCGTAACAATTCCGGTTACTTGTAAGATAATTCCGATCAAACCGATGATTGAACCACCTGCGATTAATCCAGAAGACAAGCTGATTCCTAATGTAATTCGCTCTTCGCCAACCTCTTCTGATTCCTTCTTGTTCATGAATTCAATGAAGACACGAATCAAGGCACCCACTAGGATGATTGAAGTAGTTGAAATTGGCAAATAGAATCCTATAGCAAAGGTCATAATAGAAACGCCCTGCAATTGTAAAACGATCCCCATTACAATACCAGCAATAATCATGTGCCATGGCAAGCTGCCTGATGTAATACCAGCAGTCAAGGTTGCCATTAAGTTTGCTTGCGGCAGACCAAATGGTGGGTTTGCACCTGTGATTTGTAATTGAGGCGTTAAGATAACCATCATACCCGTTACAATAATAACCCCTACAATGTTGGCAATTACAAAGTAGCGACGTCCTTCATTGAAGTTGCCTCCCATAACGAAAGTCACCTTTTGTGATTGTGAATAACCACCACCAACAGAAATAGCCAATACGATAAAGGTACCAAACAATAATAGTTGTTGCGTATTTTCAGCTGAAGTCCAGCCCATCACAACGAAAACTAAAGTCAAAATAACCATTGAGGCAATTGTCATACCAGATACAGGTAAATTAGATGTACCGATTGTTCCAGTCAAGCGACCAGCAACAATAACGAACAACAAACTCAAGATGATTGACAAGATACCACCAACTAAAGCCATTGCTATGTTTCCTGTAATGACAAAGCCCATAACTAAAGCAACTACTGCACCGATAATTAGTGGCAATATTCCACCGCCGCCTTCAGCATCAGCACCTTCTGTTTTACGTCCCTTCATAGTTGCCGAAATGGATGAAATAATGGTCGGAATTAATTTAATTGCCCCGATTAACCCACCGGAAATCATCATACCAGCACCAATATAACGGACATACGAACCAGAGATGACAGCAAAGTCCGCTGTGTTTAATAACTGACTAGCGTTATCCCAAATCGTTGCGCCACCACCAGCCATTCCCATGAAATAGCCTAATAATGGAGCGATTGCGAAGTTTGCCAAAATGGAGCCGGCAAACATCAATAGTGAAACGTCCATGCCAACGATAAATCCTATCCCAGCTAACAATGGGTTTACTTCTGTTTCAAATTTCCATTTGTAGAAGCTCTCATTTACGAAGCTGATGACATTATTCATAATACCTAATACAGAACCTGTTAAAACAGTAATAATTCCGCCAATACCAAAACCGATTCCCATATATTTCAAGGATTCGCCACCGGTATCTGAAGCAACTAACGTCTCCGAAATTGCCATTGCTTCTGGGTAAACCAATTTACCATGTTCGTCTACTAGCATGTAATCTTGGACTAACGTGAACACGCCGACACCTAAAAGTACTGCGCCAACACCTAAAGCTACACCCTCGAAGAAATTGATTTTCCCACCAACTAAAATAACCGCTGGTAATACGAAAATCATCCCGCTGGCTACCGATTCCCCACCAGATGACATTAATTGCAGTAAATTTTTACCTAAAATTGTTCGTGGCTTAACAAAAAGTGAAATTAAACCTGAACCAATAATTGCTCCGGGAATCCCTGCGGCAACGGTAAGTCCCGCTTTCATTCCTGAGTATGCTGTTGAGGCTGCAAATACCGCCGCTAAGATAATTCCTAGCGTTAGGATAATTCCTGAACCTGATTTTTTCGGCTTGTCCTCTACGTATGGTACGTAGTCTCTCCCGGACACGCCGCCAAATGCGTCTTTCGACAATTTTTTCATTATCCGAAATTCCTTTCCTACCTTTTTCCCCTAAGGTACACACTATGAAGGAGTCCTGCTCTCAAACAGGACTCCCTAAGCCTGTCAATTTATTTTGCCAAACGGTAAATTGCGTCAGCGTATATCGCAGTTGCTTTTAATAAGCTATCCACTGGCATGAATTCGTTTGGTTGATGCATTACGTTTTCTTCACCTGGGAACAATGCGCCATAAGCGACACCACGTTCCAAGATACGGCCATAAGTTCCGCCGCCGATTGATTGTTCTTCACCTTTGTTGCCAGTATGTTCTTCATAAACGTCCAATAAGGTTTTAACCAATGGATCGTCTCCTGGTACATAATGAGGCGTTTTGACATCGCCAATAATCTCGATTGAAACACCTTCGTCTTTCAATACTTCTTTCATATTGTCCAAGATGTCGTCTTTAGTAATTCCTTCTGGATGACGAATATTTAAGGTAACTTTCTTCGCACCATCTTGCGTATAGTCAAACAAGTTAGCTGATGAAGTAGTTTCACCCATTACATCATGTTTGGTGTAGGCATTTAATTTCTTACCGTTATAATCTAAATGCATGTAGTCAGCAATCACTTTCACATAATGAACGCCTGAGGCATCCAAATCATGATCAACTAAAAATGTTGCCAAGTAAGTAGCGGCATTAATACCAAATTTAGGTTCTTGAGCGTGAGCTCCTTTACCGATTGTGGTTAACGTGATTTGTCCGTTTTCTTCTTTATATTCTCCGTCTACTTCTTTTTCAGCAGTAAATGTTTCAAAAGCAGCTTTTAAGTCAGCAGCCTTCGTTTCATCATTAACCTTCAAGACTGCTGTTGCATCACCAGGTACCATATTGGTACGCATGCCCGCTTTAAAGCTTTCTAAAGTGAATGCGCCAGTGTCTCCAGATTGATTGTCAAAAGTAACTTCGTAAGATAGGATTCCTTTTTCACCATTGATAATTGGGAAGTTGGCATCGGGTGAAAAACCAACCTTTGGCATTTCTTCCACTTCCATATAGCGATGAATTCCTACCCATTCGCTTTCTTCATCAGTTCCGAAAATAAAACGGATCTTTTTAGAAAGCGGTAATTCTAAATCTTTAATAATCTTCATTGCATAGTAAGCCGCAATAGAAGGGCCCTTGTCATCGCTAGAACCGCGTGCGTAAAGTTTGCCGTCTTTCACTACTGGTTCAAAAGGATCCGTATCCCAATTATCATCGACAGGTACTACATCAACGTGACCTAGTAAGCCAAACATTTCTTCGCCGTCACCATAATCAATATGACCTGCAACGTTTTCAATGTTTTTGGTTTCAAATCCATCACGTTCTGCAATTTCCAACACTTTGCGTAAAGCAGCCGCTGGTCCAGGTCCTAATGGTTCTTCTTTGGTACCATGTTCTATGTCGCGAACACTATCAATACGCAGCAAATCTTCAAGATCTCTCATTAAATCATCTTTGCGTACTTCAACTTCTTTTTGCCAATCAATTGTCATTGTTAATCTCCCTGCTCTCTTATTTATTTAACGGAAATATCCGCCAGTACGAATTAGAAAGTTCGTGCAGTAACACAACTTTTTTTCTCATTGTGATGTTGGCTAAACCTTCTTCCTATCAGTAATCATACCCCAGTTTTTTTCAAAAGAGTAATAATACGAACTAGAAATAGCTTGCTCCAATCGACTTCATGAGAAAAAAATCGTTATTCTAACATTTACAATCCTGCAGTTGTGTTCACCTCCCTAATCGGTTATTATAGCGTAAATAACGTAAAGCGTCATTTGCCCTCCTCCGGTTTTTTAGCAGAATCTCAACAATAAAAAAAACACTAGATACAACAATCCTTAGCCGTTCCTGTTATCAAAACGACTACGAGAAAGTCCGTGTTACCAACATGAAATATCGAAATCTAAGGAAATTATAACGAAGATTGTATCCGTTTTCAAATAATAATTCATTCATATTCGTTCTTTTATTCTAATCAAATTGTTAGGATATAAAATTTGCATGTGAATATAGTGTGAAAACAAAAAATATCCCTCAATCTGTAAAAAAACAGATTGAAGGATACGCAAACGAAAAAGTATTTTTTTCGAGAAAAACAACGTTTGTTATTGTTTGATCAAGCTCTCCATCCCTTGCTGTGCGAGAGTCATCTTAGCTTGAGGAATTCTAAACGGCGAGCAAGAAATGTAATTTATCGGCAGCTGATTTAAAAAGGCGATCGATTTGGGATGGGCTGCAGCTTCACCGCAAATCCCAATTTTCAAGTTTGGTTTTACCTGTCGCCCTTTTTCAATCGCGATTTTCATCATCGCGCCCACACCAGCTTCATCTAATACTTGGAATGGATCGTCCTGCATGATTCCCGCATCTAAATATTGTGACACAATCCGTGGCGAATCGTCTCGAGACAATCCTAACACCATCTGAGTTAAATCGTTGGTTCCGAAGCTGAAGAAATCTGCATACTGAGCAATTTGGTCAGCCACCAAACAAGCCCTTGGGATTTCAATCATCGTACCAATTTGATAATTCATGCTTTGGTTGAATTGGGCCAATGAAGCTTGGATTGCTGTTTCAATTGATTCTCGCACACGAGCAAACTCTTCGGCATCAATTGTAAAAGGTATCATGATCTCAGGCTGTATTTCGTAGCCCCGCTCATTCATGACCTCATAAGCGGCTTCAATGATCGCCTCTCCTTGCATTTGATAAATTTCTGGATAAGCCACCCCTAAACGTAAACCACGGAAGCCTAGCATTGGATTAGTTTCAGCCAAATTATCGGTTTTCCGTTTCACTTCATTGAAGGTTTTACCCAGCTCTTTAGCAACTTCTCGGCACTCATCATTGTTTTTAGGTAAAAATTCGTGCAATGGCGGATCCAGCAAACGAATCGTGGTTGCTTTCCCTTGGGCTGCTTGATAAATGAATTTGAAATCGTCCTTTTGAACCTGCTTCAATTTTTTTAATACTTCTAAGCGTTCATCTAAAGAATCCGCTAAAATTAACTGTCTGAACTGCAACAGACGTGATTTCTCGAAAAACATATGCTCTGTCCGAGCTAAACCGATTCCTGTTGCACCTAAAGCCATCGCAGTTTCGATATCCTTAGGTGTCTCGGCATTCGCCCGGACCTGAAATTTGGCATGACGATCCCAGATTACATGTAGATCGTCTAAAGCGACCGTATTGCTCAATTCTTCTAAAGGAATTTCACCGAAATAAACACTCCCTGAGGTACCATCGACGGATAAAATCGTACCTTCTTGGATGGTTTCTTCTCCCACAACCCCTTGAGAATCTTCCATTGTTAACGCCTCACAGCCAACAACTGAACAAATTCCCATTCCACGAGCTACCACGGCTGCATGGGAGGTCATTCCTCCACGGGCTGTAACCACTGCTTCACTGACGGCAATCCCTTCAATATCTTCCGGCGAAGTTTCTTCCCGAATTAGAATTACTTTTTCTCCTCGAGCTTTAGCTAAGGTTGCTGAATCTGCGGTAAAATAAGCTGCACCAACGGCTGCTCCTGGACTGGCAGCTAAACCAGTCAAAAATGGTACCCGGTTCTTCAATGCCTCTTCTTCAAAGCTTGGATGCAGTGAAGCCTCCAAGTCTTTGGCCTCTAAGCGCATAACTAATTCTTTTTCAGTGATAATTCCTTCATTGAACAGATCCAACAAGATAGTAATTGTTGCTTTAGAGGTTCGCTTTCCATTTCTAGTTTGCAAGATGAACAGCTTTTCCCGCTCAATCGTGAATTCGACATCCTGCATATCCTTGTAATGCTTTTCTAGATTTTCACAAATCGCTTTTAATTGCTGATACTGTTCAGGTAGATCGTCAGCTAAGGTTTGGATTGGCTTCGGTGTCCGCACACCGGCAACCACATCTTCCCCTTGGGCATTAATCAAGTATTCCCCAAAAAGACCAGGCTCGCCAATCGAAGGGTTTCTTGAGAAAACCACGCCGGTTCCTGAGGTTTCACCGAAGTTTCCGAAGACCATCTCTTGAATATTAACTGCTGTTCCCAAATCATCACTGATGTCGTGCAAGCGACGGTAAGTTTTGGCTCGTTGATTGTTCCAGCTGCCAAACACTGCCTCAATCGCCAGATACAATTGTTCAATTGGGTCTTGTGGAAATTCCCTTTGAATGCTTTGACGATAAAGCTCCTTGTATTCGTTTACAATTTGTTTCCAATGTTCTGCGGTTAATTCGTTGTCAAACTCTAGTTGATTCAATTTTTTTAAGGCAGTAATTCGTGACTCAAATTTTTGATTATCAATTCCCATAACTACATCGCCAAACATTTGCAGCAAACGACGGTAACAATCGTAAGCAAAACGTTCATTTTGACTGTTTTTTGCTAACGTTTCAACAGTTTGATCATTTAATCCTAAATTCAAGACAGTATCCATCATGCCTGGCATAGAAAATTTCGAACCACTACGCACCGAGACTAGCAAAGGATTTTTTTTATCGCCAAAGGCTTTATGTGTTTTTTCTGATAGTTGATCGACAGCCTGCAGGATTTGTCCTTTCATTTCTTCAGTTAAAGTATTTCCCTGATTCAAATAGCACAGACAAGCATCCGTAGTTACAGTAAAGCCGGTAGGAACCGGTAGTCCCAATTTAGTCATTTCAGCTAGATTCGCTCCCTTACCACCAAGCAAGCCCTTCTGTTCTTTTGATCCTTCTGAAAATAGATAAACCCATTGAGTCATATGTTTCTCCTTCTAATCGTTTATTTGGTATGAACTTAGTTTAATACGACACATATACAATGTCAATACGTGTATTAATAAAAGATATAAACGCGTATTAACTAGCAGGATGAATAAAAAAACTGCTGTCCAGCTAGAAATGCTGAAACAACAGTGTTTTTCATACTAATTCCACCACAAAACCATGCGGGGCAATCGTATACTCTTCTTTAGTTATCGTTTGTTGAGTAAATATCGGATCACCTTTTTTACTCATTACTTGTTCTTCCGCCGCTTCATTGAAGATACAACGCAAGGTTTTCCCTAGATAGCTGCGCTGAAAAGTAATCACTCGATCCTTTTCAGTCGTCCAGCGTAATTGGCCAAAGCTTAAGACATCGGCGTATGTTTTACGCAAATGGATCAGCTGCTGGAAAAAGGCCAGTAATGACTGATCCTGATTTCCCCACGGCATACATCGACGGCAATCTGGATCGCTTCCGCCGGCTAAGCCAACCTCTGTTCCATAATAGATGCAAGGCGTCCCTTTCTGCAGGAACATGAAAGTAAAAATACTTCGCAAAAGAGACTTGTCCCCCTTACACAGTGTTAACATACGCGCAGTATCATGAGAATCCAGTAAATTAAAATTCACTTCATTGGTTTGATCCCGATACAAAATCTGCTGATGGTTCATGCCGTCCAGCATATTATCGCCAGTAACCTCTTGGTTTAAGAAGAAAGCTTTGATACTGTCTGTAAATGCATAGTTCATTACAGCATGAAACTCATCCCCCTGCAGCCAAGCCTGAGAGGAATGCCATATCTCCCCTAGAATGTACAACTCTGGTTTTTCAGTCAGCACCCGTTGGTGAAATAATTTCCAAAAGTGATGATCGACTTCATTGGCAACATCTAAACGCCAGCCATCAATATCAAATTCCTTAATCCAATACGCAGCAATCTCCAACAGGTATTCCTGTACCTCGGGATTTGCGGTATTGAGCTTAGGCATATTCGGCACAAAGCTAAAGGTATCATAATTAATATTCTTGCCAAATTCTGAGTCAGGTACAGGGTCGTAATGAACTGGAAAAGAATGGATGTGAAACCAATCAGCATATTTGGATAGTCTGCCATTTTCCACGACATCCTGCCATTGCCAAGAATTTGCTCCTAAATGGTTAAACACTGCATCCAGCATTACCCGAATCCCTCGACTATGGGCCTGATCCACTAATTCCTTAAACAGCATTTTATCGCCGAAATGCGGATCAACCTCTAAGTAATCCACCGTATCATATTTATGATTCGATGGTGCGGTAAAAATCGGACACAAATATAAGCCGGTAATCCCTAATTCCTCTAAATAATCCAGCTTATCAATGATTCCTTGCAAATCGCCGCCAAAAAAATCCTCGCGATCCGGTTTTTTGCTGCCCCAAGGCAAAGTTCCTGCTGGGTCATTCGCCGGATTGCCATTATTAAACCGTTCAGGAAATATTTGGTACCAAACCGTTTTATGGACCCATTCAGGTGCCTTGAACCGATCAATTTCGTGGAAATAAGGCATTCTAAAATACCCGCTGTCCAGCTTCATAAATTCTTCCTGATAAGGAAATATTCCCTGGTCGCAGTAAAAGTACTCATTTCCATCATGGTCCTCTAAATAAAAAGCATAAGATAAACGACGATAATCGCTGGTCACTTCGATTTCCCAATAATCATGATGTGCGGTCATTAGACCCTTTCCCATGATTTCTTTTTCTAAATACCATTTCTGATTGAATAAGTAGTGATCTCCACTGATTAACGCAACTGTTTTTACATCCTCTTTCGCAGTTTGCAAACGAATGCGCATTTTATCCTTCGCATATAAATAAGCAAATTCACTCTCTGGTCGATGATAAATTGCTGCTATATTCACGCATACACCTCCATGTTTTCTTTTATTCTAACAAAGTTTAAAACACTCATGCCATAAAAATGTCTACAACTTGAAAAAAGTTGTCACATAAAAAGAATTTTTATGATATTATATTACTAGGAGATAGATTCTATCTTCTGCCTCGTTTTTTACGAGGATCACTCCTGGGCGTAGTTGTTAGGGGAAGCAACTACGTCCACTCATTTTGTTAAATCAGTCTTCCTCTGATTTACTAAATTTATCTTAAGGATCGAGGGATCATGCCATTGAAAAACTAAGCGAATAGTGAAAGTTGACTAACTGAACCGATTTGGGTAAAGCAAACGGGATTAGTAGGCAAACTTTCAGGATTGGCTTAATTTTTCAAGGCAAGGTCTCTTTTTTGTCGTCTTTTTGCTGTTCCTGAAAGGATCAAAAATTTTTAACGAGGTGAGCACCTATGGCGACAATTAAAATTGAACAACTAACTTTCGGCTTTGATAAGCAAGGATCGACACTGTTCTCAGAGGCGAATTTATTATTGGATACCCACTGGAAGCTAGGGCTAATCGGTCGCAATGGACGTGGCAAGACAACTTTACTTCATTTATTATTAGGGCATTACTCGTATCATGGACGAATCGATCTGCCAGTAGAAGCAATCTATTTCCCAGCAGCAGTCCATGACAAAGAGCGACTTACCTATGAGGTACTTGGGGAGGCTGAAAATTTCGAGTTATGGGAGCTTGAACGAGAGATGAATTTGATCCAGCTGAATCCAGCTGTTTTATGGCAGCCCTTCTCCACCCTCTCTGGCGGTGAACAAACCAAAGCATTACTGGCAATGCTTTTCACTCAAACGGATCGTTTTCCCCTGATTGATGAACCAACCAATCACTTGGATGGCCAAGGCCGACAACACGTAGCGGATTATTTGCAGAAAAAGAGCGGCTTTATCGTCGTTAGTCATGACCGCCGTTTCATGGATCAGGTCACTGATCATACTCTGGCAATTGAAAAAAGTCAGCTGATTTTGTATCAGGGAAATTTTTCAACCTATGAAGAACAAAAAAAACTACGAGATGACTTTGAGCAGGCCCAAAACAGAAAAATAAAGAAGGAAGTCACTCGATTGAAACAAACTGCTGCCGAAAAAGCGGAGTGGTCCCATCATCGAGAAACCGATAAATACGGCAAACCTTCCGAAAAAGGCAGCGGAGCGATTAACGACACCGGCTTCATTGGTGCACGAGCGGCTCGGGTGATGAAACGCTCCAAAACCCTTAACAAACGCATGGCTGAACAGATCCACGATAAGGAAGGATTGCTGAAGGATCTTGAAGAAATTGATTCTTTGTCGATGGATTACCAGCCGACGCATCATCAGCAACTGCTAAAAGTGGAGAATTTGAGTTTGCGCTATCAGGAAGATTTGTTTTCCGCCCTTTCCTTTGAAGTTAACAAAGGAGAAATTATCGCTCTCACTGGTCCAAACGGTTCCGGGAAATCCAGTATTTTTTCTTATCTATTGGGCCAATTTGATGGTCAAATCGCAGGCAGTCATCTTCAGCCTAAACAGTTGACTATCAGTTATGTTCGGCAAAATTACGAAGACAACCATGGAACCCTTCAGGACTTTGCAGAGAAGCATCGACTGAATTATTCTGCCTTTTTAAATAATTTACGTAAGTTGGGCATGGAGCGTGCTGTTTTCAATAACCTGATTGAAGAAATGAGCATGGGGCAGCGCAAAAAAGTGGAGCTTGCGAAGTCGCTTTCTCAAGCTGCCGAACTGTATCTATGGGATGAACCGCTGAATTATCTAGATGTTTTTAATCAACAGCAATTAGAGGAGCTGCTGCTGCGGGTTCGACCCGCCATGCTAATTATTGAGCATGATCACCGATTTTTAGAGACCATTGGCGCTGTACAAATCCCCTTAGAAAAATAATTATTATCCGATTGCTTTTTACTAGTAATCGGTTTTTTGTTGTAAGCACTATTTTTGTCATTATTCTTAAAACTTGTTAACGTAAATGAGTAAACAAATTAAAGGAGGATTTTTATGAAACGTTTTGAAGGAAAGGTAGCGATTATCACGGGCGGTTCTAGCGGGATCGGCGCAGCATGTACCAAATTATTTTATCAAGAAGGTGCAAGGGTTGTTGTTGCGGATGCGAATGAAGACGGCGGCGAGATTTTACAGGACTTATCGATCAACGAAGATACTGGTTTGTTTTTACAAACTGATGTCACAAAATATGAACAAGTGAAAGACATGGTCGCTGCTGCTGTGGAGAAATTTGGTAAGGTAGATATTTTAGTAGCGAATGCCGGTATGTCGAATGATGCACCGATCACAGAATTGTCTCCAGAGGACTGGCAAGCAACAATTGATGTGAACCTGACCGGTGTTTTCTTATCTGACAAGGCAGTCGTGGAGCAAATGTTGCAGCAAAAAGAGCGCGGCACCATCGTTAACTGCGGATCAATCCACAGTGTTGATGCCCGCGAAGGCATCCCAGCCTATGCTGCGTCTAAGGGCGGCGTTAAAATGCTGAGCCAAACGATCGCAGCCAGCTACAGCAAAGAAGGCATTCGGGTAAATACTGTGGCCCCTGGTTACATCGAAACACCTCTTTTGGGTGATATGGATGATGAAGCAACACAAGCATTGGTTGACTTACATCCAATTGGTCGTTTAGGTCAACCGGAGGAAGTCGCTGAAGCTGTGGCCTTTTTAGCCAGCGACCAAGCTAGCTTCGTGAATGGAGCTACTTTGTTAGTTGATGGCGGCTATACCGCAGTTTAAACAAAAAAAGGTCGATTGTTGTCTTTTTAAACAGGCAGCAATCGACCTTTTTAATTTGAGCACTTTCACTTTATTTCATTAAATGGCAGCTCCCAGAAAAACCAAAGAAAGATACTGCTCTTTTGAAAGCTTAAAGGAGTTCCCTGCTCTTCTCCAAAAAAAGAAGCAGCGGAAATTCCGCTGCCTGCTAAGCTTTTCTAAAGATATTAATTAACGCCTCATGCACAACCCCGGCAATCACAAAAATAATCCAGCTGAAACCCCAGGAGCCACTAAGAAATGACCAAATAAAATAGGTGCAAACAACGACAGGCCAATAAACTTTTTCTAAAATAATCCCAATTGGTGCTGCTTCACCATATCTTTCCTTCCGAGCATTTGGCCCCAGCTTATCATCATCTAAAATAAAATAGCGATTATCGATAAACTTGCTATGGCTGCTGTAGTACACGCTGCCGTAAATAATCAGAAAAACACCAGTGGCAATGAAAATAAACATTAAAGGGATACCGATCCCATTCATATAGTAACCTGAAAAGAGGAAAACGGGAACTAAACTCAATACACATAATCCTATTCCCAACACTAAACTAAATTGAAAGCTCTTTTGGTAAGTGCTTCTCTCAGTTCCTGCCAGCTGCTGAACAGCTCTCGGTACAAAACGATCATTTAGCGGCTTGCCTTCTGAGGACATCTGCATACCATTATAAATAATCAACCCTACTCCTGTAGCAATACAAACGAAAAATGCTGCTAAACCTAAGCTGCTGGCATAACCAACAATATTAGCGCCTAAAATAGCGGCGATCGATAAGATGCAAAAGGAAATTCCCAAGCTCAATCCAGAGGCACTACGCTTGCGCTTCGCCATAAATTCCAGCATTTCCTCTTGGCTGATCGGATCTTGGTCAAAATCAGTTTCAACTTCTTCTTCGTTTTTGCTAAATTGCAGTGTTTCTTTAAGCTCGTCGACGGAACCGAACTCGCTGATCACAGCACCAATAGCTTCGTGCTCACTCTTGCCTTCTTCTCGTAAAGACCAATAATGATCCTCCATAATCGCCAGCAGCTCTTCCTTGGCTCGCTGAACTTCATTCGTTTTTGGAAATTCAATAAACAAGGTTTCCAAATAATTTTTTATTGTGTCCATATTATCCCTCTTTCATAAATCGGTTCACAACCTCTTTGGTCTGCTGCCACTCTACACGTTTATCGGTCAGAAATTTTTTACCAACCTCCGTGATTCGGTAATACGTTCTTTTTTTCCCGTGAGTTACCTCTCCCGGATAAGGTTGAATCAGTCCGTTCTTTTCTAGACGATTGAAGGCCGAATACAAAGTCGTCTCTTTGATTACATACAGCTCTTCAGTTACTTCACGAATACGTTTAGAAATCTCATAGCCATAAGAATCCCCTTCACTCAAGACCGACAAAATGATCACATCATTGTAACCGCGAATGCCATCGCTTGAAATCATTTTGCCACCTCCAAAAATTACTTCATCTGTCGTTGTAATCAGTATAGCGTAATTACTACGACAGGTAAAGTAAAAATGCAAACTTTTTTCTGTTGTTTGTTTGATCAATTTATGCCAGAATGAATAATCAGAGAGAAGGGATTAATATGGAAAAAATTGCCATTATTGGGGGCGGCATTATTGGATTAACCCTAGCTAATTATTTGGACAATAAGAAATTTGACGTCACCCTCTATGATCAGTCCACCGGACAAGCAACTGGAGCTAGTGCCGGCATCATTTCTCCTTGGCTGTCCAAACGACGTAACAAGCAATGGTATGCCTTGGCCAAAGACGGAGCAAACTTTTTCCCACAGCTGATTCAAGACTTTGATCTGGATGACAGCATTTATCAGCGTTCCGGGACGCTGCTGCTGCGAAAGCAAAAACAATTAGAAGAACTCTACGAATTGGCTAAAAAACGTCGAGAAGAAGCTGCAGCAATCGGCGAGATCCGTTTATTCACAGAAGCTGAAACAGCTGAGCATCTTCCTTTATTAAAACCAACAGCTGCTTTGCATATTTCGGGTGGAGGACGTTTGGATGGTATAGCCTATTTACAGCGGTTGCGCTCGTTGGCGAAAAACAAAGGTATTCACTTGGTTAACCAATCAATAACGCTAAAACAAACCGCTTCATTACAAGTGGTAGTCGATAAGCAGACCGTAAACTATGATCGAATTATTTTAACACCTGGGCCTCATTTGAAAAATCTGCTAAAGCCCTTGGGTTATCACACGGACATTCGTCCCCAAAAAGGGCAATTATTGGCATTTCAAACAGATTATACTGAATCAGCCAACTGGCCGGTTGCCATGCTGGATGGTGAAGCAGATTTGATCCCCTTTGCTGAGGGGAAAATCTTATTGGGTGCTACTCATGAAAATGATGGCAGCTGGGATTTGACTGCTACCAAAGAAGCTTTTAAGCAATTGATCTGTGGGGCTTCTGAATTTTTAGCTGATCCAGCCAGGCTGTTTTCAGCGCCTTATAATTATCGAATAGGAACTCGAGCCTATACTTCCGACTTTGCACCGTTCTTCGGTCTGCTTCGGAACGAGTTACTTGTCGCCAGCGGTTTAGGCTCTTCTGGGTTAACTACTGGCCCTTACATTGGGTATCTGCTAGCAAACTATTTGAACGGCAAAACAATAACTGACTGGTCAGCTTACCAGAAACCTTTAGAAAACTATATTCATCGATAAAAAGAGGGTATCTTCATCCGAGAGGTAAGCCGAAAACAGCTTCAGATATTTTTATGATTATCCGGTCTATTTCTAAAGGAATTGCTCCAGTTAGATTGATTATCCATTAAAAAGGCTGCGACATTTGTCACAGCCTTTTCAGTATAAAATTATCCGCTTGAACCACTCTTTTTGTGGAACAATAGCAACCAATTGTTTACTTAATCAAAACATTCTACTCCTGCACGATAAGATCAGTTTAATAATTATTCTTTATATCCGCTCAAGCGCAATTCTCCTGAAACATACTCCCCTAAGTAAATGTCTGAAACACCTGCAAACTCACGCTTCTTGACCTCCTCATCCAGCCAATTCTGATCCTTGCCAATTAATTCCAGCACATCCTCATTTGACTGACCATCCACAATGATTGGGTAACGAATGTTCTCATCACCGAACTCAATAATCGTCAGCTGACCATTTTGCTCCAAAATTGCCCGCTTAACCTTTTCTACTTCATAAATTCCGTTGCTGCGCAATTTAAACATCAATTCATTGGCAGAAATCCCGTGCTTTAAACATTCCTGAACATCTACTTGTCCGTTTTGAATCAAATTCACTGGCTTGCCATCGATCAATAATTTCACATAGCGATTATGCTCCTTCATAAATTTCAGCAGCATTACCAAAAATGTCCAAATGACTAGCACCAGTACAAATTGTAAAACTGTAATCGAATCGTTGTAAATGACACCACCAATAATTCCACCGAGCACGTAATTTTGTACCGCGTCCATCGCTGAGGATGGTGCCAAGTTGCCTTTTCCCGAAATATTGATTTGAAAAATCAAACAAATGATGCCTAATGCAAATTTTAAAATGACTGGATAATACGCTGCCATACTCTGCCCCCTTACTTACTAATTTCTACTTGTGTATTCATTAAATAGGTTTCGGTCAGTCGATAAGAGCTTTGATCTGCACTCAAATTAACCGTGTAATAAGTATCTTGGATTTTCACCACTACTCCATCAGTTAGTTGAACCGAGTTTACCAAAACATCTTCTTGGTCAATGGCAAATTCATTGGCCACTTCTTTGACAAAGGCTACCATTTGCGACGACTGTGTATAGCGACTTTGATTTTGTGCATAATCGGAATATTGAACCCCCAGCATAAATACCAGCAGTAAGAATAGCATAATACTTAAATCCCGATACTTGGTTTGAATTCGATGCCGCATGTACAAGCTGAAGGCCACAATCATAAAAATCAGCGCCAAAAAAATAATGCCATATTTAATGTAGTCGTTTAAACTCGTTTGGTTTTCGATGTAATTAATCCCATAAAAAGTCATCTGCCTTCCTCCTCCCCTTTATTCTAGCGGTTTTCGCCACTTTCAGCAAAAGACTGCTCTTTACTTTTAGGCAGAAAAAGACGAATGTACTAGATGCTTTGCTATACTTATAAATAGTAAAGGAGCGGATACTATGGGAAAACTTGTCTTTTATGGTGCTATCAGTTTAGATGGGTACTTGGCCGGAAAAAATGAGGACTTGGATTGGCTGCTGCAAACACAAGTAGGAGATCACACCAGCTATGAGGAATTTATAGAAACGATTGGAACCGTGGTTATGGGACGAATTACTTATGAAGAAGCCTTACGGTTAAACGATAATCAGCCGCTATATCCGGATCAAAAAATCGTTGTTTTCTCCCGCAAGCACCAGACGGTTGATGGTCACCTCACCATTCACGAAGATCCCGTCAATTATGTACAACAGATGAAGGCACAAGAAAAGAACGATATTTGGCTAGTAGGTGGTGGTACATTGTTGCACCCCTTATTAGAAGCTGATCTTATCGATGAATGGTTCATCCAAATCGCTCCAGTTTTGCTGGGTGAAGGCAAACAATTATTTGAGCCTCATGGTCTGGCTGCTCGCTTGGAGTTTATAGAAACCCGTCAATTTGGCGAGCTGGTCGAACTACATTATCGCAAAAAAGCTTGATCGATTGATCAAGCTTTTTTGTGCTGGTGGTCAAATAATTCCTGAACTTGTCGAAACTCCCTTACCTCAGCCGGAAAGGTCATTTCTTTTGTCAGTTTATTGGGATAAACATAAGTGTCTAATCCGGCCGCCACTGCTGCCTGTGCCCCTACCGGACTATCCTCAATTACAACAGCCTGCTCAACCATTAATCGGTTTAAACAAAGCAAGTAGCCCTCAGGATCCGGTTTACCTAACTGTAGATCGTCAATTGTAACGAATACATCAATCTGCTTCTTAATCGTTGGATGGGAATCAAAGTAATAAGCTAATTCCCGCATTTCTGAATTCGAGACCACTCCGATTTTCCATTGCTGTTGACGAGCCAACTCTATTAACTCACCAATTTCTGGCCTTAGCTTGGCCTCGGCATAATTTCTTTTCTGATCTACGGCAATTTGCTGAGCAAAGCTTTCAGCATCTATCGGCTGACCAATATCTTGGCTAAGCCTTTCATAAAAAGAAAGCTCTGCCGCCGTACCAACTCCCTGCTGGTATTCTGCAAAAGGAATTTGGTAATCAAACTGTTTCGTCAAATAATTATTGATGCTCTCGTAAAACAACCATTCACTGTCAATCATCGTTCCATCAAAATCAAAAATAAGTGCTTTTGTCATCTACTTCTCCTTTCACCAATTGCACAAACAACAGTGTTCATGCCTGCATCACTTTTCAACTCTACAGCTTCAGCATAAAAATCACGACTTGAAAAGTCAATGGTAAAAGAAAGCTTTCTACAATAAAACAGTATTCATCATTCTTCTGGGACTAGCTCTGCTGAGCAAAATGCTGAGCATCAATCTCTACAGGAATGGCTAGAATGTCCTTCAGTTGGATATACAAGGCATCACCAATTGTTTCTTCGTGATCATTCAAACGATCCACTAAAATTTCTTTGCCTTCCAGTGTCTGGAAAACATACCGTTGGATATTGCCTAAAATAAACGATTCCTTCAAATGAACCGGAATTTTAACCCCCTGAGGAATCGGTTCAAACTGAATTAGTTCCGGCCGTAAATAATAAATATAGCGATTACCTTTAGCAGAAAATTCACGGGTATACTGATCCAGCTCATACCATTCAAAACGATTGTAGTTGCCAATAAATTCAGCCACAAATCGACTCTGAGGATTTTGATATAACTCCTTCGAATTAGAAACCTGAGCCACCCGCCCTGCTTCCATTACAAAAATCCGATCACTGATGCGCATTGCTTCTTCTTGGTCATGGGTTACAAAAATCATAGTCATGCCCAAAGACTGCTGTATGTTACGTAAATCCCGCTGCAACTGTTTTCTAATTCGTGCGTCTAAAGCACTTAAGGGCTCATCCAGCAACAATACTTTAGGCTCGGTAACTAAAGAGCGGGCCAACGCGACTCGCTGCCGCTGACCTCCAGAAAGAAACTGGACATTTTTATCAGCATGTTCGGTCATATCGACCAAAGCCAGAATTTTTAATACCTTTTCCTGAATTGCTTCAGCACTCAACTTCTTAACCTTTAAGCCAAAGGCAACATTCTCAAAAACCGTCATAGTAGGAAACAACGCGTAATTTTGAAAAACGAAACCAATGTTGCGATCCTTTGTAGGCTTGTCAGCAATATGCTCATTGTCCAACACAATCTCGCCGCTTTTTGGTTGTTCTAATCCAGTAATGCAGCGCAGCAGGGTTGATTTCCCGCAACCGCTAGGTCCCAGAAGGGTTACCAGCTCACCTTTTTCAATCTGGATTTCGTTAATATCTAAAATTTGTTTTTCATCAAAAAACAGCTTAAGATCATGTATTTCTAAAAACATTTTCCGTCACGACTCCTTTAATATCATCATTTCCAGACTGCTTCACCTCGGTGCTCTGCTTAACCGTTAACCGTTGCTTCTGTCGGTTGGTCAGCATAAAAGTGGTCAACGCAATTCCCACCATAAACAGCAAATATAATACCATTACAGCACTTGCCAAATGGCCATTCTCGTTCATCCGCCGCAGCATGTAAATCCGCACTGTTTGAAAGCGACCTCCAATTAGCAGATTCGTCAGCATATACTCTCCGAAAACGGAAGAAAAAATCATCAAGGAAACTAACGTCGCCCCAATACGAATATTGGGAAAAAGCACTCGGAAGACGATTGTGGATATTGGTGCACCTAAGGTTTCTGCTGCATCTACTAGTTCCTTCAGATTGATCAAGCGCATTTGATTATTAAGACTCAGAAACACAATCGGCAAAGCCGTAACAAATAAGGCGCCCACCAGCACAACGAACATCGGGATTCCCGTTTTGGCATAAGTTCGCAGCAAGGCAGTCACCAAAATCACGCCTGGCAAAGCATACGGCAATAGTACCAGCTTTTCCAGCCAGCGGTTCAATCGAGGAAAATACAAATGAATCCAAATAATTGTAGGAATCATTAGCACTAAGATCGTTAACAACACCACTCCCGCCAGTAAAATCGAACGACCTACAGCAGCAATAAATTCGCCATCCGTCAGCAGTTGCTGGAACCACTTCAAGGTAAAATCACTGGGCAGAATCGTCTTTGACCATTTAGTGGAGCTGGCATATAAAATAGTGCCGATAATTGGCAGAAAATAATAAAGGCCAAAGCAGGCCAAAATCGGTTTAACTAGTTTTTTCACGACTGAACCACCTTGCCCTTCTTTTGTATAATCAGCATTGCTGTTACCAGCAGTATGCCTAACACCACTGCCAATGCACTACCTAAATTGGGTTTAGCAAATACATCCCCAGACACCAAAGCCGCAATTCGTATCGTTAAAAGGTTAACATTACTGCTAGTCAAGGCATAAGCCGTCTCATAGGTACCCATGCCATTTGCAAACAAAATAACAAAGGTACTAGCAATCGAAGGACGTAAGAATGGTAGTGCTACTTTAGTCCAAGCGTAGGTTGATGAAGCGCCCAACAATTGCGCAGACTCCAACCATTCCTTTTTCACTTCCTTCATGCTGGGATATAAGAATAAAACTCCCAATGGAATTTGGAAATAAGTATACGTAACGGTTAATCCCCACCAAGAATATAAATTGAAGTCCGCCAAAAATGGCAGGACCATTTTCAACACACCAACATTTCCCAACAAAATAATGAAGGAAAAGGCCAGCGGTATTCCGGCAAAATTAGCCGCCAAGTTGGAAACAAAAGTAATTTTCTCCTGCAGCTTAGCAGATAAATTCATCAGGCACAGACATAGAATAAATGTACCGATCAAACCAATAATGCTAGAGCTGACAGCAATCAGCACACTATTAACGAAAGCTTGAGTATAGTATGCATTACTGAAAATATCGCTGTAATTTGACAATGTCCATTGATTCGTCAAATCACTGCGCAAACTGCCCAAAATCATAAAAATTAAAGGCAGTAATAAAAAGGCACAGAAAACAAAGGATGCCGGAATAAGAATCAAGCGTTTCTTCATCTATTTCATCCTTTCATTAGCACTTGAATGTCCGACATTTTTTCAGACGGTGCAATTCCTAATAACCAGCAAAACAACGGAGCAGCCAATAGTTGCTGAAAGTGGTCTTCTTGCAGCTGCTCGCGTTTGTTTGAAATTAAATAAAAAGGTACTTCCCGATGTGCGGCTAGGGTTCCACCATGCAACCCATGCTCATCCATCCCGTGATCAGCCGTCACTACTACTTGATAGCCCTTTTGCAACCACTCTGGAATGCAAATAGCCAGTAAGCTGTCCGCCCGATTGACCGCTGCCGAATATTCCCGAGAATCAGCCGTAAACTTGTGACCGACATCATCAATATTCATAGAATGTACCACCAAAAAGTCTGGCTGATACTGATTGACTAAATAATTAGCATCCGCAAATAGATGGGAGTCGGGATACGTATCCTCACTATAAAAAATGCCATGCTGAATCAGTCGTTCCTCCTGGTGCTGAATTCGATCAACCAAAATATTATAGGGGGCTTGATTGTACAACTCGCTGTACCAGTGGTAAGCAGCAGCTCCTGTTTTGCCGCCAGCTTGCTTGACTAATTCAAACAGCGACCACTCTTTGGATCGCTGGGCATGGTAATTGCTATAAATGCCATTATCATAAGTAGGTACACCCGTCATCAACACCTCATATAAGGGACGGGAATTGCTTGGCATTTCACTTTTAACCTTCAGTAAGCTTGCTTGTTGATGCTCTACTAAGTGATTCATGAACCCAAGTTGGGCGACGGCTGTGTCGTAACGACAGCCGTCTAAAATGACCACAACTAGTTTGTCTAGCTTACTTTGCATGAGTCAACACCTCGGCCTGCCAAAGTTCTGGAAGTTCCACTGAGGTTTTGTCCCAAGCTTCATTGTCTTCAACCGGCACAGCTGCTTCATAGGCAGAATCCGGTAATAGCTTTTCTGCTACTTCCTTCGGTAATTCTACCTCACGAATTGGTCGTGCATAGCCCTTTGCCAAGTTAATTTGACCTTCATCAGATAAAATATATTCCCGAGCTAATTTTGCAGCGTTTGGATGAGGCGCATTCTTGTTAATCAAAGTAGTGTAACCACTAATGATAGAGCCATCCGTTGGTACCGTCACTTCGAAACGTTCTGAATCAATTTGATCGCGATAATTTAGGCCGTTAAAGTCCCAAACAACTGCTACATCAATTTCACCCTTTTCCAGATTAGCTACACTAGCATCCACTGTCGATATGCGACCATTTTCAGCCATCTTTTTGTAGTAATCTAAACCTGGTTGGATATCCTTTTCGTCACCACCGTTAGCAATAGCCGCAGCCAATACCGCGAACTGTGCTTGGTTAGCAACTGTCACATCACCAACACTAACTTGATAATCCCCTTCTTGCAGTTCTTTCCAGCTAGTCGGTGCCTGCTCCACATTGTCTTTGTCCGTAATAAAAGAGATCGTTCCAGTGTAGCTTAACAACCAATCCCCATTATCATCTTTCGCCCAATCAGGAATCTCTTCCCAGTAACTCGTCTTATAAGGCATGGTCAGCTCTTTGCTTTCTGCCAAAGGTCCAAAACTGATTCCAACATCTCCAATATCAGCCGTCCCGTTTTTCCCTTCGGATTCAAATTTTGCTAATTCTTCCGCGCTAGACATGTCAGTATCCACATGACTTAAACCATATTCCTTTTCAAGGTCCTCCCAGGTTCCTACCCAGTTGGCCCAAGTATCGGGCATTCCTAAACTGGCTACTTCCCCTTCTTCCTTGGCTTTTTCAATAATCGTATCTAAAGAGTCATCCTCAGCAGCTGATTGCTTTTCGGCTTCACCTGATCCACAGCCTGCTAGTAGTACACTTAATGTTGTCACACAAATCAAACCCATTGTAATGTTACGAAATTTTTTCATTCATCTATCCCCTTTCGATAATTCCACTCTAACAAAGCTTTGTAATAAAAGAATCAATTTCTTGAAAAGTTCTTGTGAACAATGTAAAGGTTGTATATGGTTTGTAAATTTCGGCGAATTTCCGTTAACCTTCCTTAACTTTTAAGTTATGATAGTAGAAAAAGGAGGTCCAACATGCAGTATTATGATCAGCATCTTCATACCTATTTTTCTTTTGATTCAGAAGAGCAATTTGAAAGCTATTTAGCGTATCAACCGGAGTTTTTCGTATCCACTGATCACTTTGACCTAAGTAATCCTTCCACTGGAAAGAATGATATTCCCGATTATTCGGCCTACGTAAAAAAACTAGAGCAATTAAAAGCAAGCAGTGCGACCAAATTTTTACGAGGGATCGAGATCGGTGTTGTTCCGGGACAAGAAGATCAGATTATCGCGTACCTTAACCAACATCCGCATGATCTGAAGCTGATAAGCATTCATCAAAATGGTCGTTTTGATTACATGGATGACGTCGTTTTAACTAAGGACCCCATCCAAACGACCCATGAATATTTTGATCAAATGCTGAAAGTATTGATGCAATTTCCTGAAGGAGATATTTTGACCCACTTTGATTACGGCCTGCGCCGTTTCACCTTCACTCCCGAAGAACTAGCTGAACATTTTGAAACTCAGCTGATTGCAATTTTCAAAAAAGTAGTTGAAAGAGAATTGGCGATGGAATTAAATGCTAAAAGCTTTTTGAAGTATGGAAACGAAGATCTCTATCGGTATGCTGTCCCGCTATACCAAAGTGTTGGCGGAAAGCTTTTTACTTTAGGTTCAGATGCTCATGTAGCTGAAGACTATCAGCTAGGCTTCAAAGAAATGGGGCAGCTCTTAACTGACTGCCAAGTAGAAAATTTACTAGTTGTTCAAGGAAAAGAACGTTACCTTACTCCATTGCCAATTTTATGATCACTATATAATAGAAGAAAGTGGGGAAAAATTTGAGTACACTACGTGACTATAACCAAGAAGCGCCGATCAACCACCTGATTGCCCGGCACTGGGATACTATCGAAATAAAGGAAGTCTGCCAAGGATTGCTATCGGCCATTCCCCAAGGTAATTTGATGGATTACCTAGTGTCTGACAGTTTACAACGAGAGCAGGTATTCGCGTATTTCGCAACCTTTGAAAACCAACCGCTTGATTATCTGCATAGTGAATTTCATCTATTTTATCAAGTGGCTGCACCAGATGACTACACTGATTTACGGGGGCAACTACAATTGACTTTTCAAGCTGGAGAAACAGCTTATACTGTTTTGTTAGGAATGGCTCGACTTGGGGATCAAGCTGAGCTTCGCTGGTTAATCTATGATATTCTTTGGCAGGATCAAGGCGTTTTGGTAGCGGCCGTTCCCTTGATTCAATTGGAAGAACCTGATCAGGAGGAAGTTTGTGTTTTAGTGACGGATTTCGGGGAAATTCGCCTACGTTTGTTTCCAGAACAAGCGCCGTTAGCTGTGGAAAATTGGCGGACCTTAGCTAAACAAGGCTTTTATGACGGTACACCATTTGCCCGTGTGATCATGGATTTTGTCATTCAAGGTGGGGCGCTGGATGGTTCTGGAGATGAAGCAATTTCTAGCTATGAGGGCTTTTTCGCTGACGAAGTTCATCGCGGTCTTTATCATTTTAATGGTGCCTTGGCTTTAGGCAATCATGGCCCTCATACCAATGGCAATCAGTTTTTTATCGTTCAAAATACTAAGGTAAAAACGAATCAGCTGCCTAAACTTTCGCTTCCAAAGAATGTAAAGCAGGCTTATTTGGATCTAGGCGGATTGCCGGAACTGGATGGTCGCTATACAGTATTTGGACAAGTTTATGAAGGAATAGATGTGGTGGAAAGAATTGCTGCACAAGCAACAGATGCCGAGGATTCACCTGTACATCCCGTATTTATCCAGAAAATACTTTTTGACTAATAGTTAGAAGCTTTATACATGACTTTTTCTGCATACTAAAAAGCTGTAGAGACCTTAAATTTTAGTCTCCTACAGCTTTTTAATAGATGAATGTCTGTGCCAAAGTGGTAACTGGCAAATGAGGAACGGTTCGAGCCAGCTGATCTGCCAATTCAAACATTTCCGCAAAGGAAGGCGAAGGAGTATCCCCCAACGGGTACTCCCGGCCTAAAGTTTGGTAACTATGCATGCCATAACGATGATACGGCAGCAACTCCAACGGTACAAAGTGATCAAGATCTGCCACAAAACAAGCAATCATTAACAACTCCGTAACGTTCATGTTAATTCCTGGGATCACTGGAATCCGAATTCGTACTTCACAGCTTGGGTATTCAATTAGAAAGCGGCGAATATTGGTCAAAATACGTTGATTGCCTAATCCTGTCCATTTCTTATGCAGCTCATCTGTGAAAATCTTTACATCCACAAACAAAGTATCTACATAAGGAGCTACCTTTTTAATTTCACTGTAAGGAACACAAAAGCTTGTTTCCAACGCCGTATTTATACCGATATATTTGGATTTCTGTAAAATTTCTCGAGTAAAATCAGCCTGGATTAGTGCTTCGCCTCCGCTAATAGTAACCCCACCGTCTGAATGAAAGTAAAAGATATCATCCTTTTCAATTTCATCCATTACCTCGTCGGCAGTCATCCGCTGGCCGTAGCCTTTTTCGATCAATTTGCTTTGTGACTCAGGAGTAGAACACCAGGCACAACGCAACGGGCAGCCTTTTAAATAAACAACTGTACGTAAACCTGCACCATCATACAAAGCACCCTGTTCTATTCTTAATACTGTTCCTTCCATACTTCACCTGCCACCAAACCTCTTTGCGGGGTTCGGTTAATAATCTCATTTTGAACTTCCTGACTCAAATCAACAAAATAGGTTGTGTAGCCTGCTACACGAATTAATAAGCCCCGATACTCCTCGGGAGCTTCCTGCGCATGCAGCAGCATATCCCGATCCACTACGTTAAAGTGAGCATGGAAAATGCCCAACGAACAAATTGATTTCAACATAGCCATCATTTGAGTAATTCCCTTTTCCGTACGGATTAGTTCTGGAGCAATTTTCATATTCAACAACGTTCCCTGAACAAAACGGTCGTGGGGAATGTTCGACACCGAACGCAAAATTGCATTGGGACCGAGATAATCTGTTCCCCCACTTGGACTAACACCATCTGCTAACGGCGAAGATGCTTTACGACCTGAGGGTAGCGCTCCTACGGATAAGCCAAATAACGTGTTAACTGTTACTGGCAGAATGCCTGGTGTCATCTTTCCGAATTTACTCTGATAAGATTCAATTTCATCAGCAATAAATGTAAACATTTCGCTGGCAATCTCATCGACTACTGGATTGGCATTACCGTATTTTGGAACATCTTCACATAAACAGCGAATAGTTTCATACCCGTCAAAATCATTCTCAATGGCCGTCAGCAGTTCATCCATTGTCAAACACTGCCTGTCATAAATCAGTTCCTTCACCGCCGCCAAGGTATTGATCAAATCAGCTACTCCAACAGAAGTAATTCCGTTGCCACAGGTATATTTAGCGCCGCCTCGTGAATAATCTAGCCCCTTTTCAATACACTCGCGATGCGTCAAGGACAAAACTGGGACAGGTCGTTCCATTGAGAGCTCGTCAATCACATGACTACCTTTCACACAAGCTTCAATCACATAAGTCATTTGAGCCTTGACCGCTTCTTTGAACTCGTAATAGCTGCCAAAGATTCGTGGATCACCGGTTTCAATCGAAATTTTTTCGTTGGTTTTAGGATTTTTTCCATTAGTTAAAACTAGTTCACAAACACTGCCTAAGTTTATGTCAGCCAATGAGGTGTATTGCTTCATTCGCCCCTCTAAACTCGTTTCCACACACCCACAAGGATTCCAGTCAAAGGCCTCTTTCAACGGAACACCTTTATTCATCAGCATCCGCACACCTACATCATCATTATGGAATGCTGGGAAGCCTGTTCCCAGTTTAATCAGCTCAACAATCCGCCGCAAAAAACGATTGGAATTTTTTGCCAAGCTGTAACGTACAGATAAAGACGGCTGAGACAAACGAACCTCTTCTGTAGCCTGTAAGATCAGATAGGAAAGCTCATTCACTGCATCACGACCTAAGCTATCCACTCCACCAACACAAACATTCTGTAAAGTTGGGTAGCCTGCTACAAAGGTTGATGTCGCCTTATCCTGGAATAGACAAACCTCATTTAATTTCACCCATAAACAATCTAAAAGCTCTTGGGCACCTTCATCTGTCAGTCGTTTAGAGCGGATATCTTCTTGGTAGTAAGGATACAAATACTGATCCATCCGTCCTGGATTGTATCCCTCAGCATTTTGTTCTATGAATAAAGACATATGATAAAAATACAGAGACTGCAAAGCTTCGTGGAAGGTTCGTGCCGGATATTTCGGTACTCGTTGACAAATTTTCGCAATTTGCAGCAGCTCATTTTGTCTCGTACAATCGTTTTCAATTGAAGCCAAGCGCAAAGCTTCCTCTCCATAACGAGCCGCTAATATTTCTAACCCTTCCAAGGTAATCAACAAGGCTGACAAGTAGCAATCCTGCTCATACGCTCCTGGCTCGGTCAGATTTAATGCCTGTTTGCGGAGCAAGACATGCTTTTTGATCCCAACTAATCCTTCATCAATGATCTGCTTGTAACTAGCGGTCACTTCTCCCGATCCTCGCATCAATCGTTTATCTATGAAAATCACACCATTGTCTCGCAGGATTTTGGTATCCTCTGGAATTTGTTTCACCCAAGCGTCGTATGCTGCTTTGCCTTGCCAATAAGGTTGAATTTCTTCCAGAAACATTTTTTTATCCTCTGGACTTAAATAAAAAGGATCCTGAGGCCGAGTACTAATTGTTTCTAATTCATCTGCTAATACTGACCAGCAAGTATCTACGCTTACAAGTCCGCCGCGCAATTTACTACCAGGACAGCCGACAATCAATTCATCCTGAAAAATTTCAATCGTTTTTTCTTCACATTGTGCCTTAAAAGCCTTGGCCTTGCGGACTGCCAATGGCTCCCCTGCTGTTTCCTTGAACACTCTGGTCAAAATTCGAGCATTTTCCAAATCTATTTCTGGTTCGGTCCTTCTGAGTCTCTGCTTCATTCGTTCGATTCTACGAAAATAGTCATTCATTAAGACAAGCCTCCGTTCATAAGCTGCTATTTGCTTCCATTTTACGCCCATCCATTAAAAAAAACAAAAGATATCATTAAAAATTGCGCCGTTTCAATTTGTTTTTTAGGAAAAACAGTCGGCAAAAGCCCATACTAATAGATTAATTCATACTTTTCCTTGAGCTTAATAAAATGAGTTCTCAATTATAAAAAAACTTTTAACCTTTCACATAGATAATTATATTCTATAGTGGTGAACATTTAACTATAGTAACCTTCTATCCATCCGATTCTCTCATATTTATAATCTTTTTCATTCTTAAGATAGTCTTAGCAACAAGAGCTCCCTTAACGTAAAAAATCTTTCCTCTGATACACAAATACTGTATCAGAGGAAAGATTCCATAAAAGATTACATCCCGTTGCGTTTGATTTTTTGATCCCAATTTTTCGTATAAATAGGCTGCTCGTTTTCCGACACATCCATTTGACCGGTAATATAGAAATAGTCTTTATCCGAGGTTTGTGTCGTCGTAATATCCGCATTGGTCCACCAGCCCTCACGACCAATTCGCATATTTTGAGTAATCACGTAATGGGCGGACAATGGATCTTGATTCGATAAGGTCAATTCGCGCTTCAAATTGTGTTCAACTGTCACATCCACTTCATCAAAGCGATAAATTCCTTCACCGAACACGCCACCAATTCCATTCGTCATACAAGTCCAGGTATCATTAACTAAATCGTAGGTAATTTCTCGTTCCACCTTACCTTCTGATAAAATGGTCATCGGTGTCAATGGAGCAGATTGCGCTTCTGGATCTGGCCCCGAAATCTCTGCACCATGGAAAATCGGCAATACAAAGCGAGCATCTTTCAAATTAAGAGTTAAGCTATAGTCCTCCGGCATTGTCCAAAACATCGGCCAAGCAGTATTAGCCAAAGATAATCGAATTCGATGCCCTGCCTTAAAGCGATGGCCGCAACAATCCAAGCCAACAAAGGCTTGAACCTCTTCACCTGGTGTCAAATGAACCACCTTGTCATGTCCTTGTAAGTGCGTTAAATTCATTACTCCATAAGAAACCCGAGTAGAAGCTCCATCTGGACCAACATCACATAAAGAAGCATAAATCATAGCATTGGGCTTATCGCTGGATAAGTTGATTTCAACCTTTGGATAACCAAAGATTTCCAAATCCTCTTCCAGTATTTCTGAATCGAAGGTCATAGACAAACCATTATCTAAACGCTGATCCCCCGGAGATTCTCCCGGCACACCAGCACCCATCCATTCATTAGCCAGCAAAGTATGATTCAATGGGGTATGCAAAACGGTCTTCTCTTCCTGATCGCCCCGTTCATGAACCAAACGTCTATAGGTTAAGCCATAAGCTTTTGAAGTAACTTCTTTTGATGGCCAGTCCTCTAATCCAACCCATCGGCCTTTACTTACCGGCACATGAGTAGACGGTGGCATGCTGTCCTCGATCCAAGCTTGAACCATCGGACCGTCCATTGCTCCATTGTCTTTCCCCTTAAGCCAATGATCCCACCACTTCACACCTTCACCTAAGAAGTTAATCGCTGGCTCTGGTACACCATCGTGGGAATAGACATGAGCCCATGGCCCAATAATCCCTTTTTTCGGCACACTCAACCCCTTCAATAAACTTAATACGGTATTAGTATAAGAATCTGCATAACCATCTATACAGAAGACCGGCACCTGAATATCTTCATAGTTTTCGCAAACCGAACCATGCTTCCAGTAGTCATCCCGCGTTTGATGCTCTAGCCAGTTCGCCATCCACAACGGCATATTTTTCAAGCGATCCAGCCACATTTCTCGCCAGCGATCGCCAACAACATTGGGATCAATCGCTCGTGACTGATAGCCCAGCATAATTGCGCCCCACCAAAAGCTGTCATTTAAAATCAAGCCGCCCTTGTAATGGATATCATTATTGTAACGATCATCGGTGTAACCAACCACCATAACTGCTTTTAAAGCTGGCGGTTTGCGGGCAGCAATCTGCAGGGAATTAAAGCCGCCCCATGACTTACCCATCATTGCCACTTGACCATCACACCAAGGTTGTGTACTGATCCACTCAATAATCTCCATCGCATCATCTTGTTCCTGTTTTAAATACTCGTCTTCCAGCAGGCCATCTGACTCTCCCGTTCCCCGCATATCCACTCGAACAACGTTGTAGCCATGACCCGAGAAAAAACCATGCATAGGATTATCTCTTCCCCGAGTTCCATCTGTTTTACGATAAGGCAGGTATTCAAGAATTGTTGGCAACGGCTCTTCTGATTCTGGCAGCCAGATCCGACAGGACAAACGCGTTCCATCAGATAAAGTAAACCACTCATTTTCGATTACTTTTACCTGATAAGGAAATTCTGTTACGATTTTTTTCACTATTGGTTCCTCCTTATTGTTGCACTTCTTTTAGTTTCTGTTCTTCCTTATATTTCTTGCCATAGGTTCTGCCCCAAATAATACACAGAACAGCTCCAATTACTGCCATTGCAATCATTAAACTAAAGTAAATAAAGTATCCGGTATTTCCTTCAAAGCGATCCAAAATATTTCCGGCTACTAATGGCGCAATAACCTCTGGTAAATAGCCTAGTGTACTAGCTAAGCCAATAGCAACTCCCGATAGTCTTAAAGGAATACCTCCTTCTGACATAAAGGAGAAGAAAATCCCGTAGTTTGAATACATCGCCAAGTAAACCATGCTTGCAGCAACAATCAATAGAACCACCTGGATTTGCCCACTCATTCCAGCAATTGAAACCATGAGCAGTGTGCCTAATCCCATTACCACAAACCCCGCCATCATTACCGTAGACTTACTAATTTTATCAGCCAAAAACCCTCCAATCGGCGCTGCTACCAGCCGACAATATTGGGCCAAAACTGTCACTATTGCCGCAAAAACTGCGGATGTCCCGATAATATTGGAGGCATACGGTGTGAAGTAATAAATCGACATATTGAAAATATAGCTCGTGAACATCATTCCAACAATCAACCAAATCGCTGGCATTTTCAGCACATCCAGTACATCCTTGAACTTAAATTTCTCTCCCGATACATCTTCAACCGAACGTGTCGGCTCTTTTACCAAGAACAAAAAGGCCAAACCGCATAGAATCGGAATGACTGAATAAAAGATAATAATCCAGCGCAACCCAGCCGCCTCAGTTAGAGCTTTTTGGAAAAAACCAAAAATAGCTGTAGCAATCGCCATATGAATCACGTTGGTAATTCCTCGTGTCCCTTCAAAAATGCCATACGCACGACTTTGTTCATCATCCGCTGCTTGCATGCGTACAATTTTTAACAAAGCTGGCCAGAAAGTCAAAAGAGAGGTCACACCCCATAAAGCATAAATAAGAAAAAGTGCAATAAAGCTAGTAAAAAAGAGGTGCAAAAAGCCCCCTAATCCTGTTGCAATCAGTGAGAAAACCAGCAATTTCTTCGCCGCAAAACGATCGGCTAAAATTCCTCCTATTAAATAGGAAACAAGTCCCATAAAACCATAGGCACTTCCCAGTGATCCCATTTGTGTGTTAGTCAACCCGTAGGTCGCAATGTAAGCATCATAATAATACAAACGAAAATAGGCCAAACCATAAATAATCGAACCTGCAATTGCCAACAAAACAACTGTAAAAAAATTCTTTCGTAATCCCTGCTTCACATCTGCCGTATCCATCATAACTCCCCCTTTTTTCATAATCGTTTCCGTGCTTGCCGCTCATCATACCGCACTGTTTGATCGAAGATTCACATGTTTTTACCCCCTAGAACACAAACATTTCGTTTTCTTAGAACAGAATAAAACATTGTGATGTTCTAATAAAATTTTAACATGAAAATTTTATTAGAACAATGTCTGATTGAACGCTTACATGCTTAAAAACCTAAGGGCAGTTATGTCCTTAGGTCGCTCGTGGAACTACTGCCTGTCTTTTCAGTTGCTCCTCCACATCAGTAAATGTTTGCTCATCCAGGGGATTATTTCGCATTCGTTTCCGGTATTCCGTTGGTGTTTCACCTGTGCTTTTCTTGAAGGTCCGACTGAAAACAATCAGGCTGTTAAAGCCCACCTGAACGGCAATTTCCTCTACCGATTCTTGCGTATAGGCCAACATAAAAGCCGCTCGGTTGGTGCGGACTCCATTCAAATATTCCTTAATCCCCATATCCATCTGCTTGCTGAAAACCCGCGATAAATGACTACGATTCACAGCCAAATATTTAGCAATAACTTCAACAGTTATTTTTTCTGCATAGTGCTGCTGTATGTATTCAACTGTTGCCAAAGCCAATGGTGAAGACAGTTCTTCAGCTGAAGCATTGATTTTGCCCCCATCCTTAAGCAAATCTCCTAAGAAATGATAGGTTTTTTCATTCAAAGCTAATTCATTCAGTAAACTGTCTTGACTAAACGCAAGACAGTCCTTGATTATCTCTACATATTGATGGGTATTAGAAGAAATCATGGTAAAGCCCTCTTCTCCAAAAGCCGAATGGCGAATAATTTCTTCCGTCGTCTCACCACTAAAAGCTAGCCAGCCATACAACCAAGGCTCCTCTGCATCGGCACGATAAAAAGTCGTCAATCCAGGACGAATGAGAAAAAGATCCCCTTTGCTTAGTTGAAATTTTTGATCCTTAACATGGTAAGTCCCCTTGCCCTCCAATACTACGTGCAAAACGAAGCATTCCCGAATCGCTGGCCCAAATGAGTGATAGGGTAAGGTTCTAGAAATCCCACAAAATTGAAACTGCAAATCACCAGAAAGATAGTGCTGACCCTTTTTCAAAAATAGTGCCTGCTCCATATTTGCTCACACTCCTTACTACCAGTATAATAAGATGCAACAAAAAGTTAAATAGTAATCACAGAAGTAAGTTAAAAAGGAAGCGTTTTTTTGATACTATTTGGTATATAAAAGCCGATGTTGGATCAAAATGCTCATTCAGAGATATACGAAAGGATGTTTATAGTGAAAATTAGTAATACAGAGTTCGGTGGAGGCTATCGATTAATTACTTTAGAAAATGAACAAGGCATGCAGCTTGCGGTTTCCGATTTAGGGGCCCGAATTGTTCGTTTAAGTGTTCCAGCTGCTGGAAAACAACGAGAGCTGATTTTAGGCTTTGATTCAGCTGAAGAATATTTAGTCAAAGATCCTTACATCGGTGCCAGCATTGGGCGAACCGCTGGACGAATTGAAAATGGTATCTTTGATCTGAACGGGCAAACGATTCAAGTCGACGTAGATAAAACCACCCACCATTCACTGCATGGCGGGCAACCTGGCTTTGAAAGTAAAAAATGGACCTATACAATTATCGAAGGTCATAACGAAGCCTCTGTTTTGTTCTCCCTGATCAGTCCTGAGGGCGAGCATGGTTATCCTGGAACTTTAGACATAGAAGTCAGATATACGCTAACTGCTGATAATCGTTGGCGCATTACAACTCGAGGAATCAGCGATCGAGACACTTTATTTAACCCTACCAATCATGTGTATTTCAATTTATCTGGTGATTGTACGGAGGCAGTTGATCAGCACCAGCTTTGGCTGAATAGTTCCTATTTTGCAGAACTGCGGCAGGATACTATTCCTACAGGTAAAAAGCTGCCCGTTGCCGGAACTGCCTTTGATTTTACTAAAAAGAAAGCTTTAGCTGAGTTGTTCATCAGTAATTTTGACCAAAAGCAATTAGCTGATGGGATGGATCATCCCTTCTTTTTAGATCAAGCAGACTTGAACGTCCCAGCTGCAATTTTAACTAGTCCTGATGAAAAAGTAGAACTAACAGTCAAAACTGACGCGAGCAGTGTGGTTTTATTTACTGCTAATTTTGGCGACAACACTCCCGAAATGCACGGACAAAAGATGGCAAACCATGGAGGAATTACTTTTGAAACACAAACAGCTCCAGGAGCAGAGCAATTTCCAGAGTTTGGATCCATCCAATTAACTGCTTATCAACCATTTACAACGATTACTGAGTTCAAGATAGAAGGAAAAGAGGAATAATTATGGAAATGAATAGAAACTTAATTACCAAATTTGCGGAGGTCTTTGGACCAAGGGAAACCAGCCATTACTTCTCACCTGGCCGGATCAACCTAATTGGTGAGCATACCGATTATAATGGCGGTCATGTTTTCCCTGCTTCCATTACTTATGGAACTTACGGTGTCTCTAGTCCTCGCGAAGATAAAAAGGTTTTGGTTTACTCAACCAACTTTGATGAATTAGGCGTCATCAGCTTTTCTTTAGATGATTTATCTTTTGACAAAAATGCCGATTGGGCGAACTATGTGAAAGGGATGATTCTTAAAACTAAAGAAGCCGGCTTCACAATTGATCACGGGTTTGAGCTGCTGGTAGATGGAACAATTCCTAATGGTGCGGGTCTTTCCAGCAGTGCCTCATTAGAATTATTGGTGGGTGTCGTTTTAGAAGACCTTTTTCAGCTCGATATTGACCGCTTAACCTTGGTCAAGCTGGGACAAAAAGTCGAAAATGAATTTATCGGGGTTAACTCAGGTATTATGGACCAATTTGCTATCGGTTTTGGTGAAAAAGATAAGGCCATTTTACTCGATACAAATACTTTAGAATATGAACTGGTGCCAGTAGAACTTGACGGTTACGCAATCGTTATCATGAATACCAATAAACGTCGTGAGCTGGCTGATTCAAAATACAACGAACGTCGCGGCGAATGCGAAGAAGCTCTTTCTCGTCTGCAAAAGAAATTGGATATTGACTCATTAGGTGATTTGGACGAAGAAACCTTCGAAGCTAATCTTAATTTATTAGGTGATGATATTTTAATTAAGCGCGCCCGCCATGCAGTGACAGAGAACCAACGAACATTGATTGCTAAACAGGAATTAGTTCAAGGCAACTTAACCGCTTTTGGACAATTATTGAATGATTCGCATACCTCTTTGCGTGATGATTATGAAGTTACCGGATTAGAATTAGATACCTTAGTTGCAGCAGCACAAAAACAATCCGGTGTGTTAGGTGCACGTATGACCGGTGCCGGCTTTGGTGGATGCGCGATCGCTGTCGTTGAAGAATCAGCGATTCCAACCTTCAAAAACAATGTTTATGACGACTACTTGAACACCGTTGGTTATGCACCAGAATTTTATGTCGCTCATATCGGCAGCGGCACTACAAAATTAGGATAACTTTAGTTAACGCCAGTTAATTCTGGCGTTTTTTGTTCTGCATCCTGAAACATCTCTAATAAATCACGTGCGGCCCCTTGAATATTTACTTCAAAAGCGAACATTACTAAGTAAAAACGAATCTTTTTTCACTTTTTTATCACTACGGGCGCAGTTTTATGATAAAATGACAACAAAATAGGAGGGGTTGGATGGACGCATTTTTAACGAATTTTAATTCTATTATTTGGGGAGCACCGATGATTTTTCTAATTTTGGGAATCGGGGTTGTGCTCACCGTAGGTTGTCGAGGCATCCAAATTCGCCGTTTGCCATTAGCTTTAAAGTATATGGTGAAAAACGAAGAAGGCGGTCAAGGTGACGTAACAAGTTTCCAAGCCTTATGTACAGCCTTATCTGCTACAATCGGTACTGGTAATATTGTTGGGGTGGCAACAGCGATCGTAGCTGGCGGGCCGGGAGCTTTGTTCTGGCTGGAGCTGGCCGGATTATTGGGAATGGCAACGAAATATGCGGAAGGCTTGCTGGCGGTAAAATATCGTACCTTTGATGATCATGGCAATGCCTTGGGTGGTCCCTTTTACTACATTGAAAATGGTCTAGGGAAAAACTGGCGCTGGTTAGCAAAAATGTTTGCTTTCTTCGGTGCAATTGCTGGATTGATTGGAATCGGAACGCTTACTCAGATCAATGGGATTACTTCAGCTGCTGAAACATTCTTTGATCCGAACCGATTGAATACCGTTAGTCTGTTTGGCAATGACTATACTTTAGCCACCATTATCTCCGGGATCGTAGTAACTCTTTTAGTAGCTATCGTATTAATTGGCGGTGTACAGCGGATCGCCCGAGTCTCTGAAATTATTGTTCCATTAATGATTGTCATTTATGTAGGTCTTTGCTTGTTCATGATTATTTTAAATATTGGCAAATTACCAAGTGTTATTGTAGAAATTGTTCAAAGTGCCTTTGGTTTACGAGCTGTTTCTGGTGGTGCGCTGGGTGCTATGATGATTGCCATGCAAAAAGGGATTGCCCGCGGGATTTTCTCTAACGAATCTGGTTTAGGGAGTGCACCGATTGCTGCCGCTGCTGCTCAATCAAAAGAACCTGTTCGCCAAGGTCTTGTATCTATGACAGGAACGTTTATCGACACAATCATCGTTTGTAACATGACGGGGATGGCAATTATTCTTACAGGTGCTTGGCAAACTGGTCTCGAAGGATCAGCTGTAACAATCTACGCTTTTACAGAAGCTTTGCCAATTTCGCAAACTATTGCTTCACTGTTATTAATGATTTGTTTGTCCTTCTTTGCCTTTACCACTATCTTGGGCTGGAACTATTATTCTGAACGCTGCTTAAGTTATCTAACCAACGGGAATACGAAATTCTCTTCTGCTTTCCGAATCGTTTACATTGCAGCAGTATTTATCGGCCCTTACTTAACAGTAACAGCTGTTTGGACCATTGCCGATATCTTCAACGGCTTAATGGCCTTTCCAAATATTATCGCACTGATTCTTCTAAGTCCGGTAGTATTTAAGGAAACAAAATCTTATTTTGCTCGTTTGAAAGAAGCAAATGGCGGAGAACTGCCTTCTGTGCCATTATCTGGTGTTTCTATAGATGAAGAGTAATAAAAAATAAGAACTGAAGGGTATCAATCATCCGATTGGTGCCCTTTCTAGCGATTTACTTAATAAAATACTATGATTATCTTAAACTCGAAGATACATAAAAAAGGAGGATCAGTGTGAAGAAAAATTCAGGGCTGCTGTATGCTTTTAGTGCATACATTTTATGGGGCTTTATTCCCCTTTATTGGAAACTGCTGCCCAATGTTGGTGCAGTAGATATATTGTTTTATCGAATTATTTGGTCACTGGTCTTCATGATTATCTATTTATTATTCACTCGGAAAGTACCAGTATTTCTCCGTGAAACAAAAGAGTTGCTTAAAAATACTAAGGGTACCCTCGCTATTGTTGCTGCTGCGATTTTTATTTCTATCAATTGGGGTGTCTTCATTTATACTGTAAACTCCGGTCACGTCCAACAAGGAAGTCTGGGTTACTATATTAATCCTCTATTTAATGTGTTGGCCGCAGCGATTTATTTGAAGGAACCCTTAACTCGTACTGCTAAAATTGCCACCTTTTGTGCTTTTATTGGAGTGGTTCTACTGACGGTACAAACCGGGGAGTTTCCTTGGGCTTCGATTATCTTAGCTGGCTCTTTCTGTCTGTATGGACTAACTAAAAAAAGCCTTAAGCTAAGTGCCGTAACCAGCATCACCTTAGAAACATTAATTATTGCTCCATTTGGTTTGATCTATTTGTTCTTCTTTTCGGAAGCAGGTTTCTTAGGCTACGACACTACGACTAATCTTTTGGCTATGGGTGCAGGTATCGTTACTGCGATTCCGTTGCTGCTATTTGCCAATGCAGCAAAGCAGTTATCCTATGTAACCTTAGGCTTTGTACAATATATTAATCCCACAATCATGCTGGCTCTGGCAATTTTCTTATTCCACGAACCCTATGGTCTGCCGCAATTTATTGCCTTTTCCTTCATTTGGTTAGGCATTCTAATTTTTATTGTCGGCAATCTTTTGCAAGCCAAACGAATACTGAAACAGCCTGCTAAAGATCTTTAACTACAAATAAACCCAGCAATGTCCACTAAAAAGGGAAACATTGCTGGGTTTTATTTTTCCATTAGCCTTTTTTCTCATTTGAAAACCAACTAATCGGTTTTGGAACAATTATTTCTCAAAAAGAAATTACTGATTTATCTAAATAACTGCTCACTTAATTGTTTTTCGCCTAAAGAAATGTACTACCTGTTTTCACTCCTCTTGATTAATACAACTTTCTTCACTTCCCGGATCGTGTACATCTATTCAAAAAATTTCGCGCTCTGATAAAAAATACTTTTCGTAAGCGATACTGTTTTTCTATTGATAAATAAGACCAGCCACTGCTACCTTACAATGAATTTGCTAGTTTTATCTCATTTTGGCGTATAGTCATCCGTTTTGAACAAATCCTCTGGAATCGTTTGTGAAACGTTACTAATGATAAACAGCTTTTGTTCCTCTTCAGGTCTGTTAATATTACTAATCCCAACTCCGTAAAGTTGTGGGGTCTCATCTAGATAAAGTTTAATCACTTTTCCTTCACTATTTTCATATTGATGATAACGAACCTTCAGATCATTGGGCAATTTTTCATTTCCGCCGTTTGTTCGTTGGAAACCCTTCAAATTAAGATAATTCATTATTGGCACACGATGCCAACGGCTGTTAGCCAACTGCTCGTCCGTTGAAAAAACTATTTCTCTATTTGGAACAGCAATTGCCAAAAAGGTTCCATCCTTGACGACTTCCTTGCGGTCAATTTTATTGCTTATTTTTTTAGCGATTGACTCCATCTCGTAGGTTACATGAACCGCCGCAGATTGTTGCGGATTATAAACATATGTACCTCGGGTATTATTCTCTGTCGAAATAAACTTATTATACTGATCAACCGTAAACTCTTCATAATCAAAACAAAAAGCTTCATCTTGGTATATCCACGCCAAAAGTGTACCTGGATAGTCAGCAGCCAGCTGATCCCCTTCTTTTTTTTCACTCATGTGACTACTTTGCTTTTCATCCTGTTTTGGTTGTCTAGCTGCATCCTTTTGAGAACAAGCACTTAAAAAAATTATACTAAGTATTAGCATGATTCGACTGAATTTCCCCATTTGTTACTCCCTTTTTTACCCTTTAATTCATTATACATCGCCCATTTTACTTTATGTAGATAAAAAAACGGGAAAACCGATAAAATCAGTCTTCCCGTATTTTTCTTTGCTTAAATTAAATGGTTATCCTTCAAAACATCACTAATATAGGTTCCTTCAACCTTCTTTACAAAACCCTCTACTAGCTTGCGTTCTACAAATGGCATATCCATCTCAGTCAGTTTCTTTTTATCCGTTAAATAGTAAACAGAATTTGCTAGCGTTCGCAAATCATAGGCTGAAGCAAATACCTCTGGTACCCCACGCTCGACATCCAGCAGCTGATATACAGCCTCCATCGCTGTACGTACCGAATATTCTGTAGTAAAAACAGTATCCCGCTGCGTTTCAGCAAAGTTTCCAATAAAGGCCAAATTGGTTGAACCATTAGGAATAACTAGTGGACGATCGCCAGGTTCCCGCAACATAAAGTAAGAGGTAATAAACGGCATATAAACTGGAACGACTCTGCAAGATTCTTCTGAAAAACGTTGAATATCTTCCTCTGGTACTCCAAGATGGTACATCAGTTCTTGAACAATCTCTTTACCAGAACACTCTTCAATCGGCTTCTTAATATAATTACCTGGAGTATTGGAAAGCAATCCATACACCCACGTAACCGTTTGCTGGTCCTCTTGCTCTTTAAAATGAGGCTGACGATGGGTTGCAAAGCTCATTAACCAATTAGAATCCTTGATGGTAATAATTCCGCCAGTAACAATCCGACCCGTCCGTAATTTTCTTTGGGTTAACCGACTAATATAAGGTTCAATATCAAAGTTCTCCCAGGTAACAGTTGCTGAAACAAACCAGCTCTCATTCGGTAAATTATCACAAAATACTTCAGGATGACCAAATTCAGGTGACTGTTGGGCTAAATTTTTCCAAAGCTTCCAGCTACCGCCTAAATCATGTGTAATGGGTGCAGGTGTATAATGATCGCCTTCGGTTGAACTTTCTGTAATGGAGCCATTGGTAACAAAAACCAAATCTTTTTGAGTTAAATCAATGGTTTCGGCTTTACCCGCTTTGGTCATCATAATTTTTTTAGCTGTCTTGCTATCAGACTGAATATCTACTTCAATGTTCTCGATTTTTGTTTCGTATTGAAAATCTACTCCTTGATCCTTTAAGAAGCTTAGTAGCGGTTTGACTAATGATTCGTATTGATTATAGCGTGTAAATTTCAAAGCTGTGAAATCAGGCAGTCCTGTAATATGATGAATAAAACGCATAACATAGCGGCGCATTTCAATTGCAGAATGCCATTTTTCAAAGGCAAACATTGAGCACCAATACAACCAGAAATTTGAGGCAAAAAATTCCTCACCAAAGACATCCTCAATCCGCTTACCAATTAACTGATCCTCCGAAGTCATAAATAGTTCAACCAATTCTCGTTGAGCCTTTTTCGATAATGTAAATTCTCCATCATCAGCAGCTCGTTCACCACGATTATGAATAATTCGACAGTTAGACGAATTAGGATCATCGTGGTCTAGCCAATAAAATTCATCCAAAACTGATGCATCTTCAACTTCTAAGGATGGTACTGAACGAAACAAATCCCATAAGCATTCAAAGTGATTTTCCATTTCGCGACCGCCACGAGTAACAAATCCATCATGAGGAATAAACTTGCCATCCAACGAACCTCCTGAAAGAGACAACTCTTCAAAAATGTGAATATGCTCCCCCTTCATGTGTCCATCACGAATTAAGAACACAGCTGCTGCCAATCCAGCCAGACCTGCGCCTACAATATAAGCACTTTTATCCTCTACGCCCTCTGGTTTTCTGCTTTTAGCAAACGCTTCGTAATTCCCATTTGTATACCTCATTAGTAAAGTCCTCCTTCTTTTTATGACTCTCTTAAAGGGTAGCAGTCTCCTCAAGTTTAGACAAAAATTTGAGCTCCAAATTGGTATGTTTTTTCGCATAATAAAAAACCACTAAAATCACTACCTTAACCTCGAGAACTGCTATCTTTTTGTGTCTTCGTTACTCACTGACCTCACCACATTATTATTACTACCGGTCTCACTAAGTTGAACTGCTTGCACAAGTGATTTCTCTGCTCTTTAAATTAAACTATTTTTGTTTAAAAAAGGTCCTTCTATTCACCTCTTTTCAATGCTGAAAGTGTTTATTTCTCCTTCTTTATTGTTTATTTTCCTCCTCATATTGTGTTCGTCTCAGCAATCACCTATACTTTTAAGCAAAGAAATAGAAGAGGTGACCTGATGTTATTAACTGACAGAATGAAAGAATATCCTTTTTCTCCCAATGAAAAAGTCGTTATAGATTTTATTTTAGAGAAGAAGGCTTTAATCAAGGATTACTCTGTGAAAGCTATCGCTGCGGAGACCTTCACTTCCCCTTCGATTTTAGTGCAGATTGCTCAAAAACTAGATTGTGCCGGCTGGGTAGAATTCAAAGAAAACTTCTTAACAGAAATCAATTACCTGCAAAAACACTTTCAATCCATTGATGCCAATTTTCCCTTTTATGTCAAAGATCCGATGATGACAATCATTAAAAAAATGGGACAACTGCATGTGGAAAGTATTCAAGATACACTGTCTCTGATTTCTCATGATGACCTTCACCAAGCCGTTCGGATCATGGAGAGAAGTAAAAAGGTTCGGATATTTGCGGTAGATCATTTGAACTATGCAGGAGAAGAATTTGTTTTTAAGCTGGGACGAATTGATAAGGAGGCTGCTATTACTCTCATCTCTGACAATCAATTTCATGCTGCTGCGATGGCTGCTCCCGATGATTGTGCCATTTGCATTTCTTATTCTGGCGATACACCAACCTTATTAAAGACAGTTAAGCTTTTACAAAAGAATCAAGTGCCGATTATCGCAATCACCAGCATCGGCAATAATCGTCTAGCTGAGTTGGCTGATGTTGTCTTGAATACGACGACTCGAGAAAAATCTTACTCTAAAATTGCTGACTTTTCTTCATTGGCTTCGATCAATTTTATTTTAGATACTTTGTATGCCTGCTATTTTTCATTGAACTACCAGCAGAATTTAGATCACAAAGTCAGAATCGCTCAAATAATCGAAACAAATTGCGAAATCTAAAATGCAGCAAGTAAAAAAGATTAGCTTTCACAATTGAACCTTCAGTAAGAAGCTCCATAGGTTAAGCACAAATTGCTTTCTTCTAATGGCTTAATAGATATTGATTAAGCGGTTTTCCATCAAGGCAAACCCTCGTGACTGGCACAAGCTTGAATAAAACTCTTTTTATGTGTGTGTTTAATTAAAACAGATATGCGCAACTTCGCCTGCCAGACTTCGTAAACTCTTAATTGACCAATGCGCTAATAACAAAATCTTATGAACTGCGAAAAGCAGGACTGGCAAAAAAACGACTAATGGATTTGTATCGCCTCCACAAATTAGACCAAAAATCTAATTTCTGGAGGTCAGTACATTACTCCACTAGTCGTTTTTCACTTCTTCCACAGCTTCAGAGGAACGAGCATGCAACTCTTCTTCATCTAAAATTAGAAAGCTGTGATTTTCTCGCTCCATTAACCCTTCTTCACATAAATTTTTCAGCAAACGAAACATATGTCGATAGCTCATGCCAATTGTCGCTGCTACATCTGTCAAATTATCTTGAAAATAGCCTTTGTATGCTCCCTGCAAAATATACGAGCACAAACGCTGTTCGCCTGTATAAAGAGCTGTAGAAACATAGTTTTGCGAGCTTAACAATAATTTTTCCGACAAGCCGCGAGCCAAATGTTGAACAAAGGTGAGATTTTGCAGCAAAAAATTGCGCTGGTGTTGATAAGGAATCACTAGGCACTCTACCTTAGACAAGGCTACAACTGATGCAGTACCAACATCACTAGTACTTGCCAATTCCATATCACCGATTAAACCGCCAGATAAGTAATAGCTTAGTACTAAATCCTTGCCATTTGAAGCTGTCGTACAGACCTTAGCCTTGCCGGAAACAACCATGATCAAATGCTGATAAGGTTCTCCTTCATTATGAATTGTTTCCCCTGCCTTATACCAGTGAATAAAACAGTTGGTATCATGATCCGAAAGACCATACTTTCTCAATAATTTCCGATGAACATCGGTGAGTTGATAGTTTTCCATCTTTTTTCTCCATTTTTTCTCAAGTATGACATATGTCCTACTTGAATTGCAAACAATCATCTACAATAGGGTCATGGAGGTGTTCAATATGTTTTATTTACTAGGATTATTGTTGCTAGTCGCCTTGATTACCTGGAGATATCAAACAAACCAAACGAAAAAAAATGCTTATTTCCAACAAATTGATGCTTATGAAAATAAAAGAAAAGAAGCAATTTTAGAAAGAGCCAAGATTATGGCTGTCAGCAATAAGGCGCAAGCACAACACACAAATAGCAACTACGCACAAGCTGCTTCATTAAAGAAATCAGCTTAGTTGAAGTAACCTTGCTATCGTAAAAATCAAAAGTAAAGCAAACCCCTTAGCTTTCCTCCCCTTTCTCGTTATAATGAGAAGGAGGAGGTTTTTTGTTATGAAAATTGGTTTTTTTGGTGCTGGTCATATGGGCAGCGCAATGATTCAAGGTTTAATCGCTTCAGGGAAGATTCCCGCGCAAGATATTTTAGTTAAAGGGGGCCGGAGTCAAACAGCGAAGAAACGGCAGAAAGAATTAGGCTTTACTTTGATTGATCAATTAGAGGAATTAACTGAAGCTTCTTTATTAATCGTTGCAGTGAATCCTGCTGGGGTCCTGCCGATTATCCAGTCTTTACCTGCTGCTGTTACGGATAAGAAAATTCCATTGGTTTCAGTAGCGGCTGGGGTTGATATTGCAGAAATGACTGAGGTCTTAGGATCAGATTATCCCTTGGCTCACTGTATTCCCAACACTCCTGTGTCAGTAAATGAAGGGGTCTTAGGCATCTCCTATAGCGAACAATTAAGTGCTGCTGACAAAGAAATAATTGATCAAAGCTTGCAGCTGCTAGGATCACTAATTGAAATTGATGAGCCATTGTTAGGTATTGTAGGTTCTGTGGCTGGTTGCGGACCGGCATTTGTCGACCTGTTTATTGAAGCATTGTCTGATGCCGGCGTTTTTTACGGTCTAAATCGTGAACTTTCTTATCAAATTGTCGAACAAATGATTAAGGGAGCTGCCGAGTTGGCTCTCCAATCCAAAAAGCATCCCGGTGAATTAAAAGATGGTGTCGCAACTCCCGGCGGTACAACAATCAAAGGTGTTGTCGCTCTAGAGAAACACGGCTTTCGCAATGCAGTGATTGAAGGCGTTAAAGGAACCATGGAGTAAAAAACTCAAGAAATATTTGCATAAAATGATACAAACCGAACGCCCCTTCGGCTAAACCCCTCTGTTTCAAAGGAGTTATCGCTAAAGGTCGTTCGGTTATTTTTTTAAACTGTGGCACTTGCTAAATGGTCATTTAGCATTGCGACAGCTTTTTTAATGTCTGAATCTAAGCTGAACAAACCACTGGAACCAATAATCAAAATATCCGCTCCCGCATCCAGCATGGTTTGATAAGTTTTCTCGTTGCAAGAACCGTCGATTTGAATTAAAAATGATTGATTATTTTCCTCTCGATAATTCTTCAGCCAACGAACCTTATTCAAACTCTCTACAATAAATTTCTGACCGGCAAATCCAGGATCTACTGTCATTACCGTTACAATATCAATTAAATGCAAATAGTCTAAAATTAACTCCATAGGTGATTCTGGGTTTAGGACAACGCCCATTTTTTTACCTTGAGATTTAATTGCTTGGCTTACCCGAAACGCATGTCCATTTAAATGTTCGGCATGAATACTGATTACTTCCACCCCTAGATCTAATAGTGGTTCTACATATTCGACTGGATTTGTTACCATTAAATGCGCATCCAACGGAACATCAGTATGGGCTTGTAATTGTTGGATAAACCATGGTGATAAAGTCATATTGTTTACGTAGTGTCCATCCATGATATCAATGTGGTAATAGTCCATCACCGTATTCAAGTAGGTAATTTGTTCACTGAATTTGCCTAAGTCCATACACATCAGTGAAGGTGATAATTGTACCATTCGCGTTCCTCCTTAATTAGTTAACCGATTGTCCACCATCAACAACCATTTCAGCACCGGTCATAAAGCGTGAACCCTCTGTAGCCAAGAAGACTACTGCGTCGGCAACTTCTTCAGCAGTACTGATTCGGTTGTACAACGGAATGCGCTGTCCCATTTCTTCCATTGTGCGATCGGTCGCTTGAGCAGCATGTTCTGCCATTTGTGTTTTGATATAGGCGGGATGAACAGAATTTACCCGAATACCTCGCGGCGCTAATTCGATTGCGGCAGCTTTAGTTAGTGAAGCCACGGCTCCCTTGGAAGCTGCATAAGCAATGCGGTTTTTAGACCCCAAGAAAGAGGCGATTGACGCTGTATTAATGACACTGCTGCCTTCACTTAATAAGGGAAGCATTTCCTTAATTCCTAAAAACATACTTAACGTGTTCACCGCCATGGTCTTCTCCCAAAGCTCAACAGTTGTATCCTCAATCGTGTCTATTTTAAAAATTCCAGCATTGTTAAATAAAACATCTAATTTCTCGAATTTTTCCTGAATAGTTGCTGCCGCTTTCTTCCAAGCAGCTTCTTCCGTAACATCAAAACACATTGGATAAACACTGTCGGTACCGTATGCTTCTGCTAAGACATCCAATCGTTCTTGATTATTGTCGTTAACAAATACCATAAAATTTTGATCAACTAATTTTTCTACCACAGCCCGACCTAAGCCGCCAGCTGCTCCAGTAATCATTGCTGCTTTCTTTTTCAAAACATTTCCCTCTATTCTAAATTTGCAAGATTGGCTTTCAGCTCTTCAAAGCTTATTCCTTTTTCTTCCATCAATTGCAAGGTCAAAACATCATGGAACAATAGCAGAGCTTGCTCGAACACAGTAGTCATAGGTTGAATAGATGTAAAAACCCGCGAACTTTTCGATGGGCTCTCAAATTGAACAATGACGTCCGCCAATTGAGCAATAGAGCTTGTTGAATTGGAAGTTAAATGAACAATACGAGCATCAAAGCCTTTAGCTTTTTTGGCAATTTCTAAAGGAATCACTGATTCCCCTGAACCGCTCCCTACTACTAACAAATCATTCCTAGTAATCGGCGGCTCATTCAAATCTCCAACCATGTGACAGTGAATGCCCAAATGCGTCAAACGTTTTACGGCGGCTTCCAACGCTAGCCTCACACGTCCGACACCGATAAAGAAAACTTGTTCTGCTTGCAAAAGCTCCACTGCATAACTAGTTATCTGTTCCTGAGAAACTTTGCCTAACAATTGACCCAATTCTTTCATCACTGCTTGAGTATTTTCATAATATGTCTTCATGCAGCATCAACACCTTGTTGTAGAATTCTTTTTTCTCGTGAACCATATTAAATGCCTCGATCAATTCCTCGATTGCTACTTTATGAGTAATTAATGGTTCTAAATTCAAGGTTCCAGTCGCAATGGCTTGCGCAGTTACCTGCCACTCATTTTTAGGAATTTTATCGTAAATACTATTAAACATGCCGACAATCGTCCCTTCCTTGCGCATGAACTGGTCATAAGTCTTCTGTTTCAGCATCATGTCAGAGTGAGGATTGCCCAGCAATACTACCCGACCAAACGCCCGAATCGACTGGACACATTGATCAAAGGCTGCACTGGAGCCGGTTGCCTCCACTGCCACATCAGCCAGCTTTCCATCTAAGGTTTGTTGAATGAACTCTTCGATTGGAATTTCCCCGCTGTTGCAAACAAACTCAAAGCCTAGCTTTTTGGCAAAATCAACTTTTGTCTGATCAATGTCAACTAGTAAAACCTTGGCCGCCCCATTGATCTTAGCCCACTGCGCTACCATCACTCCAATTGGTCCAGCACCGAAAACAACAATTGAATCTCCTAGTGTTAATTGTGCCTTATTGATAACATGCTGGGCAACTGTAGCCGGCTCTACCATAGCCCCTTCCTCAAAGCTTACATGATCTTCCAATAGAACCAAATTGAATAACGGAACAGCTAAATATTCTTCAAAACCACCATCGGTTCGTGAACCAAAATAATTATAATTTGTACATTGGGCATAATTTCCTGATCGACAAAATTCGCATTCGTTACAGGGCAGTAACGGAAAAACGGCAGCTTTTTTACCTAGATAGTTTTCCGGAACCTCCTTACCCAAAGCAACAATTTCCCCCGAAAACTCATGACCTAAAACCGTTGGAAAATGATAAGATCCTGTAACAAAGGTTCGCGGAATATCCGACCCGCAAATACCGCAAGCCATGATTTTTAACAGCACCTCGCCTTTTTTCGGCGAGGGCTTTTCTTTTTCTACTAATGTTAAGTAACCAATTGAGACTAATTCAACTGCCTTCATCAAGTCCTCCCTCTAGCCTTTAGGAACTCCCAGCACACCAAGGTAAGCCAACGTAATTCCTAAGACAAAAATGATTAGAATAATCAAATTGATGTTCACTTTCTTACGAACCAGCCAATACACCAGCATAGTTATCCCTAAAGGCACCAAGCCTGGCATCAAGGCATTTATTACCTGTTCTTGAACATTCAGCTCCACCCCTTTGATATCTAAGATCAATGGAATCTCCACATTTACTCGCGAAGCAGTCATACAACCGACTACCATCAAACCGATCATACTGAAAATTTCTGTTAGACGAGCAATAGTTCCTTCCCGCAGCATAGTTAAAATAAACGATTTCCCTTTTTGATAACCCAATCGGTACATATTCCAACCGAAACCAATTAAACATGCTTTATAGGCAATCTCAAAAAAGATTGGTCCTACATAGCTGCCGTCAATCGCCAATGAGCAGGCAATCCCTGCTAGTATCGGGTAAACAATCCCCTGACTGACTGTGTCTCCAATCCCAGCGATCGGTCCCATCAATCCCGTGCGAAGGGAGTTGATTGTTTCATCTGTGATGTCTTCGGCACCATTAGCTCTTTGTTCCTCCATCGCTGCAGCTACACCCGGAATCATGGTTCCTATAAAAGAAGGCTCCGTATTGTAAAAAACAAAATACTTTTTCAATTCCTTTACTTGTCTTTCCTTGTCATCAGGATACAGCTTGCGAATTACCGGAACCATGGCATTGGCTTGACCTAAAGCCTGCAATCGTTCATAGTTATAGGCGGTTTCACTAGAATAGGTTAAGGCCCAATTCTTTAACATCTCTTTTTTAGTTAATTTTACTTCCATCTATGATTGCTCCTTTCCAGCTGGTTTCATATCCAAGAAACCGGTGTTGTAGAATACAAAGCCAAGAATTGCAGCAATTGCAGTGATTGCCATAACATCCAATTTCAAATAAACGGCTAAAACAAATCCTAAAAAGAAGAAAGGCATGATTTTTTTGTTTCCCATGAAGCTGATCAACATAGCAATCCCTAATGCTGGCATAATTGCCCCAACTACCTGCATTGCTGTAACAAAAGAATCAGGAATCATATTCAATAAATTCTGCATCGGTTCAGCACCAAAATAAACTAAGATGAAAGCTGGAATTCCAGTAATCACAAAATTCAAAATTCCTGAAGGAACATAATTCATCATTCGCATGGCACGAATGTTGCCATTGTCTAAAAATTTCTCTGCTTGGTGAACCCATAATGCATTGATAGACATTGTTAGCTGGAAGGTCAAAATTCCGAACAAGCTAAATGGAACAGCGAAAGTTACTGCCAAGCTTGGATCTGCACCAGACAAAATAGTCATTGCTGTACCAAATACTGCCGCCACCGGCAAGTTTCCTGGCATCGTTCCTCCTGCGGTAATCCAGCCCAGATAAGCCAAGTTAATGTATGCTGCCGCCTGCATCCCTACTAGTGGCTCTCCCATTGCCAAAGCTACCAAGAAACCAGACCAAATGGGATAAAGCCACGATCGAGTGATCAAGTGACTAGGCCACCAGTTACAAACTGTCGAAATAATGGCAACTAAAATTGCAGATATTAACATTTTTTCTCCTCCTTTTTTTGCTGCTGGAAATTTTTAAAGATATTTAGAAAGGTCCGTTTCCTTCTGATCAGGGATAATATGAATCATCACTGGAATATTGCGATCGATCATCCGTTTGAATACCGCCCGTTCCTCATCTGATGCTGAGATATTTTTATACAAGACACGTCTTTCTGCTTTTGCTCCCATACCACCAACAATTAACTTATCAATTGCTATACCATTTTCTAGCAGTTTTTCAATCACAGCTGGCCCTTTGACTAAAATGATCAAGCGCTTGTTCTCATCCCCTTGCTGATTTAAAAAAACTACTGCATCCTCAAACCCCTGCACAACGATGTCAATTCCATTTGGAGCAGACATTTTTAATACTTCTCGCATAAATTCATCTTTGGCAACGTCATCATCAATAATCAATATTTGATTCGCTCTTGTTTTCTTAACCCACGCAGTCATCACCTGGCCGTGGATCAAGCGGTCATCAATTCTGGTTAGTACAATTTCACTCATGTTGTTCCTTCCTTCCCATTGTCTCAAATAATTCCTTAATACCCTCTTTACCCACAGTTTGAATATATTGAGCCAGCTGATCCAGCTCCATTGTTTCACGACTGCAAATTGCTTCGATCACCATCGGTAAATTTACGCCCGTCACTGAACGATAATTTACCTTCCCTTTTAACAGATGATAATTTTGTGCAGTCACGTTGTAGGGACTTGCTCCGAAGATGTCGCAAAAAACTAAAACACCTTCTCCCTGATCCAATGCCTGCATTTTTTCAGCCGCTGCATCCTTGAATGCTTCAATACTTGTTTCATGAAATAAGCCCAATGAATCAATATTTTCTGCTTTTCCTGAAATCAACTCAGCTGCTGACAAATAGCCTTTTGCCAGTTCACCATGAGTAAGTATCAATAATCCAATCATCCTTTCACCTCCTCACCTCTCTATAAAGCAAGCCCTGTGCCAACTTTGTGAACTGCCTAAAAAGAGCCGCAAAACAACCTTTTACTTAATTGGTTGTCTTGTGACTCTCACTTAATTCGTCTTTTTGCTTCATGTGTGCTGCACTGTTTGGTTAGTGTGCTGTCAATTATTCACTTGTGTGCTGTTAAACTGTCATTCCAGAATTTACTTCAATCAACTCCATCAAAAAGCTGACTTCACTTTCTTCAATTGAAATCGCAAACCGATTCTCAATCGGTATGAGCATTTCCCGTAAATAGGCGTGCAGGGCGGGGTTCTGTTGAATAATTTGCTTTGTTTCCTCTCGTAAAAACTGTTCTTTGCGAATCGCTCGCTCCAGCATACTGCTCGTGTGAAATAAAAACTTAATCCAGAAATCTTCATAATGATTAATCTGGTATTGTTCACAAATTTGCTTCGCCTCTACCTCTAACAAATCATAAATAGTGGCTCCATCTAAGAAAATTAGGCTTTCTTCCAAAATACAAATGATCTTACCTCGACGATCCTCTTCAAAAATTTCACTGCCTTCCTCCAAATTCTTCTCCTGAAATTCTTGCACACTATTTCCGATATAGCCGCTCTGCTCAACAATATCTTCAGCCAATTTTCTCAAGGTCATTTTGGGCAGTAGTGATTTTCTTGTTGCCTCAATTGCCATAGGCGTCGTAACCATCTTTATCGTTTCAGTTGTAATTCCGGTCTTTTTAGTAATAATATCGCCAAACATATTCAAAGAGCCCATGTCACTAAGAATGACTACACCTTTACCTTGATCAATCTTTTGAACAATCCCTGTTGCTTTTTCCAAGGTTTCACCCACAGATTGAGAAAGTGGCATGTTGAGACCTACTGCGTGTTCAACATTCAATAGCTGATTAGCCGTTGCCGCAAAATCTGTCGCAGCAGCATTGCCATGAGTTAAGATCAGCACGCCTATTTTTTTCTCCGTGTATTTCTCATTCATCGCCTTCAAATATAGCGAGATAAAATATTTTTCACTTTCAGGCAGTTCAACCTCCAGCTGTTTGGAAATTTCTTTGCAAATATGCTCAGCTACCTCCAGCTCCTTTTCTAGCTCAAAATCATTTTGACGTTTGTGCTCCAGAAACGAATTGTCCCGAAATGAATAGCCTTCAGAAATTTTTTCGATTAACGTATCCAAATGCAATGCCAAACTTTTAATATTACTTTCGTCCAGATGATAGTGATTGACCTGTGCGATTTTTTTCAAAATATTAACAGTGACCTCATAATTTTTTCGTGAAACTATTTTAAAAATAGGCTGCTGACGATTTTGCTGCTTTTCCGCCAGTTCTTGAGTCTTGCCATGAATAATCGTTTTTAGAGGCGACAGCGAACCCTTCCCTTCCAGATAACGTTGATATGTTTCTAGAACATCGTGAGAAACACTCTCTTCCTCATCCACTAATAAAAACGGATTTGTATTCTTTTCCTGCTGCGGCGTAAATACTAGTTCATCAATTTTTAACAGCTTCAACTTTTCCCGCATTTGCTGATCATTCATTTCATTAGAATGAGCATAGTAAAACTGATCAATTAAATAGGTAGACAGATGGGAAAGCTTCACCTGAACGATCTCTTGTTGGTTGGAAATGCTGTCAACTAAGGCATTGGCACACAATAATTGCACATCATTTTTAATCTGTCCAATATTTCCAACCGGATCATATTGTAAAAAGAAACGAACCACATCTTCATTGACCTGCAGTTTTCGATTAATTTTCTTGGATTCCTGCTCGAAGCAGAAATAAATCAGTTTGATTTTTTCTGTTAGTCCTCGTTCCTTCACACTAGGCATATTAATGGTTAAAGGAATTCGCCGTAAAAAGGTTGCCAAAATTGTTCCTTGAATTTCTTCCGTCGTCGCCCCAATTATTAATACCTGGACCCTGCGCGGCTGTGTTGATTCTCCTAAACGATAATATTCCCCTCGATCCATGATAGAAAAAAGCATTTCCTGCCCTTCTGGCGGCAGGCGATGAATTTCATCCAGAAACAAGATCCCCTGATCTGCTGTCTCAATCAAACCTGCCTTATCAGTCTCTGCACCAGTAAAAGCCTGCTTCACATGGCCAAACAAATGATCCAGCAGCAAATGCGGATTATTGGAATAATCCGCACAATTAAACACTACATAGGGTGCATTTTCAGTTAAGGTTCCTACCCGCTCAGCATATTGGTACATAAAACGAGCAAACGTGGTTTTTCCTGATCCAGAAGGCCCGGTCAAAAGAGTATGCAATCCGTTAGGTGGATAGAGCAATGCTGCTTTTGCCTGTCGAATGGCATTTTCTAACGAACCATCGTAGCCAATTAACTCAGTAAACGGATAATCAACCGGCAAGCTTCCTTCCTCTGACAAAAGCTGCTCACTCAACTCATTAAAATCAAGCACCTCGTCGGTTATAAATTTATGTCCAATTGCTTCCTCCACCAGCTCTTTAGAAAGAAAATGAACAGGGCGACCAGAAAATTTCAAAACCTTTCCTTCCTCAGCCAACCTGTTCAAATCACGACTAACGTTATAGCGTGCAATATGTAATTCTTCAGAGATTTGTGTAGAATCTAGCTTAAGGTCTTTTTCTCCTGCAACAAATTTCCCGGTTTGTTCAGTAATAAAATCAAAAATCAGTTCCTTTCTCCCCATAAAGCAACCCCCTTTTATTACCCACATTGTACACAGTCACGTAAGCACTTTCAACTCTATTTTCCTCCGTTACAAATTGTTCAGCAGAAAAAAGTTCCTTCTAAAACCTTTTAGAGTCTGTTTACTCTGCAGCTTTACAGTAAAAAACGAATGATTCCCATATAATTTAATACCGTCAAAACAACACAGCCACTAGTGACACCCAATGAAACCACTAAGAATACTTGAATAATTCGATGAATTGATTTTTGGATGTGGTTATCGACTTTTTCATAAAAATTTTTGGTATAAATAATAATCATCCAAATTACTACAACCACAGCAGCTAATTGCAGCAAGACGTCTGCAGAGAGCACGATCATTCCATTATTCATTTGTAATCCCTTTAAAGGAAGTGATAGTACAGAAAATAGCGAGGCTGTTAAACAAATAATCAGTAAAAAAAGCCCCTTTGAAATCAATTGATTCAGAGTTGTATCCTCTTTGATTTTTTTCATCAGCTGTGGATCTCCTTTTATTAAATAGTCCAAAGAGAGGTCAAAAAGCACACTAATTTCAAGTAACATAGAAACATCTGGCAGGCTTTTGCCAGTTTCCCAGTTGGATATCGTTTGTCTTGAAATATGAAGCTGATCGGCAACCTGCTGTTGGGTCATATTCAATTTCTTTCTCTGGTCTTTCAATATCTCTCCAATCATTCCCTATTCCCCCTCTCTTACAATCATAAAAGCAAAATCCTGCATTAGCTAGCAATTCTCGTTTGCAATTGCCTTTTTTATGTCAAAAAGCGTTGACATCTTCTATTTATTCTGACGGTTAACGTAGTAAAAGTAAATGACCCTTTTACTGGTAAGACCTTAACAAAAAAGACAACCTGTCAATCGGGTTGTCCTTAATATAATACAAAATCAAATCAGAGCGGCGTAATTTCATATACATGGTGGTCCACAAAAATTCGATACGATTGACCTTTGAATTGCGTCACAAAACAAATCGACCGTATTTCTTTCGGTAAATTGGGGTCCAAAACTAGTTTGTCATTTATTATTTGCAAATTACAAAAACCATAAACCAACGCCATAAAAGTACCACCCATTGAAGCCGTGTGAATCCCATCTTTAGTATTCTTATGACTATTGTCTAAGTCAGTTCGAGCATTTTCTAACAAGTATTGATAGCCCTTCTTAGTACTACCTAACCGACTATAAACAGTTGAAAAAATCGAGTAAGACAACGAAGAATCATGGGTCGTTACATGATCATAATAAGCAACACTCTTCCGAATCGTTTCTTGGTCTAACTGATCTTGAAACAGCATTAAGGCTAGTACAGCATCTGCTTGTTTTGCTATTTGATAACGATAAATAGTTAAAGGATGGTAGTTTAATAAGAGCGGATAGTGGGTTTCCTCTGGTGAATACGGCCATTTACTTTTGTTCAAAAAGTCTCGGTCCTGAGCTATGATGCCCAGCTCTTTTTCATAAGGCAAAGCCATTATTTCCGCAAAAATTTGAAAATCACTTATTTCCTCTTCCTCAAGGTAAAGCTTTTTAGCCAACTCTTGCCAGGCATTTGGATCGCTCTTTTGAATAATCTCTCTTAGTCTTGCAATCCATTCAAATTGATAGGCGACTAACTTGTTCGTATAATAATTGTCATTAACCAAAACTGTATATTCATCTGGTCCAGTAATTTTATCAATATGGAATTGATGATTCTTTATATAACCAATTTCAGCAAAAATACGAGCTGTCTCAACCATCACCTCAAATCCACAATCGATCATAAACGATAAATCATCTGTGTAGCGATAATAGCTGATAAAAGCATAGGCAATATCAGCATTGATGTGATGCTGGGCAGAACCGCCTTCAAAAAAAGGCGAGGACTCTGTGCCTGAAATAGTTCGCCATGGATAAAGTGCCCCTGTTCGATAGCCGTAAAGTTCTCGATTTTCTTTGGCTTTTCCTAAAGTATGGTAACGAAATTCAAGTAAGGCCTTGGCCAGTTTAGGCTTCAAATGCAGAAATACCGGGAAAACGTACATTTCGGCATCCCAGAAAACATGCCCTTCATACCCACTTCCACTTAATCCCTTGGCAGCAATACTACTTTTTCCATCAGTTCCTAATGACTGCAACAAAGCAAAGGTGCTATAGTTTACACTTTCTTCCAACTTTTCCTGGCTATCAATCTCAACCTTGGCTGTCCGCCAAAATTCTTTTAGATAATCTTCCTGTAGAGCAGCCAGCTCGTCGAAGCTTTTTTCAATCCCACTATGATTCTCGGTACGAAACTTGTAACTTAAGTTCTTTTGATAACTGTTACCTTCTAAAGTCGAATATACAGTGATTCTTTCTGCTTCGATGGTTTGTTCCAGCTTGCCAGTAATTGACCATTTTAATTCCGCTGTCAGATGTGATTGTTTTGTTCTGAAACGACAGGTTCTTTCAGCTAAATCGATCTTTCCAATTTGAATTGTTTGAAAATCATGACTCATTCTAGGATCATTTTTGTCGATAGTCCGAATTGGATAGAAATTCAGCTGTGTGGTCAGTTCTATCGGCTCATTATGATTCAGTCGGTCAAAATCAATTTTCATTGAAAACAGATTTTTATGAATAAAGGAGGCTAAACGAGAAATTTTGATTTTGGTTTTCAAACCTTTTGGTGAGCTCCAAAGCAACTCACGTACGGTCAAGCCTTTTTCCATATCCAAGTAACGAACTGATTGACTAACTTCTCCTCGTTCAATCGAAAACGGCTCTCCGCCAATGGTTATTAAAGTTGTTTGACCATCGATAACACTGATCATCGTCTCACCAGTGGGAGTAAAACCAAACATTTTTTCTGGATAATGAATGTCCTTGGTTTCATAAAAACCATTCATATATGTTTCACGGTTGGTAGCAAATTGCTCGTAATAAGCTTCTTCTAAATTCCCTCTTAGACCAATTGAACCGTTTCCGTTAAAAAACAAGCTTTCTGCTTTTTCTAACGTTTCTTGATCGTATTCATTTAGAAAAATTTTCATCTTTAGTTCCTCTTTCCTATAAAAAATTGCAGAACAGACCCCTACGATCTGTTCTACAATTCCCATTTATTAAGTATTTGCAGCTAAGTTCTCCGTACTTTCCGTGGTGGCTGCTTCACCAGTTTCCTCTTTTTGAAGAATCAGAGTCAAGACAAAGGATAAAATTACTGACATTGCCATCATAACCAACCCGGCAATTACATTAGAGGTACCTTTTTCACCAGAAAAACCTAGAATCGCCATTAAGCTATTTTGAGGCACATACAACGTTACATGCATCAATCCAGCAAAACAGCCTGAAATTCCTGCGCTAATACAAGCTGCAATTAATGGTTTTTTGAATTTCATAGTGATCCCATAAAGAGCTGGTTCGGTAATTCCCATAATCGCCGAAATTCCAGCGGCCGTTGCAATCGATTTTACATTCTTTTGTTTCGATTTCACAGCTACTGCTAAGGTAGCCCCTCCTTGGGCCAAATTCGCACAAATTTGAGCGACTAAAATCAACGATTCAGTACCAGTTGCGGCAAACGAAGCAACAAAAATCGGCGTCAGCGCATGGTGCATCCCTGTCATAACGATAAACGGCATGGCTGCTGCTAATAAAGCAACCATTATGAAGCCCAGCTGTCCTTGCAGCAGATTGATTACCCAAGCTAAACCTTGACCAGCATAATTGCCTAAAGGTCCAATCACAATCAAAGCTAGTGGTGCAGTGATTAACAGAACTAACGTGGGGTTCAGTAAAATCTTTAACGATTTAGGCGTGACTCTATCAACAGCCCGTTCGATATAGGACATTATCCAAATTGTTAACAATGCAGGAATCACTGATGCCGCATAAATTACTCCTTGAATCGGCATCCCTAGAAATGAAATTGGATCTCCTGAAGCAACCCAAGAACTAAAATTAGGATGCAGGAAAACGCCTACAACAATAATTGCAATTGAGGTGTTGACTTTGAATTTATTTGCCGCGAACACGGCTAGTAAAATAGGCATAAAGTAGAACGCACCGTCACCTATAAAATCTAATACTCGATAGGTGCTAGATTCGTTGGACATCCAATTAAAAGTCGTTGATAAGGACAGAATAACCTTAATCATCCCTGCGGCGGTTAGTGCCGGAATCATCGGTGTCATACAACCAGTAATCGTATCCACTACTTTACTGAAAATGCTTGCTTCCTTTGAAGAAGTCCCAGTGGTTGTTGCGTTCTCTTCACTATCTCCATTGGTAACCCCCTGACGAATAACCTCAGCAAACACTTCCCCTACATGACTGCCAATAATTACCTGTAATTGAGTTGGTGTCGGATTAACTCCAACCACTCCCTCAATGTTCCTTAATTGTTCTTCCTGAACTAGTTCTGAATTTTTCAGGTTGAAACGCAATCGTGTAGCACAGTGCACCGCAAAATTTATATTATCCTTTCCCCCAAGACTTTGAATAATCTCTCTTGATAATTCTTCATACTTTCTCATTTTATTTACCCCTCTCTATTCAAATGCATACTTTCCATCCGTCGCAATCACTTGTTGGTAAAAATAGAAGCTGTCCTTTTTGTATCGTTCATGGCTGCCATTATTTACATCATCTTGATCTACATAGATAACGCCATAACGTTTACTGATTTTCCCCTCACTAACACTTGGCAAATCGATGATTCCCCACATTAAATAGCCGATTACATCGATGCCATCTTCTTCAACAGCCAGCACTAGGTTTTTTATATGTTCCTTCAAATAATGAATTCGATAATCATCGTGAACTTTGCCTTCAGAAAATTCATCTTGGGTTCCAATTCCGTTTTCAACAATAAACAACGGTTTTCGGTAGCGATCATGCAGCTGGTTCAAGGTAATCCGCAATCCCAAAGGATCATCCTGCCAAACACTCTTACTTTTTGGCAAATAAGGATTTCTCAGGGTGTTATACCCGTTCGTTGCAACTCGATCAATGCCTGTTTCTTCAGCGGCTGTACAAGCGCTGGAATAATAGCTGAATGAAACAAAATCTACTGTATTTTCTTGTAAAATTTCTTGGTCTGCTTCAATGATTTCCAGAGAAAGATTATGCTGCTTACAATACGTAGAAAAGAATCTAGGATATTCGCCGAAAACTTGAACATCTGAAAACAACAGATTTTCTCTTTCCTGCTGCAGTGCTGCAAATACATCTTTTGGATCACAGGTATATGCATAGGTTTTTCCAGCAGCCAGCATAGCACCAAACTGCATTTTAGCATCAATTTTTCTACCTGCCTTGATGGTTAAAGCATTGGCTAGAAGCTGATGATGTCCCGCCTGATATTGAGTAGATAAATTGTCCCTACCTTCTTCAAATAAAATGCCGCCTCCAATGTAAGGGATGTGCAAAACCATGTTCATTTCATTAAAAGGTATCCAGTGAGTAATTCTATCTTTAAAAGTCGTCATGACTGTCTCAGCATAATGGACAAATAAATCCACAACCTTACGATTTCCCCAACCATTGTATTTTTTTACCAAATGCACAGGTAATTCAAAATGGGAAAGCGTTACAATTGGTTCAATCTGATAATTTTCCAACTCCGTCAGCAGACGATCATAGAAGGCCAACCCAGCTTCATTTGGCTCCTGTTCCTCCCCTGTTGGAAAAATTCTTGACCAGGAAATCGAAAAGCGAAAGCTGTTCACTCCTAACTCACTAAGCAGCTTAATGTCCGATTGGTACCGGTTAAAAAAATCATTACCAAAGCGTCCCGGATAAACCTCACTCCCCTTAGTCTCAAGAAGTGAAGACTCCTGATTCTTATATACTGCTTTCAATCTACGCTCATCCAAAGGTAGATAATCAAAGTTTGATGGTAACCTGCCATCTGCTAAATAATTCCCTTCACATTGAGCAGCTGATACTGCTCCTCCCCATAAAAATCCAGATTTTTTTTTCATGTCTCGTTATTCTCCTTTGCAAAGTATCCGTTTTCAAAACTCTCTATACTTTTATTATAGTCAGCAAAATTTATTTTCATTCCCCTAATTTTGTTCATTTATTCTCAAAAATTGTCGAAAGGCAACTACCTTTCTCGGTAATTGCCTTAGTCAATCTTCATTCGATTACGATATTCTAAAGGAGCAATGTCCATTGATTTTTTAAATAGCCGGTAAAAAGTTTTGTCACTTTCAAAACCAGTCCGAGTAATAATTTCTGAAACAGAATAATCACTGTTGATCAAGAGCCACTTAGCTTTATCAATTCGATAGTCATTTAAAAAAGTCAAAAAGGTTTTCCCAGTATTCCGCTTAAAGAACTTGGTAAAATAAAATGTACTATAGCCGGAAACATCTGCAATGTTTCGCAAGGTGATATCTTCTTGGTAATAGTCTTCAACATAACGAAAAATTTCGTCCAGCTTTTCCAGGACATCCTTCGTAGCCAGCTTATTCATCTTCTTCGGTTGTTTGGTTTGTTTTGGAATATCACGAATCAACAAGCTGATCAGCTGAAAAATGGCTGCTTTCACCACAAATTGATACCCAGTCTGCTGAGTGTCCATTTCTAATTGAATCGACTCCAATAATTGCCGGATAATCTCTTCCTGCTGTTGTTTCCAATAAAGACTAACTGGAACTAATTCGGAAAACAATTTCTGCAAATCAAGATTTTCTTTATTTAACGATGCAAAATAAGAAAGATCAAACTGATAAACCAATCGTTCACTACCTGGTGAGGCTAAAACGTAGTGAATCAATCCACTACTAATAAAAGCAATCTCCCCTTCCGATAATTTGTAAGGGATATCATCAATTCCCAAAGAAATCGTCCCTTTGGTTACATAAATTAATTCAACCTCACGGTGCCAATGAGGCGTGGTTAAAATATTGCCGTCATTGATCAATGTTCGAAAAGGAAAATCTTTGTCTAGCTCCGGCATTTCCAAATAAATTGCCATATTCCTCACCTCGGTTTCATTCTGACGGATAAATCATAGAAAGTAAATGTTCTTTTTTGACTTCAAATCAAAAAGGACGATCAAGTAATAATGACCGTCCTTTCATTTCATATGCTATTCTTCGCCTAAAACAATTACGCGATCAACAAAATCTTCGTAAAAACCATTTTCGTGAGAAACGACTACCACAGTGCCTGGGAATTTTTCTAACGCCAGCTGTAGATTTTCTTTGGTTGCCTGATCGATGTGGTTTGTTGGTTCATCGAGAATTAAAAAATTACTCTTAATCATCGTCATATCAGCCAGCTTTACTTTGGTTTGTTCCCCACCACTAAGGGTTTTCAAGCTTTGTTGAGCTAGTTGGCTGCTTAAGCCTGAACGAGATAACTGACGACGCAGTTCTTTGTTATTGGCCTTTGGATAACGATTGCTCAAATATTGGAAAGGTGTCTCCAAAGGATTTTCCCAAGCTAATTCCTGAGAAAAATAATTGATTTTCGTATGGTTAGGAAAATGGAAGCTGCCGCCCAACGCTGGAATCTCACCGATCAACGTTTTGATCAATGTTGATTTACCAATGCCATTAAAACCACGCAAAGCAACTTTTTCGCCATAACGGATGGTTAATTGTAATGGTGCTAATAATGGTTTCTCATAGCCGACTAACAATTCATCAGTTTCTAAAGCCAAGGTCGTCACTAATGGTACTGGTTCAAATACGATGTTAGGAGTTGGTGCGTCCGATGGTGGTGTTAGACGTTCTACCTTCGCCAATTGCTTTTCACGGCTTTTCGCCATAGTTGAACGAGAACCTGCTTTGTATTTCCGAATATATTCTTCCGTTTTCTTGATATGGGTTTGCTGTGCTTCATATTGACGCATGTACGTTTCCGCCCGCAATTCCTTTTGCTTCGATGCTTTTTCCAAATTCCCGGTATATTTCGTCAACTGACCAAACTCTATATCCATAATATGCGTAGTTACAGCGTTTAAGAAATCTTGATCGTGAGAAACAACCAAGAACGTTCCTGGAAAATCCTTCAAAAAGTCCGTCAACCATTGCACATGATCATCATCCAAATGGTTCGTCGGTTCATCCAGTATCAACAGATCTGGTTTTTCTAGCAACAATTTAGCTAAAAGAATTTTTGAACGCTGCCCACCACTTAAGTTCTTCAAACGACTATCCATGCCGAGAATGTTAATGCCCAATCCGGTGGCCAATTCGTCGATCAGGGTATTCATTTGATAAAATTCCCCTTGGTCGAGTTCATTTTGCAGCTTGCCCGCACGTTCCAGCAGCTTATCATTCATGTCCGCAGCATAGTCTTCGTACAACTTGATAATTTCTGCTTCCTTGGCAATATCCTCGGCGAAAGCCGTTTGCAGAAATTCTTGAATCGTTAACGTTTCATCCACATTGACATATTGATCCAAATAGCCGACAAGAAATTTAGGCGAAACAACAATTTGTCCTTCATCTGGCAAAATCTCACCCGTAATAATCTTGATCAAGGTACTTTTCCCAGCACCGTTCCGCCCAATTAGGCCAACATGCTCGCCTTTATTAATCTGTGCATTAATTTTTTCATACAACAGCTTATCACCAAACTGTTGGGTAATATCTACTAAATTCATCATAACTTTTCTATCTCCTTATTTACTGTTTCATTCTAGTGTAGGCAAACATCATCGATTTTAACTGCTAATTCGTGCCTATGTGCATGCTGCGAAAAGCAAGACTAACAAAAAAACCGCAGACAACAGCAATTGTCTGCAGCTACAACGTCTTTTTCCAAATCGAAAACACCTAAGCAAGACAAATTAACCTGCCTACTCCGGGCATTTTCGATGAAGTCTCAACCTTTATTGTATGCCCCTAACAATGCTTCATCGTATCCATTTGTTAAGAGCTGATTTTCTTGTAAATCTAAAATAATAATCGTATATCATCCGATGTTCCCTCTTTCGCCAAGAATCATAACATGTTAAAAGGAATGTGTCAAAAAGATGAAAAAATTTTCTGTAAAACTAAAGTATATATATTCAGCGAGCCTTCATAGTAGAGTTATAGTTGATTCTATTAACTCTACTATGATTAATCAGATTACTAATTGCCAATCTTTACTAAAACATTCTCATCAAAACTATTAAAGTTCACTTCCACTAAAGGATTTGGGATAGATACCTCCGATAAATGGTTCTTTTCAAATGCTCCATAGCCAATAAAGCTAACACTTGGTGAAAACAGCACTGTTTCTAGTTTATTTTGACTAAAGGCATATTGACCGATAGAAGTAACCTTTCCAGGTATTTTAACAGTCGTTAATTGATTATTTTCAAATGCGTAATCACCAATACTCGTTAGCTGACTTGAAAGGACAACCTCTGTTAACAAATTATCACTAAATGCATGCCACCCTACAGTCTCAATCTTATCAGGGATAATTAGCGCAGTTAGTTTATTTTCAATAAATGCTTGATCCCCTAAGAACGTTAAAGTGCTTGGAAGAGAAATCTCCTCCAGATGGTTATCTGAAAAGGCCCCATCTTCTATAGATAGCAATCCTTCCGGGAGTTCAAGTTTTGCTATTGAGTTCGCATAGAATGCTCCTTGCTCAATTACTTTGATATCTTTAGGTATTTTTAGTTCAGTAATTAGATTCTTTCCAAAAGCAAATTCTCCCATACTAGTAACAGTATCAGGCAGCTCAAGGGAGGTTATTGAATTATAATCGAAGGCTCCATCTCCTATAGAAATAACCCCTTCTGGAATAGTGACTTCACTTATATAGTCATCCGTAAATGACCATTCGCCGATTGTTTCCAGACTAGCCGGAAATTTAACAGACCTCAAATTTCTACATGCTCGAAAGGCTCTATCACCAATCGAAACGAGTCCTTCAGAAAAAACTACTTTATCCAATTCAATTTCATTAAAGGCATCGTTTCCCACATGTTCAACGGAATACGTACGTCCATCTCTTTCTGTTTTACTTGGAATAATCACTTCAGAGTGTTTACTTCCAGCCGTAAAACCTGTTACTGTCGCAACATCACCTTCAAAAGAATAGGACAAATAATTTTCAGTGTACCTAAATACTATTGTTTGATTCTGTTTTACATTGGAAATAACTAGTTGTCTATCTCCAGTAATATCATATCCGTCAATGTTAGGGGCTGTAGCAGTAAAATTGCTTCCTTCTTTAGGAAATTCAGTTGTTATATTCTGAATGTCATTGCCATCAAGATCTTGATATTTGATAGTAATCTCATAATTCGGAATCGGAATATACTGTTTCTCATAAACAAAAATTATCGTGCTATTTTTATTCACATTGCTAATGGTTTGACTTGCACTTTCAAGTACAAAATATCCTTCTATTTCTGGTGCAGCAGCCGTATAGCTGTTTCCTTTCTCCACTTGAGTAACCAAAGATTTTTGAATTTCTCTATTTTCAGTATCTACGTATTTTACTGTAACAGTAAATTTTTGTATTTCTGGTTTAGCAGTCTCTTTCAAATTGCTAAACGCTTTTTGCAAAGCTGATTTAGCATCGTCTACTTGTTTTTGGGTTGCCTGTTTATTGTCAATTGTAGATTTCGCACTTTTTAAAGCAGACTGAAAAGCGTTCCAAGTTGCAGAAGTATAAGTTCCCTTAGATGTTCCCTTGTACTTGTTATACAAATTTTGCAAGTCAGTCTTCTTAACGGTTGCAGTTGGTTTTTCATCGCCGCTGCCACGATGAGTCCCATACCAAGCTAACCCTTCATCCTTCCAACCAGCTCGTATAAGCATATCTTGTTCGGCACCATTGACTGTATAGTTATGGCTGCCTGCTTTTGCATTCGGGTTATAGGCACGATATAATTTAATTGTTTTCTTTGTATCTGAGAACCACCCTACACCTTCGTAACGCCAACCAACTTTTACCAACATATCTTTTTCATTTCCATTTAAAGTATAATGATGGTCTCCAGCATTCGGATTGTACAGTCGATACACTGGATCGCCTTTGGTTGGCGCGTACCAGCCGATACCCTCGTCTTTCCAGCCAACTTTTTTTAACATGTCTCGTTCTGCACCATTCTTTGTGTAGAAATGTTCTCCACTATTTGGATTGTAGAGACGATACATGTCATCAGTGGCAGCCTCTACCTCTGATGACAAAGTGAAGATTGCTATAATTGATATCACCAAAAATACTGTCCACTTAAACCTCTTTTTCATTCTACGTCCACTCCTTTTTAATATTCACTAAAAGTAAAATGGACTCTCTTTGAAAATCAAAGAGAGCTCACATTTTTACTATTAATCATATTTCTTCCGACTTTTCAAAAACGCACCTGCCAAGGCAACACCTAGGGTTGAAATACCCATCAACGTTAATACGAAAGATCCTTCTTCCCCCGTCTGAGGAAGTCCTTTAGTTTCCGTTGCTCCTTGTGTATTAACCTGACTGTATTTATCTACATTTACAGTTTTTACTTTTCCATTATTTGATTCTTTGTCAGTATTTTTTGGTGCTGAATTATTCTGACCGCCATCATCTGTATTTTTGTTATCAGAATTAGTATCTTTATCTTTTGTTCCATTATTGTTAGCGTTGCCTGCATTGTTATTGGTTCCGCCATTATTACTTGCTCCTGAGTTGTTTCCATTATTTGATCCGTTGTTGTTTCCAGAACCATTATTACCGCTATTTCCATTATTTCCGTTATTACCGCTGTCGTCTTTTTTGACTAGTTCACTCATTGCTGTCTGTAGTGTTTCAGTCAGCCAGTCTAGCCATGATTGACTAACTTCCTCTGGATAAGTTCCATCAATTATCGCTTGCAAAAATTCATTGACAGCTGTTTCACCAATTGCTTGATTTGCAAGGATTTGCTGCATCTTCTTCCATGATTCTGGTGTATAATCGGCTTCCTTCAGTCCATTAAACTGATTCATCGCTTCTTTTGCTTTTGAAAAATCTTCTGCTGGTTTTTCTCTTTCAAGAACTGAATAGCCGCTGCCTGTTTTATACCCTTGATAAGTGATTTCAATATCTCGACGACCTACACCTTTAAAGATAATACCCTCTTCGGTAATTACATCCTGATCATTTCCAGTAGTAATGACGTAATCATTTTTATTGAGATAGAGATTTTCATACGAACCATCAGAATAACTATGCTGAATCATAAAATTCGAAAATGGTGCAAGCTCTCCGTCAAATGACAGCCCTGGATAAGGAACCAGATTTATGCTGAATAAGTTTTTGGTGCCATCATTTCTTACCAAATTTCTGCGAGCATCCACCATACTTTGATAAGCTGTAAATAATTCTCTTTCATACACACCATGATCTCTTGTTCCTTGTTCTAATAGTGTTTTTGTTTTCAAGTATTCTTGATCAAACAACTGTTTGGATGCACTAGTATAGCTTGTTGTATCTTGATAAATATCTTGCAATGAATCAAAAATCTCTTTGATGCGATGTTGTATTTTTTCTCCATACATAAAGTAATAGTCAACAAAATTCAGGTGCATTCCCCCTAAAGGTTGTGATAAAAAGTCTATTTCCTTCTGAGAGATATCTGTACGATTTCTAATTTCTAAATAATCCTGATAGATGCTGTTCCAAGCCTCCCAGTCACTCCACCATTGAAAATGTTCATAAATATCTTTTAATTGAACATATGCTTCATAATCTGCGAGAGAAGCGTCATACTTAGACCAATCTAATTCACCTGCTTCAAAAACAGCTGTTAAGGTTATATCTTGATGTATCTCCATTCCGTAACCAGCAAGCCACTCTTGATTTTCTTTTCGCCATCCAAGAAACCGGTGTCCTGCAGCTGGAGTAACCGTAGGCAATTCATCGTAAGATAAATAGTAGCCTGTTTTTCTTTCAATTGAATTAGCATCTGACAACAGTCCATTTCCTTCAACTGCAAAAGAAATGGTCGAATAAATCAAAGGAGCCCGTTGATCAGCAATTATTGTAATGTTGTATTTTGCTTCGCCTATTTCAAAGGTGATAGGTTGTCCACTTCGTCCACCGTTTCCTTCTACAGGATAATCAGAATCAATATCCCAAGCATACCAATAAAACTCATCGGAATCTTCATTCGGGAACGTACAATCAAAGAACCCTACTTTCCAATCATCTTCATCATATATATTGAAGCTGTATCTTTCCCCGTTAGAGCTAATGTAAGGGGGAGTCTCACTTGTACGAAAAGTAGCAGAATAATTCTTTGGAACAATTTTTCGATAATTAAACTGAATTCGAATCGCCTCGTTCATTTCAACTCCACCAGGTGTTACAGTGTACGCTTTATTCTGATAATCAGTTGTTACCATAGAATGTGGATCGTTAATCGCAGGAAAAGTATCTGCTACCGTGTAGCCTGCTATTTCTGGTGCCGTAATTGTCTTTGATTCATTAACTGGCACTTGGAATGTTTCCTCATGTAATGTGTTGTTTTTGTTGTCGGCGCACCACAAAATTACGTTTACCCTACCAACTTTGAGTGCATTTTCTTCTGTTTCTTCCTCAGGTTCAAATTCATTTCCTTGAGCTTGAACTGTGGCAGTATCGCTAGTAACGGATTCTTGTTCTGCCGATTCCGTAACTACTAATTCCTTAGCAGTATTACTTTCTGAAGTAGAAACTTCTGCTTCTTCAATAACGGAAACTTCAGGTGTTTCTGGTTTAGCTTCTGGCTCTTGTACGGCTGGTACTTTTGAGGGGGCAAGATCAGCATCTGGCAAAGTACTTTCTGTTAAATATGCCGCCTCGGCAGTTGCCTCCACTGAAAAAATTTCTTCAGCCATTACACTTACTGAACCCAATACCATTGGACAGAGTAAGGTTACAACTGTGGTTACTTGATAAAAGCACTTATTCCGTCTGTTTTGCACTATTTTTTTCTTGTGGTAACGCATCATTCGTGTGTTTTTCATTTTTTAACTCCTTTTTAGTACTTCATTTTTGTTTAAACAGTGTTTAACCATTTGGTCATTCGAGTGTTCTTTACCCTATTACCACCATTTGTTACTATGCTTCCTTTTTAACAACAATAAAAATTGCCAATAATTTAATTTATTTTATCATCCCCCAACAATCAATTGTCGACCAACCTTGACCAACTTTAGGACCAATTTGGCCAATAGCTGAAAAGACTGATATGGCTTAATTTTTGAGATCTATCTAGCAATTAATTTTCTCATTAGACTATAAATAATCAATTTGACCAAGATTTAAAATGTTATTCTGTTTTTTTAATTTTTGATTTAAAATAGAAGTTAGAAGTGCATTTTTCTTTTAGGCAGGGAGGGAGTTGGATTTGATGGGAACAACTGAAAAAGAGTTACGTGAGATCAGAGAGGTTATTACAACAAATATTTTATTATTAGTTCCTGCTACAACCGATATTACCAACAAAAAATTTGGAGTATCAAAATCATCAATAAATAACTATCGCAGACGTGAACATATTCCGTCAGAACAAACTTTAAAACTCCTGCTAGATAGAATCAAAGTAATTTGCAAAGCTGAAGACATAAAACTAGATGATGGGCTAAAAAATTGGTTAGAGGATTTCAATAAATCATTGCGAGCTGTCGGTGTCACCAGTGAATCTAATGGAGTAGCCTATATTGAACGTAACGAAAATATTTGTGAAAGAATCATTCCATTTTGTGAAGAACTACTTGCTAGTCGTCAAAAGTCGGTTTCTCAATGGTATTGCTACCGACCTAAAGACAAAGAGAAACTTAAATTTCCCGCTCACCTTTCACCTAAACTCATGGAAGAACGTGTGATTATTGGTAGAGAAAAAGAATGTCTCGAGATTGAGCAAATGATAGAAGAACATACACAGCCCATTCATATCTATTCTGTAGCAGGTTTGGGGAAAACAATCACTGTTTACAAGTATGCATGTGAAGTAACTAAAAGAGAACCCATCTTAATCAGTATTCCCACCAGTTCAGTGAATATTGTTTATGATCTTCTTAACGAGTTAGAGCCTAATCTAGTGAAACATCTCAATACCGATGAAAGCCTCACAAAACATTTGGTCACTGCTTTATACAATTTTGCTGACAAAATGAAACACTATGATAATTATGTATTATTGATCATCGATAATATTAGTAAAGTATCACAGCTGAAATCTTTAGAAAGATTAAAACCATTAATAGAAATTGGTTGGAAAGTTCTCGCTACAACGCGTGTAATACTTGATGAAAATAAACATAGAAAAATCATCGAGTTATTTCCCTTATCTGAAGAAGATTGCCTGAAGCTTTTCAAATATCATTATTTTAAAACTTCTACTGACAAGCAACTCTCTCAAGAAGAGGAAAATAGGCTAAAAAATATATTTTTAGAGATTGATTCACATACGTATTTAATAGAACTATTGGCAAAACTCGGCCGCCGTAGTGGATCTCAGATTTCTGATTTGGAAAAAACTATTACTCAACAGAAGCACGCAGCTTTTTTGCCGGACGAAATCTTAAACTCATCAATACTTGTTGAAGATGAATATACGCACAGAAAGCTTCGAAACATCATTTTAAATTTGTTTGATAATAGTAATTTGGACGTACTTGAAAGACGCGTGTTGGGGTACTTCACTATGACGCCAGATAATCCAATTCTTGAAGATGATTTAGTCAAATGGATGTCGGATACAGAAGATTTAAAATCAATACCACTGAAATCAATATTTACTAATCTTTACGAACAAGGTTGGCTAATGATGGAAAAAGATAAACTAGCAAAACACGGCAACCGAAAATTTAAATGTCATTTTTTGGTTCAAAGTGCTCTAAGTTTAGATGAGGAAATTCGTCAGTCTATTGACTGTAGACCTTTCATTCAGAATGTTATAACTTACATGAATTTCCCTCATGACGGTATCGAGCGGACTAATATTTTTCAAAACCTCACAACTCTTTCGGTTATCGTTTCTAAATATCAGGAAACATCTATTGAACGTTATCAACTAATCAAACAATACTTATCCTGTTGCATTCACTTCAATACTTTTGCTAAAGAATGTCAATCCTATACTGAAGAACTGTTAGAATTGCAGCAGAAATTTTATCCTGATAATTCAATGGAGCATCAGATCGAAAAAGTCATCTGCCAACACATTTATAATGATACTTTTTTAGGAATTTATGATGTACGAGGTAAAATGTCCAAAGTGTTAGAATTGCGTAAACAAACAGCGATTAACGCTGAACAAATTTGTGATAGGAAACCATTATTGTATATTCGTATTAAACAAAAATATGCAAACTCTTTAAGTAAAAGAGGAGATTTTGATGATGCTCTAGCCATTTTAGAAGAAATCGAGAGGCAGATTAAATCAGTAATCAAACAAGGACTAATTGAAAATAAGAAAGAATGGCAGTATGCTCTTTTTAGAAATTATGAGCAGCAAGGTGACATTTATAGCAGTAAATATAAACATCTTAATGATCGTATATGTCTTGGCAAATCTTTATCAATAAGAATTAAATATCTAGCTTTAGGTGAAGAATTTTTGACCGATGATTCTTATAAATTGCGCTCTTGTCATAATGATTTAGGCTTAACTTATCTCAATCAATATGATCAGTTTAAAAATGACAAGCTTTTGAAAAAAGCAAAAAAGCACTTAAAGTATTCCTATAAGACAGCAATTGAACGATACGGAAAAAATTCGGTTCGGAGTGCTTGGTCTATTGAAAATTTTGCTAGTTACTTTAGAAGAAAACAAAATTTTAAAGCAGCGATATATTATGTAACTTATGCATATCGCCTTATAAAGCCCAGACCAGATTTAAGTAAGAACCGTTCACTAATGATTACTGCTCGTTTTTTAGGAAAACTTTACTTAGAACATTTTCTTTTTCAACAGACAAAGGATAGATCGCTTTTAGAAAATGCACTCAATTATTTGAATGAATCTCTCGAAATATCTATCTTTCTTCATGATGGTGAGGATAATCGCGATAGCATTCTTAACAGTGATTTGATTGCTGAGGTTCACGAAGAGTTATCAAAATTAGACAATTAAAAAAACAAACAGATCCCGTTATGTACACTAGTTGACACATAACGGAATCTGTTTTATCTACTTAAATAGTCCACCCTTCCTTCATCATCGCCATTTCCCAAAAAGCATATTCCATTTTACTACTAATCACAAAAGCATCAATCATTTGCTGTTGTTCATCTTTCCCGCTCGCTTCATACAATCGGTCCAAAACCGCTCGCTCTTTCAATATTCCTTGGGCTGCTTCTTCACCTGAATAGGTTTCAATCCAGCGCTGGTACAATGGATTTGGTGAACCTGATTGAATTAGCCGGACTCCAATTTCCTGATACAACCAAGCACATGGCAGCATTCCAGCAAAGGCTGCGTTAGGCGTCCCGTCAATCAACTGACGATACATGTGAGAAACATAGTGATAAGCCGTTGGTGCGATTGGTGTTCCAGCAATTTCTTTTTCAGTAATTTTAAGTTCATCAAAAAAATCTTCCCGAACCGCAATTTCTCCTAAACGAAGATTTTCCGCATTCTCTCTCAATAGAGCAATCACCTCTTGATCGTCTGCTTGATCGGCGATTAATTCATAAAGTTTGCTGAAGTGTTCTAAATAATAACGATCCTGCAACAAATAGAAACGAAAAATCTCTGGTGATAAAGTGCCATCTCCAATTGCTTGAACAAAGGGATGAACAAAGCTTCCTTCCCAGTAAGACGCTGCCTCTTTACGTGCGATTTCTGTAAACATTTATACCCTCCATATTTCTTATTTTGGATCTAAAAAGCACCCTCCTCAAAGTAAGCACACTAAGGAGACTGCTGGTGAAGGATGACAAAATAAAACCCGATCACAAAAAAATGATCGGGTGTAATAAAATTCTGCCTAAAAAATGTTACACAATTCCCTGCGTCAGTACTAGCTGTTTCAGGTTCAATGGGTATAATCTCAGCTTCAAAAGCACCCCTAGTGTTCTTATTCGATTAATAAAAGTATAGCATATCCCTTAATGAAAAACGATCATAGGTTTAGCCATTGTATTCAAAAAGTTTCCATCTATGTCCAATAATGGACTAATCCCCGTAAAATTAATAGGTGCATTGAAAACCAACCAATAGTGAACTCGGTTTTTCTCATCAGTGATTATTGAGTCGTAACAGTCATTTTTCTTCTGAAAGCTTGCTTTTATAGGTATCATTCATTTTGAATTTTTATTTGAGGTAAACTTTTAATGCTGTTTACAGAGGTATTTACTGCGTACTAATTAAAGTAAACCTTTATATAAGTCGATCTATTAGCAAAAATAACGACCATCCTGTTATTACCCCTAACAACATCACAATTCCTCCTGAACTTCTTCTTGTACCTAGTCTACTCCCAATTGAAAAAATATAGTTGTTTATGTCCAAAACGGTTGTTTTTATGACTTAAATTACCGGCTAACTTTTTTTTTTGCGATAAAAGATCATGACTAAAAAAGACAAGCTCCCATGTGGAAACTTGTCTGCTCTATTAGTCAGGAATTTCAGTGCCTAAGCCTTTCTCACGAGCCTTCTCAACAATCTGCCCTGCTACTACTAAATCTAGAACAGCAGTACCAACTGATTTGAAGATGGTAATTTCTTGATCAGAGGTTCGTCCTTCTACCTCGCCTAGCAAGATTTGTCCTAATTCACCTGAATACTTTTCTTTCGGAATATACTCTTCTTTCAGCGGAGTAATAAAATCTCCTGCTGCATTAAGCACGCCTTCCGTTGTATCAAAAATTACTCGATCTGCTCGTTTGATTAATTCTTTAGGAATTTCGAACATACTTGGAGTGAAAGAGCCGATTCCATTGATGTGTGCACCATCCTTAACCCAAGCCGATTCGAAGGTTGGTTCATTGGAAGGAGTTGCAGTTGTGATGATATCTGCACCTTCTACGCATTCACGACTTGTTTTTGTTGGAATTAACCGAACTGTACAACCTTCTTGACGAGCCTTAGCAAAAGCTTCTGCCCGATTTTGATCTATATCAAAGATTCGGACTTCTTCCAAAGGGCGTGCAGCCATCATTGCTTCCAATTGCTTCTCAGCCTGACCACCCGTTCCGATTAAGGCGCCAATTTTAGCATCTTTTCTGGCAAGAATATCTGTCGCCACACCTTGTACAGCTCCAGTGCGTAACTGAGTCAAATAAGTACCATCCACCATAGCATTTACCATACCCGTTTTAGGGTCCATCACAATCATCGTACCTGTTACACTAGGTAATCCTCGTTCGATATTGTGCAAATAAGTCGATACAATTTTAACACCCAACGCTGGTTGTTCCCCACCAATATAGGCTGGCATATAAGAACTCACGCCATTTTCTTCACGAATATCCACATTAGTCCGCAGCGGCGCATTGGTTTCTCCTTTAGAAAAGATCATCAAGGCTTGCTTATCTGCTTCTACTGCATCCTTCATGGTGAAGGTTTTGATGATATCTTCCTTTGTTAAAAACAGCATACTTTTCACTCCTTGTTATATTAATGAGGTGAATCACCTCATGGTTCCATTCATTTGAACAACTTAATGTAAGATAAAATTGAACAATTTAAGTAAAGTCTAAACCAAACTGTATTAAGCCTTTTTAAGTACATATAGATAATATTTATCATTCACTAATAGTTAAATTCCCTCTACTTTGTTATCGTCAAATATGCAATAACTGGTATGTAAATCAGAAGCTGTTCCAAAATAATCAGAACGGCACCGATCTTAAAACCAATGGGCAAATTTTGTCGCAACAAATAAATACCAGAAATAATTCCAAGAAAAGGGAACGGAAAGAAAAAAGAAATGGCTAGAATGATTAGTGCAGCAATTCGTTGTTTGTCATCATGCGAAAGATTAAACATGGTTAACCCTCCTTGAAGCGTTTCTTTAATTATAGCATGCTGAGAATTGCCACCAAAGTTTTATTCTTTGAAAAACCATTGATATATCAATGGTATTCTATAGGTTTTGGCTATAGAAAAGGGTGATTATAACTTGGAGATGAACATTTAGTGATCACAATAAATAAGCTGAACGGTTAGTACGGTCCGTTCAGCTTATTCTATTTAATATGACTTCATGCTTTTAAAAAAATTCTTTCTATTATACATAGAAGAAATCTTTTAAATTTTAGTTTAATGTCCTTTCACGATAAGCCGTTGGTTCACCGAAATCGGGAAACCCCTCTTTATCCCAAGTAAAGACCTGCGCATTGGCATGGCGATTGGGGTTATCTAAGGGATCCCCCACTTTATTTTTTTCGGGCCGTGCATGAAAAATCAGCACGTCTTCGGTGTCGTCTTCATTGCGAGTGAAGGAGTTATGTCCCGGCCCATACTGGGCATTTTTTTCTGATGATGTAAAGACTGGCTCTTCGCTTTTATGCCAAGAAAAACCATCTAATAAATCACTGTCAGCATCCGCCCATAAAAGTCCCATTGCATAATTCTCATCGGTTGCACTACCTGAATACGTAATGAAAATTTTGTTGTTTCGCTTGATGACAGCTGGAGCCTCGTTCACCCAAAAACCAATTTTCTCCCAATCGTACTCGGGAATGGCTAATAACGTCTGTTTACCTTTTAAGGTCCAAGGATTTTCCATTTCCGAAATATACAGGTTCGAATTTCCTGGAATACGCGGATCAAGCTGTGCCCAAACATAATACAGTTTGTCCTGATGTTCAAAGGTTGTCGCATCTAAACTAAAGCTTTCAAACTGTGTTTTAATTTGGCCTTTTTCTTCCCACTGGCCTTCTAAAGGATTGGCACTATCGTTTTCAATCACAAACATTCGGTGGTGATGCTTTTGATCCCGAATTTCGCTATGATCGCTTGCTGCAAAATAAACATACCATTTCCCGTTGATATAGTGAATTTCCGGCGCCCAAATCAGCTCACTCATGTTTCCAGTATCATGTGCCTGCCAAATTGCTTGGGTTTCCGCTGTTCCAAGGTCATTGATGCTTTTCGCTCGTCGCAACTCCAGTGCTTGGTATCCTGGGACTGAACCCATAAAATAATAATAGCCATCTGTATGTTTGTATACCCAAGGGTCAGCTCTTTCCAAAACGATAGGATTGTTATATTGTTGTGTATTCATTTGATTATTCCTCCAAATTTCAGGCTGCATCAGCTGCTGTTGTTTTTACTTTTTCTTCTTTTTGATCATTTTTTAAGGTAAAGATACTCACAACCGTTATGAGAAAAACGATCGCGGATAGTAAGAAATACGTTTGATGAAAACCGATAGAGTCATACAGTCTACCACACACTGTCGAAAAGATGAATACAGACACTTGCTTGGCAAAGTTAGAAGCCAGCATATAAATTGTTGCATACAGCTTGCGATCAAAGGTATTGGAAATGTACTTCATAATAGATACCAATAATAAAGGCATCTCCAATCCAGCTAAAATACGGAAAAAGATCAGCAGCTGATAATTTGGCGCAAGAGCGCTTCCAAAGATTCGAATGAATGTGATGAATCCAAAAATGATTAGTCCTCTTTTGGATCCAATTTTGTTAATTATATAAGGCATCGGAATCATTAGCAGCAGCTCTAAGCCTACCTGAGCCGAAGCCATGTAACTATAGATGATGGTGCCTCTGTTGGCGTTTTCAAAAAAACTTTGGAAATAGACGATAAACTGCTGATCAAATACATCGTAGATTGCAGCAGCTCCAATGTAGAACAAAGCCAATGCCCAGAAGTTTTTAATTTTAAAAATTGACAGAATAGTCTTTTTGTCCAGCTTATTGTCTTCTTCTGTTTTAGCAGGTGCTTCTTCCTTGGAAACATCAACCTTGTCAAAGAAAATAACCAAAATAGAAAGGATCGTTGCCGCTGCAGAGCACGCCCAGAAAATAGCTGTCGGATTCCAGACAAACAAGCGTCCAGCGACTAATGTTGCTGTAATTCCGGCAAGAGAACCGCCCATCCGAGAGTGGCCATATTCAAAATTATTTACCCAACTAGCACGCTCGATATATTGTTCAATAACGCCAACACCGCCATTTAAAACAAAGCTCAAATATAAACCCGCAACCGCTATACCTAGGTACATGTTTACATCTAGTATTGGCAAAAAGAGCCACTGGAAAAACGGGCCGATTAAAATTGCACTTAAAGAAATGGTTGCTAGGAGCGTCTTTTTAAATTTCAGCCGATCGGACAAAATGCCAAAAGCCGGTTGAAAGAATAAAGAAATCCCTGCCATTAAAGAAAACAGCAGTCCTGCTTCTGTCCCTCGAAGTCCAGCAACTCGCTCTAACCACAAAGTTAAGTACCCGTAAATAACTGCCCAAGAAAAGAAATAAGAAAAATGGGTTCCAGCAAAGCTCCAAAAGTGTTTCTTCTGACTGTTTATATTTTCATTACTAACCATGATTTTCTCCCTTAACATTTTTATTAATCGTACATGTAAAGAGAAAGCGCTTTTCTATTACGAGATCATCATAATCCATTATAAAAGCTTTGTCAATAACATTTTTATTAATCATTTGAATTTTCCACAAATAAGATTAATATATACATTAACTTTAAACGTTTGCTTTTTCTCTGATTTCAGATATCATTAAGGTAATTATTAATTCAAAGGAGACGCTGCTTTATGCAATTAGATATTTCTAACGACTCGCTGCCAGTCTATGAAGCACTGGCAAGTGCTGTTCGTTTAAAAATTATTCAGCTGCTGTCCGTCAATAAAATGAGTGTGAAAGAACTAGCTGCCGAGCTAGGGTTAAGCAGCGCGATAGTTACCATGCACGTAAAAAAATTAGAAACAGCAGGTTTGATTAGTACCGATCGCCTGGGACGATCCAAAGTTTCTAGCTTGAAGATTGATTCTATTACCGTTAATTTCCCTAAAAAAATCTATACCACTTATAATACGTCGAATACTTCTATTCCGATTGGGCAATACACCAACTTTTCGATTGTAGCTCCGTGTGGTTTAGCTACCTCAGAGGATTTTATCGGTATTAATGATCATCCCAAATATTTTATGGACCCCAAGCGAATGAATGCACAGATTTTATGGTTTACGCAAGGCTTCATTGAGTATCAAATCCCCAATTTACTGGAGGAGGATCAGCACTTGGAAATGTTGGAAATTTCAATGGAGATCGCTTCAGAATTTCCTTTTTCCAACAACAATTGGCCTTCAGATATCACTTTTTCTTTGAACAATAAGTATTTGGGTACCTGGACCTCGCCAGGTGATTTTTCAGATATTCGAGGCAAAAACAATCCGGATTGGTACCCGGACAATTTGAATCAATATGGCCTGCTCAAAACAATTCGTATTTTGGAGCATGGAACCTATATGGAAGGAGAACCGATGTCAGATACAAAAATCTCTGATTTTGCTTCACCGGATAATCAATTGTGGACATTGCGGATTGAAGTGAAAGAGGATGCCAAGCATGTAGGTGGCTGCACGATTTACGGCAAGCATTTTGGAAACCACGATCAGAATATCAACTTCTCTTTATTTTATAGTTAAAAAAACAGCAGCAGCTAGTCGGTTTACGGACCACTAGCTACTGCTGTTTTAGTAAGTCAAGACTAATCTTGGGCTAAAAATGTCTCTACGTTCTTAATTACTTTTTGTGCTAAACGAACCTTTGCCATCGAGGTTAATCCAGCACTGTGGTCTCCAGCAAAAACGTTTGGCCGATCCACAACTGCCTCCCCAATTCCATTGGTTGTATCACTAAAAGCATAGGTTCCTGATAAGTCGAGCCAGTTAGCTAATGCTTCAATATCATGAGAGGGTGCAATTGACAAATTCATCAGAATCTTGCCGGGGCCCATTAATTTGAATTGCTCAGATTCCAGCAAGACAACATTTTTATTTAGAGCGGTAATGACGATATCCACCTGAGCTAATAAGTCATTCAATGGATAGTAAGACATCGCCAATTTTTCTTCTAATTCCGGTTTGCGGGTACGACTGTAATACGAAACATCCGCACCGAAAAAGTGGAGTGCTTCAGATACCAGTGATCCCACAGTGCCCATACCGATAACGCCTACCCTCACACCGATCAATTCCATCGGTTCGTTTTTCCACATCGCCTCTCCTCGCCCTTGAAGCAAGCGAACTAGTTCGCTGATGACATATTCCCGAACCCCTTCGTCACCATAATCTCGAATCCCCGTAACCACAATTCCCATTTTCTCAGCAGTTAGAATATCAACATTGGCACTCTCTGGAGAATATAGACTGCAGCACATACCAATGTAGCGAATATTAGGACAAGCTTCTAAAACAGCTTGATTAATAAAGCTGGTAAAACTCAACATAACACAATCAGCATCTCCGATTCGGCGAATAATTTCAGCCTCATCCTCTGGAATATCTTCATAGAAGAACGTTTCTTCGGCGTATGCCTTCAACTTCTCGTCCCATTCAGGCAATAGCTTAGTCGGTTCAATCGCAACCATTTTTTTAAACTGTGTCTCTTGCATAAAATCCTCCCTTTCTCTCCATCACATCATATCGCGTAGCTGAGGGCAGAGTCAAACAGAAGTTAAAGCAATTAGACAATTGCCTGCTGCAGATTTTCTTGTGTATTATTTTCTGCAGATTCATCCCAATCATGGGCGTCCTTAATATAGTAGCCTTGTCCCCAAACCGTTATAATTTTATACCAATCAGGTTCATACTTTTCCAACTTATCACGAAGATGCTTAATGAGATTTGAAACATGACACATCCGAGATGCTGTAGGCTCCCCATTCCACAAATACAGCGAAATATCCTTTTTAGAAACCGTTTCTCCTTTAGCTTCTCTTAAGCAATCCAGCAGTTTTTTCTCCTTTTTGCTTAAACGTAAATAGAAAACTTCTTCTTCATTCTTCCCAGCTTGAATTATCGGACGTTCTCGATACATCGGCTTCTTCAATTTTGATACAACAGCAAGACTGTTTCCTAAATCTTCTAGGTCACACTCTGGATTAAGTACTCCTCTGAAAATTTCAGTTGGAGCAAATGATTCCTCAGATGTCATCTTCATAATTGGAACCTGAAAGCTTAACATTTTATTCGCAATAATCAATTGTTGGTCGACTGGCAACGTGTCGCTTAAAATAATTATGTCAAAAAATCGTACCATAGTCAGTGAGTCGGATAACAGTGCTTTACTGATAAACACCTCATTACCCAGCAAATGAAGCTGTTCCTCTATTAGTTTTTCTCTGAAAATACAGTTTGTCAGTACAAGAATTTTCATTTCTTCTTTCTCCTTTCCTAGGGTTAAGCACCCTGATATAAATTACGCATTTTTATCCAATTCCTTTTTCTATTTTCTCTTTTTTAGGCAAAATAAAAAAGCAGGAAAATTTTCCTGCTCTAATAGCAATCTGTTGCTTATTCCCATTTGAAGAAACGAACAGCGATTGCTGTTCCAGCTAACGTAATTATTATCAACAAAGCCACAATGGGCATAATTTGTGCCTGCTCATGAAAAGTAATGGCTTTAAGTAGTTTTATTCCTTGAGTTAAAGGCAAGACACCCGCAATTTTTTGTAAACCATTGGGTAGAATCTCAAAGGGCACTGTGGCACCTGAAAGAAAAAACATGGGAAAGAACACGGCCGAATTAATTGCACCTGTTGCTTTTTCACTAGGAGAAAGACTGGCAATAATCAAACCAATCGCATGAACTGCCAGCATCACTAATAAATATGCTGGAATAAATGCTGCCCAGCTGCCTTGATAATGAAAGTTAAAAACAACCGTAAGCAGAGTAAAAATTAAAAGCATCGATACCAAACTGAGTGTAAAGCAAAAAAATAAATGAGCTAAAAGCAGCTGAATCGGACTTATCGGGGTTACCTGATACCTTTTTAAAATTTTGCGTTCTCGATAAGAAGACAGAGCTAACGGCAGTCCCATAACACCTGCAGAACAGATACCGACAGTAGTTACCGAGGCAAAAATTCGATTTAGAGCCTCATTACTATTTTCCATAAAAGCCATTAGCACCACAATTCCCACAGGAACACACACGCCAAAGATTACTGAGGACATTTCGCGAATGGATAACTTCGCTTCTGATTTATACAACAACCAAAAAGTTTTCATTTTATCGCTCCTCTCCAATTAATTTGATAAATGCTTCATCCATACTCTTTTGACCACTGCGAGCAACCACCTCAGCCACCGTTCCGCGTTCAATTTCTTGGCCAGCCTTGATTATTAGAATTTCGTCGCAAAGAATTTCTACCTCATCCATGTAATGCGAAGTCAAAAAGATCGTTACCCCTCGTTCTTGTAAAAGCTTAAGATAACGCCAAACTTCGCGCCTAGCCATCGGGTCCAATCCCGTCGTCAACTCATCCAAGAAAATAATTTCTGGATTTCCCATTGCTGCCAGCAGAATACATAATTTCTGCTTTTCCCCACCAGATAAGGTTTGAATAAAAGCATTCTTCTTAGTTTCTAATCCGAATTCCAGCAGCCCCTTTTCCCAATTAATTGGCTGCTGATATAAGGAATGAGTGATTTCACAAATCTCCTTTACCTTTAATTGTCCTTGAAAAGCGGACTCTTGAAACTGTACGCCTACTCGCTGAAACAATGCTTTTCTTTGCTTGCGGGGATCCTTTCCTAACAATAGAATCTCCTCTGCCTGACAGCTTTTCGTACCTAGAATACAATCAATCGTAGTCGATTTTCCTGCTCCATTGTGTCCTAGCAAACCAAAAATACTGCCTCTTTTTACCGTGAAGCTGAGCTGATTCACTGCTGTTTGATCTCCGAACTTTTTGTTGAGATTTTTTACAATAATTGCCTGATTTGTCATTTTTTAGCCTCCAATCACTAAATGAATTCTTAGTATAGCTGGAAAATCAACCTTGGTGGCTTAGTGTAGGGTAGCCTTTTGCAAAATTATTTGATAGAGTAAAAGAAGAGCTTGTTACAGGAGGAATTGAATGATTTATCACACTTCGGAGGTTGCCAAGTTAGTTGGTCTTCATCCTAATACAATTCGACGATACGAAGAATGGGAGTTGATTCCCAAGCCCCAACGAGCAGCTAATGGTTACCGAATCTTCACTCAGTACCATATAGAGCTGATCCGCTTGGCTCAAGTAGCTTTCCAAATTGAAGTACTGCAGTCTGGCTTGCGGAGAAAAATGGTGGACGTGATTAAAGCTCTTGCGCTTTATGATTTCAGCTTTGCGCGCCAATTGATCCTCGACTATCAATACTTAGCCAATCATGAGATCGCTCAAGCGCACGAAGCAATTGAAATTGTTGAAGGAATAATTAGACCTGGAGCTGATGAAGATACGCAGCCTCCTCTAACTCGTAGTGAAGCAGCCGATTATTTAGAGGTGACGGTTGATGCTTTACGTAATTGGGAGCTCAATGGCTTATTGATGGTTAAGAGAAGGACAAATCGTTATCGCATATACAATCAGGAAGACTTGAAGCGATTAAAGATTATTCGCACCTTACGAGGAGCCAATTATTCATTAGAAGCCATTCTCCGTCTGCTGCTGACCATGGATCAAAAACGTGTTTCTTCTATTAAAGAAGTGTTGAATACCCCTGAGCCAGATGAAGATATCATCGCTGTTTGTGATCAGTTGCTGACCTCATTAGAGCAGGCAAAGAAAAATGCAGAAGATATCATGCAGAGAATTGATCATTTAGAGGAAACTGCTAAAATTACTCATTGAAAAATGCAGAACCATCTACTAGATTATTTAGCAAAGGGATGTGCCCTGTCTTACCCTGCATCCAGTGGAAATCTCTCATTTACAATTTGGGCTATGGAGCAGCATATGTTTTTTCGTTAATAGTAGGTTTACTTAGTTTTATGGCGTTTAGTTTCCCATGGGCAGTAAAGCAATGGAGACTAATGAAGTCTAATAATGCAGCCAAGATACTGAAATGATTTTTATTGATAAAATATATATTATTGCTATTAGGATTTTTGGCTCTAACGTATGTCTTTACTTTTTTTATTGGGATCTATGGGGCTCTTGTCCCATTAGGTATAACAAAAAGATCCCTTAGATTAGTTGCGACTAACTACTAAGAGATCTTTTAATTATTTATGTTTTCTAATCAGCAGTTTGGCCATCAAAAAGAAAATGATGAACACGCCCCACTTTTTACCTATATTCTTTCTATGAGCATACGGTTCTGGATTGCGATCAACTTCTCGCCAATGATACTCCAGCTTGTCCTGAGGGTTGTTCCATTCCTTCCCCAACTTTTTCCTTAAAGGATAATCCAAATGAATTGGCGGCAAACTATCTAAGCGTCGATGAACATTATCGTTGCGATCGGCATAATTAAAGGACTCCCCATTTAGAATCTGCTGTTGAAAATAGTGCCATTCTGCATAAGTAGGATATCGTTCCTTATAATAGAAGAAATCCGTTATTACTTTCCCAACTTCATCCATTTCCAATACATTCCACTGACTGACAAAACGTCCCGCAGGATCCAAAATAAATTCAGAGTGAAAATCCGGAGTAACCCTCTTGCGGTTCTCATTCCCAGCCAAATAAGTTGTTTGGTATTTATTATGAAGCCTTGCACGTTCAGCTCTCAGTCCGTGTCCACCTAGACCACCTGCTTTTTTTGGCGCATGAACATAGGCTGCTAGCGCATCTTCATCTGCTTGGCCTAGTATTCCAAAGTTTTTTCGGATATATCGGATATTTTGACGATCCAAATACATTCGCAGCTGATGAACTCGAGGATCATCCAAAAGCTTTCCTTGGTAGGCCTGTTGAATTGTCTTTGCCAATAAGTTCAAAAAATCGTTGTGTGGTGCCAGTTCTGGATCAATTTTATAAGGACCGGTAAGCTGTAAAGTTCCTTCTTCTATTTGCGCACCTAACTGTTCCAGTAATAGAACTACCTTTTCACTAGCCGTATGATTGGATGCTCTAAACATCTTAGTATAAATCGTTGAACCGACCAAACGACTTTGCTGAATTATTTCTTGTTCCTTCTCCCGAGCTTCTTTTAAGGACAAACTGCGAACTGCTCGTGTTGTTTCACTTGAAAGGGCACGTTGAGCTGCATCGTCCCAAATTATTGGTCTCATTATCTGCTCTCCTCACCTGTTGTCATCAAAAGAACTATGTTTACGCTAGATGACCAGCATGAACATAGCTCTTTTGCTTTTAACTAAAAAAGTAATTTTTCAATTTGATGTTGCTGTCGACATACTGATTATCACACATTAACTGGAAGCTGTTCAAGCGTGGATTAAAATCCATCAGAACTTTTTCAACTAATAGTGGTGCAGCTTCTTTGGAAGAATAAACAGTAAAGATGGGGTTTTCCATTGGTATTAGCTCGACCTCCCCTTCCGTAAATAAAGGGATGATCTGGAACTGACTTCCTTTGGCACACGAGTGATCGCTCATGGATGTCGCCTCAATTTCTTTAGTTAGAGCGATCAAGAAAGCTTTTTTATCGCCAACTTTATCTAATAATACTTCCGCTGCTTGATCAGATACTACTATTTGCATTATTTCTCCTCCTCACAGCCAAGCTTATGCTTTTATTTGTAAAGGGTTCACTACTTAATTGTTTCCATGATTAATCTCAGTTGATGAAAGGCTGTTATCTCTGAATTTTGACAGCCTGCCGCAGCAGTTCCTGTCCGTCAAATAATCAGAATATGTTTATCGTGCAACCTTGCCATAATGTGTAGTGGAAACATAAGTTACTGCATTTTTTTTATAAAGAGGCTTTTTTGAAAAGGCTGTCTTTCTAGCATATTTTAAATAGTACCCTTTTAGTGGAGAAGTAAATTCATCACTCCAAGGTTTTACATGTCCAGAAAAGTGAATAATACTTGGCGCTTTACGTGTTTCTTCGTACGTTTTTTCGCCGGTTGGATTAGGATGCGTTACTTCCTTTTTCATAATATAGCTTTGTGCATTCCATTGTGGGTGCAAGGGCAGCCACTGATCAAGCAGAATTGCGTTTAAAGCATCTTGGTCATGAAACTTCAGCTTTTCTGGATTGTTTTTGATGAAGTCCAATACTCGCCTCGTAACATTTTCATCTAACCATTTTTTTACATTGATTAGCATTAATCCAGAATTGAAGTACAGCTTAGAATCAGTATCTATCCCCATAAGCTCCAAACGATTATGGAATCCAGCATCTTCAACTGCTGCTAAGGTATAGTTCCCTAAGTCCATTTTCCACAGTTCGTCAATATCAGTTACTGCAATCATATCACAGTCTAGATATAACAACTTATCTACCTTTTTGCCCCGGAATAATTCAGGAATAGCAATTCTGAAGTATGCTGTTTGTGGAATCCGGTCGCTTTCAACAACGTTTTTGAAATATTTCTTGTTGATATTTAAAAACTGAAGGGTTGCTTGATAATTTGCCATCGTGTCCAGCATTAGTTGTTTGCTCTTGTAATCGATGTTGTCGTCAATTACGTAAAAATCAAAGGTTGCTTGCTTATTTTTACAGTTTTCTAAGATTGAAACAAACAGGGCAGAAACATGAGGTGCAAAGGCTGCATTACTGCTTGAAACAATCGTAATTCTCTCTTTACTCATTATGCTTTCACCGCTTTCTTAAAAATACTATCTGCTAATAAATCCATATATTGTTCTTGGTAAGGATGTCCTTCTAATGTGTTCCAGGGTTTATCGTGCCCAGTAAAGTGGACAATCGCAGGTGTTTCATTGCCTTCCTTGTACAATATTCTATATAGAGGATTTGGGGCCGGATGTCGGTTGAAAATAAGTGACGACTGCATGTTCCATTTAGGGTGAAGTGGTGCCCAGTCTTCGTATAAGACGGCGTTCAAGGCATCTTGATCGTGATAAATGATGCGATCTCCGTGATTTCTTAAAAAATCAATCGTCTTCTCCGTAATCTGACGATTGTTCCAACGTTCGATATCAATTACCATGACGCCTGAGTTGAAATAATAATCTTTGGAATCAATCCCTAACCGTTCCAACGCCTTAGTTTGCCCTGGATCAATCACAGCTCCGATGGTCTTTTGCTTTAAATTTTGTCGGTAAAGCTCTGCTACATCATCTAGAATCAATGTATCCGCATCTATATAAAGCACTTTTTTATAGTTGTATTTTTTCAAAATTTTAGGTAAGGAAATTCGGTAGTAGGCTGTCGTAGTAATATGGTCACTGACCAAGAAGTCTTCATACACTTGACCATCAACAGTTAGGTACTGGATAGTCGCCTTGTCTGATTTATTTTGAACTGTTTCCTTCAGTTTTTCTTTACTGGCTGTAGAAATTTCATCATCAATTACATAAATATTCAATGAAACCTCTTTTGATATATGATCCAGCAAAGAACCAAGCATCACGCTCAGGTAAGGAGCGTAATTCTCATCTGATGCAGTTACCACTGGTATCGTATTTTTCTGGGATAACATAAAATATCACTCCTTTGCTTAATTATGTTCGTCTTTTACCCTATTTCTATAACATACATTAGACCCATTCTTTTCTTTTAGCAAAAAAATTGCTTGTTATCCCTATCATTTTGTCACCAAATTCGGAAAAAATTGATCGAATCGACGTTTTTTAGCGGTATAACAACAGTTAAGATTCTTTAAACATTTAAGAAATTACTTGTCTCTGTTCAACTATTTTGCCATTATTAAGCATTAAACTTCTCAAATAGGAAAAATTGGACTACCCTTAAAATAGAATATTTTCTAAAAAGGATGGATAAATATGAAGTTAGCAGCAATCGATCTTGATGGTACGTTACTGAATCATCTAGGTGAAATCCCTAAGAAAAACCAGGAGGCTCTGCAAACCTTTAACCAGCAGGGAGGCACAATTGTCCTGGCTACTGGACGATCGATCCTTTCTGTTAAAAAGGTATTTGCTCAGCTTTCCATAGATGGTTATGTTTTAGCTTCCAACGGCGCCTACATAGCAAAGGTAGAAAAAGGGGAAACGACTTCTGTGTTAAAGCGATTCGATATCCCTGCAAAAACGATTAATCAAGCTTTCCATTTGGCTGAACAAATTGGTGTAACCATTGTAGCTAGTCGTGAAACACAGGATGACCGGATTACTTTTGATGCTTCCCCAGTCGAGGTGGACAGTCCTTATTATGCGCAATTTCAGCTACAAGATTCTTCTACCGAAGAGTTGTTAAAGAAGATCAATGATGGTAGTCTCAATTACTTTAAGCTGGCCTTTAACGATACAGATGTTGATAAGTTGGCCGTTTTGCGGAAAATGTTTGAATCGGCGGGTATTCCTTCAGTTTACACGGATATTCACTGGCTGGAGATTATGGCTGATGGAGTAAATAAAGGCACCTCTCTTACGTTCTTGGCTGACTATCTTCAGATTGATCCAGAAGAAGTCGTAGCCTTTGGTGATCAGGAAAATGACATTGAAATGTTGAAAGTCAGCGGTGTTGGTGTGGCGATGGACAATGCCTTAGAGCCAGTCAAAGCAATTGCCCAACAAGTCACTACCTCTAATGAAGAAGCAGGTGTAGCTGAAGTCTTGGAGGAATATTTATAAGTGCAATGAAAGAGGACAATCTGACGATTGTCCTCTTTTTTGCGTTTTATTCTACATATAAAGTGATGAACTTGGCATGAGCAACCTCAGGTAAGCTCACCGTTTGATCTTGCAGTTCCAGTTCTGCTACTGTCTCTTCTTTAAGATTTACCAATTCCACTTTTTGAACTTCTTGTTTAAACTTAATCGCGGCATGACAAGTTTCCTTAAGTTTTCCGTTATACAGTCGAATAATACAGCCCTCCCGTTTCTCGGCCTTCTTGACTACACTTAGCGTCAAATCACCAACAACTTCTGCCATACTATAGCTAGTTGCTAGAGTTTTAGGCTCATCTCCCAAAGTGAAGTTCAACCGCGAGTTTAAGAATTCAGCAGCTTGATACAACTGAACCGGGGATACTGCTATCTTGGCAATATTTGCCACATCAGCCTGGTTGAAGCTGCCAGCAAAGTAGTAAGCAGAAAATGAGAATTCCAGTCTTTTGTGCAGCTGAGCATCAGGGGTGGCAATAACTGTTTCCCCAGAAGCACGGCCTGGACGATACATCAGGTTTTCTTTACCCATGAAGCCATAGGTTCGAAAGATTGTTAAACGAATAGTATCGTAATTTTCTCCAACAATTTCATACTCTCTTACCCCTTTTGGCAGAATTGCAGCACCTCGCTGGTCATTAAAAAGACTGACAAACGTCTGGCAGGTTTCAATCGCAATTGGTTGTTCGTTCCATTGCTCTTTATTCGCCTCCCACAGTTTCATTTCTTTTTCAAAAACCACCGGTCGCTGAATTGTGCCAAATTGCTGATCCGCTGTCGAGAATTTTGACGGAATATTGGTATCAAACAAGACACAAATACGATGACTATCAACAGACTGATTGTCTGCCTTTAAATGGAAATCAATAACTGGCGAATCCTGCTTCACTGTTACTTCCAGTGAAATCGGCAGCTGGACGGTTGCTTTTTTTGCTGCTCGTTCTTCCAAATTAGCTGGTACTTGCAGCACAAAAGAACTTTTAATCGTTTTTAGTACGCTCGATTCATGCACCTCGATTACCGGTTCAAAATCAATGGATGAGATTACCCAATCCTTTTCCGGTGGAGAATAATTAAAGGAATCACCATTATCGCCATTTTCTTCGATAATCCCTTGTTCGTTATAAAGTACCTGAGCTGCTTTGTCGAAGATGTCAAAGGAGCCATTGGCATTTACGGTAATTCGATAATAGTTGTTTTCAATCGTACGATTAGTGGTCCTTTCAAACGTCTGGTAACTGTTACCGGATAGATCAATAGTTAGCTGTGTGTAGCCTAGACTCGGCAGTTGACCGGCAGCTACCGCAATTTTGGCTTTGTAAACCTTTGTAGGATGGTAATAATCCTTGGTTGGATTTAATATATTTCCTTGATTCAGCACATAATCAGTCTGATCAATCATTTCCAACACAGTGTAGGAAACCGACTGCCCCGCTTCATCTAGAATGGCGAATTCTTTTTGCGGTAAGTAGACCTCCGCTTCCACAACTTCATTCCGAGGATGGTCATAAGGATTAAACAACGTAAAAGTTATCGGTGTATTCTTCGACTCTTTAATCGTTGTCGCAATTTGGCGCATGGTCAATTCCACTAAATTCATAGCAATATCGCGAGCCTGCTTATAGCGCATATAAACATCCTCGTTCGTGTTGTCGGATACACAAGAACCAATGGAATCATGCGCAGCATTCTCGAACATCAGCTTCCAAATTTCCTTAACCGTTTCCACTGGATACTCAAAACCTAGCTGCTTCGCAATGGTTAATATAGGTTCCATCACATTGGTTAAGTAATGCTGAATCTGTGTATTTAAGGCCTTTAAATCAGAGCGGGAAGAGAAGATGGTCTTATGAATCCGCATTAGCTTTCCGTTAATCAGCTCACCAGCAATTTCCTCCAGCTCTGGCTGCTGCTCTTTAATGGCCGCGATATACTTTTCAATGGTCGATATATGCAATTCGTATTCGTCTTGATACAACGCATTCATTTGTTCGATTAGTTCCGGTAAGTTTTCGCGAACTGGCGCTTGGTCGAAACCGTTTGGAAAGTACACTTGATCAGTGGCGCTGCGCGACCAGGTAGTTTTGAAAGGTTCTTCGTGAAGAAAATCCGCTAAAGCTTCCTTGTTCTCAGGAATTGCTCCGCCAATGTAATAGCCGCTAGGTATTTGAAAGGCCGTAACGCTTGAACCGTCCTCCCCTTTCCAAACAAACTCTGTCTGCTTCACTTCGTCATCACTAACACCCCGCCAGAACAGCGTATCCTCAATGCCGAACTGCTGATAAATTTGTGGCATACTAGCTGCTTGACCAAAGGAATCTGGGACATAGCCGACATTCATGTAATCACCAAACGCTTCACAAACCTGCATACCATAAAGCATGTTGCGAACAATACTTTCGCCAGAAATTACTAGCTGGTCGGTCTGAGTATACCAAGGTCCGATAATCAGTTGACCAGCTTGAACCAATTTTCTTATTCGGTTTCGATCTTGGGGACGCCAGTTTAAATAGTCATCCAATAATGAAGCTTGGCCATCTAAAATAAAATGATCATACGTGTCGTCCTTTTCTAGCTGCGTCAAAACTTTTTGCAAATCGTGCATCAAATATATTTTGGAACGACTAGTGGTAAAATACCACTCCCGATCCCAGTGACTATGGGGAACTACGTGTACAGTTTTTTTCATTGGTCAACTACCCTTCTTGTAATAAAAGAGGCACTTGACGATTTTCCACCGTCAGTGCCCGTTTTTTAATTTTCAAAACTAATATCAATATCCTCTATATCGACTTCTTCGTCACCTTCAGCATCTACTTTGTTGAAGTTTACAAACAAAGGGGCTAAAAATCCGATGAAAGCAGCGCCAGCAAATAAACCAACTAGATATGCCCAGCCGTTACCAACTGTAAAGAAGCCATAAATCCCACCTACTGGCGGCATTTTGTCATACATACCTAAAGCAATCCCTAGACCAGAGGCAATTGCACCGCCGATCATATTAATCGGCACTAATTTTAGTGGACTAACTAAAGTAAAAGGAATTGCTCCTTCGGTAATACCTATAAAACCCATGATAAAGTTGTTACGGCCGGCATCCAATAATTCGGCATTGAAGCGTTTCTTATGGAAAACAGTCGCTAAAGCATAACCAAACGGTACGGCACAAATGGCTACATTGACAATAATTGCTGGTAAATAAACACCTTCTGCTAATAGAACATTACCGGCCATCCAGGCAGCTTTATTGACTGGTCCACCTAAATCAGAACCAATCATGGCACCCATAATCATTGCCAGCAAGACTTTGTTTACATCATTAGCAATCATTGAACGAATCCATTCAACTAAGCTAGTATTAATCCAGGCTAATGGTTCTGACAGCAGCGCTCCCATAACGATCGCCACCGATAAAGTAGCAATTAAAGGTAAAATCACTAATGGCATTACACCTGAAAAAGATTCTGGCAGTTTAATTTTATTTTTTGCAATTTTCACTAAGTAACCTGCTAGGAAACCAGCGATTACCGCTCCTAAGAATCCGGCATTCGTACTGGTAGCTACTGCTCCACCAATAAAACCAGCTCCTAATGCTGCTTTGTCACCGATAGAATAAGCAATAAATCCAGCTAACACAGTATTAATAAGTCCGATTCCGGTCCAACCAACTTGTTCAATTGCATATAGTGCATGCTTGAACCCTTCTGCTTCAGCGTAAGGGTCCAGACTGGTCAAGCCCATTCCTAAAGCGATCATCTTAGGTATCGCAACTACTAAGGATGCCCCAATGATCAGCGGCAGAACAAAACTGATCCCACTCATCAAGTGTCCTTTTACTTCTGCTAAACTTTTCTTCACTTTGTATTCTCCTCCTGTTTATTGCTAGTTTGCGGCGCTTCTTTGCTGAACCGCTGCGACACATTTTTTCAAAACAGCTTCTGGTGCTTTAATACAGGTATTAATGTTTACTCTTAGCTGTGGTTTTCCTTCAAAGCGATCCAGGCCTTCTACTTTTTGATCGGTTGCCAGCAAAACAAAATCTGCTTCATTGGCTTCCTTTTGACTAATTTTGTTGACTTGGCCTAAAGAACCTTGTTGTTCAATTTTTACATCGTAGCCTAATTTTACTCCGGCTTTTTCTAAAGCCTTAGCGGCCATTGGTGTGTGGGCCAAACCGGCAGGACATGCTGAGATTCCGACAATTTTCATACGATTTTCTCTCCAATCATTTCTTTACTAATACGTTGAGCCAAAAAGCTTTTATCCTGGTGCTGCTGAATATCCTCAATAAAAGTTTCTTCCATTAAAGCAGTTGCTAAACGGCTTAACATTTCTAAATGCAAGGTACCAGCTTCCTCTAATGGTACTAATAAGGCAAATACATGCTGAACGGCTGAATCATCAAATGTCTCCCAAGGCACTGATTGTTTCAATCGTGCATATAAAACAGTTGGGGTTAAAACATAAGCAGACTTGGCATGGGGAATCGCAAAGCCTGCTTGCAGACCAGTGGAAAATTGCTGCTCTCTCTCCATAAAGGCCGCACTGACTTTTTCGGTTTCTTCTACCACATTTAACTCTTTGGCATAATTGGCCAGGAGCATGAATAGTTCTTCTTGACTGTCGGCTGATACATCTAATAGTATATTTTTTTCGGTAAAGTTCATGTTGAACCTCCTTTCCGGTTGGTTATTACATGCTTAACTTTACGGGATCAAGCCTTAGGTGTAAACACTTCCAATTTCCAATACAAGTGGAAACGAATTGATAAAACGCTTTCCAAGTTTGCTTCCACTTGTATTGGAAAACTGCTGGATACCTTAGATATTTCAATCGCTTTCAAATTACGGTATGATGACAATGAAGTAGTCAGTTTGGAGGTGATACCATGTCAAAGTTATCTTATCAACGCTTAGACGAATTGCTGGAACATTTTATCCAACAACCAAATCCGACTCCTATGAAGGAGTTAACTGCAGCATTTGCGGTCTCAGATCGAACAATTCGTACCGACATTACTAATCTAAACGATACCCTGAAAAATGTGGGAGCTGTTGTCTCGTTGATTCGCGGCAAAGGATACCTCTTAGCTGTTAACAATCAAGCTGTTTTTGAAGAATGGTGGAAGGAAAGCACAGATTCCGTGGAGACTAGTTTAGCTTCTACAGAAGAACGGCAGCATTATTTATTGTTTACTTTGTTTAAAGCCACTGAGCCGTTGAATTTAGATGCCTTTTTAGATCAGCTTTATGTCAGTAAGAATACCTTTTATTCCTATTTAAAGACAATTCGCGATCAGCTTTTGCCTTATGGCTTGAAAATTGTAAATCGGCCGAACATTGGCTTTGAGGTTGTGGGTAATGAATTTGCCAAGCGTCAGGCGATTAGTGACCTATTAATCGGTAAGGATTTGCAGGAATATTTAATTGGTTTTACCGAAACCGAGCTGGCCCTATTCGATAACATTGATTTGTCATTGCTGCAGGAGCTGGAGCTGACTTATCTGACTCCTTTGGATTTGCTAGAATCGGATTATTACCACAAGAATATTTTGTCCCATTTCGCCTTAGCTCTAAGCCGCTTGATCGATGGAAAATCCATCTCCGAAATGCCGGTTAAAATCCCTCAGTTGAAAAAGAACGCACAACAATTGATGCAGCAATTTTTCACTAAGCTGGAGGAGTCTTTTGAGAGTCAGTTGCCTCAGGAAGAACAAGATTATTTGATCTATTATCTGTCGGTGAATGCCCCTCGTTTTGTAGTAAGCGATCCGGCAATAATTCAGTCAGAATCGATAGCAGATGAAATTGTGGAGGACTTGCTGCAGGGAATTAAGCATACGTCTAATTATGATTGGACTCAGGATGCGATCTTGATCAAAGATCTGACCTCACATATTGAAGGCTTTATTCACATGAACAGCTTAGACGCAGGTCACAGCAATCCTTTACTGGAAACAATTAAACAATCCTTTCCTCTCGCCTATGACCTATGCCTTACTCATCTGGAGTCCATTGGAACCGCTCACGGACTGTATTTTTCTGAGGATGAAATGGGGTACATTGCCCTGCATATTGCCGGAGCTTTAGAACGTAGCTCAATGCTGGAAAATCGTAAATACAAAGTGATTTTGGTTTGTGGTACTGGTCGCGCCATGAGCCGCATTATTGAAGCAAAAATCAATAAACGCTATCAGGACAAATTTGAGATTGTTGAGCGGCTTTCTTACGTAGAACTGCAGCAGCAGCCTTTAGCGACGATTGATTTTGTTATTACCACGATTCCTTTAGACCAGTTGGAAATACCTTTTATTTATATTCGTATGGGTCAGCTAGATAAGGACATTGAGAAAATCGATCAGTTTTTGACAGCCTTTGAAACCCATGCGTCCACTGTTATGGACTTATTTCAAGAGGATGCTTTTCACTTATTCGAGGGGGTAGTTACAAAAGAGGCTTTGCTAAAAACAATGTGTGCGTCATTAGAGGAAAAAGGATTAGTACCTGCAGAGTTTTATGCGAGTATTCTAGCTCGAGAAGCGATAAGCCAAACCAATATTAATCAGCTGATTGCTATCCCCCATCCAATGTCTCTGCTAGCAAATCACTCCCGATTATCAGTAGCAATCGTGCCTGATGGTGTGGATTGGGGCAATCAAGAAACAGTTCAATTTGTCTTTCTGTTTGCAATCACCAAAGAGGATTACGAAGACACCGGAGATATTTACAGTTTATTATTAGACTTCATGGAGCGCACAGATCTTCAACAGGCGATCTTATCTAATCCCAGCTTTGAAGGCTTCCTTGCACAATTTAAAGAACTCTAAAGTAAGAAGCCTAGGCTGTTTACTTTAGAGTTCTTGTCACTTTAATCCTCACTTTTAGTATAACGATAAAAGGAGCCGGCAGCTCCGGCAAGCGCCAAGCCAATAACCAAGATAGAAGCATTGTTTCCTTTCCCTCCAGCTTGAACGTTCAGTTTCTTTTCAAAAATTCCTTGAGACGAAATTTGATTGGCAGTATCATGTGCAATTGCCAGAATTCCTACTATAATTATTCCAAGTAACAGGATCAATACAAGTTTCTTCATTTGAGTTGCTCCTAACATTTAGGTATTGACTGATCAATCCACTGCTTCATCTATATTTTTTTAAACTTTTCTTGAAAGAAAAATTGTGCAAATCCCACTCAACAACGATCCTTCTGAAATCTACACTCACGCTATTTTCGTTGTCTAATTGGAAAGAGCAACAAAAAAGCAGCTTATCCGTAAAGATAATAAACCACTTTTCACAGTATTTCTCAATGATTTTGCTTAAATGTAGGGGTTTTCATCAACTGGTCAATCAAAATTTCCATTTCCTGCGTCATTCTGATTGCTTAACGACTATACTTTTTCTAAGAGTCTGCATTTTTCATGACCCTCATCTTCTTTATAAAAAACGTCTTTAGATACCTAACTAAAGAAACAGCTTCCCCTTATCCTATTTTAAGATTCTCCTTGTTAGAACCCATATAAGTGCCATTATCCATTGGCGGTAATTACTATTAAACAGCCCCAAAAAATTAGCATTGAAAAGTGCACGAATAATTAGCCGACTTTTGATGCTTTTTGCGTAAATTTGTTATCTACAATTCCACATCTAAATGATAAACTAGTGATAGGATTACTATTCATGAAAGAAGTGATACAAGGTGGAATTGCTTTATAAATATGATGTAAAACATTCTCAGTTGAAAAAGGAATTGATGCAGCAGGTAAACAATGGGGATAATCCTTTCAAAGTTGCTTTGTTTGCTGCTACACAGATTTTTCTGTCGATCGTTAACGATAAAAAATATATTGATGATGAAGAAGCAAGTGATTTTTATCATTTTTTATACAATATGACAAAAAATGAATTGTCTCCCAAAGCTAATTACGAAGGTGAAACAGCAGAATTTTTCGATTTATTAGTTGTGTATTATCTCTTAGTAGAGCATGTAGATATTATGCGCGATTTCCCTGATACTGTCTGCTGGGTACCTGGACTAACTCCAAGTCAACGAAGGATCATGCTAACCTGGCCTAAAACATTTGTATTGAGTTTGTTTGAAGTCAAGCAGCAGGGAGAAACCGTCGTCTATAGAGATCTGAATACTAGAAAATTGCATGACATAGATTTACCGGCATCTAATATTCATTTAACTGTTGACGAAAATAAGCAAAATACTGTTTTGGCTCTCCTTGTCCCCATTGGAAAGACCTACCTGTCAACACAGCCTATTTTCTATCCGATTGATGACTTTACCTTTGCCGATATAAAGTGGATGGAGAGATATAAAGCAAAAGGATTTGAAGAAAGCTGCTTTTACGGTGATGATCTTTTATCCAGCTATTACAGGTATTCTAAACAGAAAAATCTTTGCATGAAAAATACTCAAGCAACTAAAAGTGAGCTGGAAGATCTCTCTTTTTATCCGGCCAACAGAGTCCTGCGGGAAACAGATCAAGTAATGGCGCAGCGTTTGTTGAAACAGCATGTCTTCTTCCGTGAATTTGAGCATTATGCCCAGGCTGAAAAACTATTAACCAAGGTAATTAGTACTTTTCCGCAAATGTTCCATTCCTATGCCAATGCCCTTGACCTGACGGAAGCGTTGCGGCTTTTATTTGTTGGTGAAAAATTAACTGCCGAAGATTTGAGAGACAGCTCAGATGAAGTATCCATTTTCTGGTATACATTGATTTGCCAGAATTTAGAAGAAGAGGTGCGAGCAATTGAGGCCTATATTGTACCTGAATTATCTGATAATCCTCCCTTCTGATGAAAAAAGTAAGCCCAAGCCTTTTGTGACCAAGGCTCGGGCTTTTTCTGTTGCTCTAGCAAAAAAAGGAGTTAAGATCAGTTATCCCACTGTGTCGCAAAACGATTTTTAAAAATCGTCCAAATTTTAGTTGGATTAGTCCTGACAGCTTATTTCATCAACCAGTTAAATAATCCTTCCATTCCTAACGCAATTATCACACAGAGGAATGCTCCGACAAAAATAATCGGCTCGCCACCAGTAATATTGATTCCTCTAAGAATGATATCCCCTAACCCTCCGGCACCTACAAAGGAACCAATTGTGGTAATCCCCACTGAAATCACCAAAGCATTTCTAATTCCAGCTAAGATAACCGGGGCGGCCAGTGGAATCTTGATTAAGTACAAAACTTGTAACCGGCTCATGCCAATTCCTCTAGCGCTATCAATATAGACTGGATCAACATTATTCAGACCCACATAAGTATTATTCACAATTGGCAGCAAGGAATACAAAACCACCGTTGCAATGACTGTATTTTTTCCCAATCCCATTAAAATAAGTAAAATTGTCAACATACCAATTGATGGAATCGTTTGAACAACATTAATCAAACCAATCACAAAAGAGGCTGCCTTTTTATTGTCCGACAGAAAGATTCCAATCGGAAAGCCAATTAAACAGGTTAGCACTACACCAACGATAGAAATATAGATATGACTGAGAAACTGACTAATAATGTACGAGGAGTTATCACTCAGGTAATTCATTAAATTCTGGATCATGGGTTGTCCTCCTCAAAATAGTTATTGGCTTCCAAAAATTGACGAGCTACCAAGGCCGGCTCTAAAAGCTGACTATCGGATTCATCATTCATGCGCTGCATCGCTTTTGTGTCAATCGTATTTTCTAGTCGCTCCAAAATTTCCTTTAGCTCAGGATTTTCCTTTAAGGCTTCATCAGAAACCACTAAGCTGCAGGTATACGGTGGGAAAAACTGTCGATCGTCCTCCAGCATGACTAACCCGTAACTACCTACTCGTCCATCAGTAGAATAGCCTAAAATGACATCTAATTCCTTAGCGGCCAAAGCATCGTACAACAAACCTACTTGCATCGGATAGACTCGTTTGAAGCGTGTATCGTATTCCTCAGTGTAAGCTTTATAGCCATCGCCCTCTCTTTTATACCAGGTTTGATCGGTACCTAAGCTGAACTGATCCGCATATTTTTGCAGATCACTCACCTTTGACAGTTGGTATTTTTCAGCCGTTTCCTTCGTTACCATAAAAGTAAACTGATTGGAAAAGCCATAGCTGGGAAACCAATCAAAGTTGTAGCGCTTTTGAAACTCCTCCTGAACAATTGTTAATGCCTTGTCAGGATCTTTTTCAATCGGTAAATTTAACGTTCCTACTAGGTCCGTTCCTGTATAACGTGTTGACGCAATATCCAAATCACCACGTTCCATTGCTGCCTGCATTAAGTTGGCGGAAGCCAGATTGTTCAGATAGACGACCTCTTTGTCTGTATAATGAGTCAAAAATTCCACGACAATATTCCCTAAAATTTGTGATTCCGAGGTCACACCACCGCACACCGTGATTTTGTCCTTTCGGTTGGATAGATTGGAAAAAACAAACAGGCCAAACAGACAAATAAACAAAAGAAAGACACTAAATTTCTTTTTCATTTACACCCCTCACCCTCGATCCACGGTTAATTGACTTTCAACAAAACGCAAAACAGCATCTGTTCCCAATGCTAAAAACGTGATGGGAATGGTTCCCATCATAATCAAATCAATACGATACAAAGTTAATCCGTTGAAAATGAAATCCCCTAAACCACCCGCTCCAATATACGCAGCCAACGTCGTCCAAGAAATTACATATACTGCTGATACCTTAATCCCGGAAATAATCACGCTGGAGGCTAAGGGTAATTCGATTTGCAGCAGCCGCTGCCATTTCGACATTCCCATCCCCTTGGCTGCATCCAAATAGGTCGGATTGACCGACTGAATGCCCACATAAGTATTGCGCAAAATCGGCAGCAGCGAATATAGAAACAACGCTGCAATCGCCGGTACCTTGCCGATTCCTAAGAAAGGCACCATAATCGACAGCAGAGCCAAAGACGGAATCGTCTGAAAAAAACCGACAATGCTGATAATCGTTTCTGATCCCTTTTTGATTCGTGTCAGCAAAGCACCCAGTGGCACTGCTACTAAGGTTCCTAAAAGAATAGCGCTGAAAGAGATATAAAAATGCTCCCACAATTTAAACAGGATTTCGACACCATATTGATTCCAAAAATTTTCCATTCTCTTCACCTACTTCAGCTTGTCGTAAATCAAAGACACCAAAGAAGATCGGGTCAAGATTCCTACAAGACAATTTTCGTCATCCACTACCGGCAGATACTTCAGCTCCATGTTAAACAAAGGTGCCACTACATCTGACAGCTTCTCGTTTTGATTGACACTGGCAGTTTCAGTCCGCATGATTTCATAAATGTTAGCAGCCTTATTAATATTGTGATCAACATCTTTTATGTCAATGAAACCTTTTAAGTGCTGTTCATCATCTACTACCAGCAAGGTGTCCACTTTTTTATGCGTCATTTGCCGAATTGCTTCGATGATCGATTTGCTTAAAGAGATGGCTGCCACCTGAGGCTTCATCAGATCAACTACTCGCAGTTCATTTTCCACGTATGTTTGCTTCTTACGTTTACCTAACAGCTCGCCGACAAAAGAGTTGGCAGGGTTTTGGATAATATTATCCGCTGTATCGTATTGCACAACTTTTCCGTGATCCATAATGATGATTTTATCTGCCAGTTTGATCGCTTCTTCCATATCATGGGTGACAAAAACCACCGTCTTCTGCATTTCTTGCTGTAATCGTTTAATCATCACCTGCAAAGCTTCTCGTGTGATGGGGTCTAATGCCCCAAAAGGTTCATCCATTAAAATAATATCCTGATCCGCTGCCAGCGCACGAATAACACCGATTCTTTGCTGTTGTCCACCAGAAAGATTCTTCGGTTTGCGTTCTAGGTAGTCTACGGGCAGCTCCACTCGTTCAATCAGTTTTTCTGCAATCCCTTGCTTCTGACTTTCTGTCCATTTCAACAGTTTTGGTACAATCATAATATTGTCGCGAATCGTCATATGAGGAAACAGTCCAATATTTTGAATCACATAACCGATCTTCCGTCGAAGCTCGTCCTCGTTTAGGCTGATGGTATCTTTGCCATTAATTTTGATGCTGCCGTTGGAGGGTTCCACCATCCGATTAATCATCCGCAGCAGGGTAGTTTTTCCGCTGCCGCTAGTACCAATCACGCAAATAAACTGATTGTCTTCAATTGTTAAGTTCAACGTCTCTACCGCCGCGGGTGCGCTCCCGTATTTTTTCTCTACCTCTATAAATTCAATCATCAAGCTGCCCCTTCCCGAACTGTACGTAAAAAAGCTTTTCGAACTGGTGAACAAGTTGGAAAAGCTTTTTTAAATGACAAAAAGGCTAAAGCCAAAATTGGCTGTTAGACCTTCTTGTCACATCTTTCTTTACTATGCTTCTGGATGCAAAATAGCGAAGCTCTTTTCTAATACCTTATCGGTGTGAACCGTTAAGCCTTGATAAACCTCTTCATTTAATTGCTTATAGATCGCAACATTTTCAGGAATCGGCGTAAAGACGTCTTTCACCTTAACCATCTTTTCTACCGCTTCTTCATAAGAAGGATAAATGCCCAAACCGACGGCCGCATTAATTGCCGCCCCAACACTGGCACTGCCATTTACCACATTACGCTTAATTGGCAGATTGAAAACATCGGCAAAAATTTGCATCAGTAAATCACTATTAGAGCCGCCGCCAGTTACGATGACCTCGTCAATGGTCTTGCCCAGCTCTTCCGTCATATTGGTAACATTGTTTTTCATAGTATAAGCAATGCCTTCTAAAATAGAACGATACATATAGCGGTAATCGTGATGGGCATTAAAGCCAATCATGACACCCCGTTTGTAAGGTTCCCAAGGATTCGCCAACCAATCCAATACAGTCATTAACCCATCGCTGCCGGCAGGAACATGTTGTGCCTGTTCATTCAGATATTCTTCCTCAGAAATCCCCTGATAATTGGAACGAATACTTATTTTTTCACCCAATAGATCTTTGAACCAGGAAACAGTCCACATTCCGCGACGGATACCATAGCCCTCATAGGCATATTTACCCGGAATAGATGACATAATACCCCAATAGTTCACTGGATTTTCCGGCATTTCGGTTCCAGTCACCATGCTGCTGATGTAGGTTCCTAAAGAAACAAACGCGCTAGTGTCGCGAATCAAACCGGCACCTAAGCCTTCTACTGCTTTGTCACTAGTTGTAGCAAACAGCGGCAATCCTTCAGGCAATCCGGTTTTTTTACTGGCTTCTTGAGTAATATGGCCCAGCACATCGCCAGGTTTTACCGGATCAAACAGCATGTCTCTTGGTAATTTATAGCTATCCAGCACTTCCGGATCAGTAGACCAATCCCAGTTGGCATAATCCACTGGCCACTGGCCAAAATGATTTCCAATATTATCCCTAAACTCTCCGGTTAGCTGATGAGTTAAATATCCGTTTGTTGAGGTTACATATTGAACCTCCGGATTATCCTGAACATGGGGTGTTGCTGTCCGTTTATCCATCCAGCTGATGATCGGCTGAGCCAATGATCCGTCTTTTTTCAACAGCACCCGGCAGCAGCGAATCGAGCCCAACCCAATACCGACAATATTTTCTTTTCTAGCACCAAATTGTTCCATCGCTTTTTGCGAGGCCGCACACAACGAATCCCACAAATCGTCACCCGGATGCTCTACCACTACGCCTTCAGCCAAATGCATTGGTCGCAGATTTTCCTTGCCTTCTCCAACCACATTTCCTTCGAGATCGAAAATGACGATCTTAGTACTTTGGCTGCCGCCGTCAATCCCGACGATATATTTCTTTTCCATGAAGTTCTCCCTCACCCAATAAATTTTTTATGGCTATTTGACGTGATTAACGAACCAAGAATCCGCCATCCACTGTCATAATATGTCCATTTACGAAATGAGAGGCTTCAGATGCCAAGAAGACTGTCGCACCCATTAAATCGGCTACATCACCCCAACGTCCTTCAGGTGTATGGTCCACAATCCATTTGTTACGTTCTGGATCATCAATCGATGCTTGAGCTACTGCCGTTTTAAAGTAACCAGGTGCAATTCCATTTACTTGAATGTTGTATTGCGCTAACTCATCGCAATATGCTTTGGTTAACCCAGCCAGACCATGTTTTGAAGCAGCGTAAGCCGGTGCCCATTGACCGCCTAAGAAAGAGAACAAGGAGCAAATGTTAATAATTTTACCGCTCTTTTGCGGAATCATAACCTTAGCGGCTTCATGACTCATGTCAAAGGCAGCAGTTAAATTAATGTTGATCGTTGGGTCCCATTTATCTCGGCCGTAGCTCAAGACATCATCACAAGGACAAATGCCCGCACAATTCACCAAAATATCAACTGAACCAAATTCTTTGACACAGGTATCAATAATCTCCTGCGGCACGCCATCTTTCGTAATATCCGCATGCATATAGAAGGTTTTCGCTCCACGATCCTGCAATGTTTGACTAAATTCTGCATCATCCGGCATAATTGACGGCATAAAAATATTCGCTCCCGCTTTAGCTAAAGCTAATGAAAAAGCTTGACCTAAGCCAGTATTTCCGCCGGTAACGATTGCATTTTTTCCTTTGATCGCAAACATACCCATGTTAAAGTCTTTAATTTCCATTTTTTTACCTTCTCTTCTTTATATTTTGAAGCTATCGCTCCAAGTTTCCTTTTTTTAAAATGTGCCAATTACTGATTTAATCGTGCAGTGAGCCGTTCCGCAAATTCAACCGCATCACCGATAACTGCAATAGTGGCTAAATAGTTCATCGGTGCTCCTTTGTCAGTGTTAACCGAAATAATATCTGTAACCTTTTTAAGACCTTCCACATGCTGCATTGAGCCATAAATACCTAAGGCTACATAAAGCTGAGGACTCACCGTTTTTCCAGATTGCCCCACTTGGATTTCCCGTGGGGCGCGATTTTGCTCCACCAGCGGCTTGGAAACAGCCACGGCTCCTTTTAGCTGGCGGGCTAATTCAGTGAGTTGATTTACCTCGGCAGTATAGCCTGCTCCCGCTGAGACTAATACCTTGGCCTCACGAATATCTTGAGTTTTTTCTGACACGTCAACCGAAAGCACCTCGATTGACGACGCTTTCAATTCCTTCACAGGAAAATGAATCTGTTCCGGAATCTTTGAGGATTCCTTTGTATGGAAAACGTTAGGATGAACACTAGCCATAATCGGCGTCGAAGTACAAAGAATACTCGCTAATATATTGCCGGAAAATGCCGGTCGAATCAGCTTGCGCCCTTTTTCATCTACTTCAATAGCAGTAATATCTGCCACAAGTCCAGCCTTTAATCGCATCGCCAATCTCGGTGCCACCATTCGGCCAAAATCCGTTGCCAGCACAATGACACTATCAAATTGCCAGTGCTGCTGAACCTGTTCTAAGATGTCCGTAATGACACGACTGTCTCGACTTTGAATCGATGGATCGTCCACACAAATCAGTGAATCGAAGCCGTTGATTGCCTTATTTTCCAGATTAATTCCTAAACCGTAAACGGCCAATTCCTCTTCACCAGCCAAGCGTTTGGCCGCTTCTATCAAATCAACGGAGTAATCAATGGCCTCGTTATCAACTAGAATGAGTGCTTTAAACATTACAAGTACCCCTTTTCTTTTAGAAATTGGACCACCGTTTCAATTCCTTCGTCATCTACAGACACTTGCTGAGTCATTTCTTTTGTTCGTTTGGCCACAACATTTTTGATTACCTTAGTTGGCGAACCTTTGCGACCAATTGCATCAAGAGACAGCTGCAGGTCTTCGTTTGTTACTAGAGAGAATTGAGCATCGACATTTTTATCAATGTTTTCATATCTAACGAAGCCTAATCGCAGATTCATTTGATGTGTTACGCTTAATACACAGGGAGTTGGAATTTTTAAGCGGAAAATTCGTTCCTCCTGCTTTGCTTTTACAATCGTATAGCCATTCGTCCACTCTTCAATTCCAATAATATTGGAATATTGATCAACCGCTAACAGCTCGGCCACCTGAGGACCAATGTGTCCCGTTCCTCCATCTAACGTGTGAGTACCGGTAAGAATCAGATCGTAATTCTGCTGCGATAAATAGCTGGCTAAAATGACACTGGTTGCCAGTGAATCGCTGCCAGCGAACTGCCTGTCGCTTATCAAAGCGGCACGGTCAGCCCCTAATCGAATCAGATCCTTTAACTCCTTTTCAACCTTGGACGGACCCATCGAAACAATCTCTACTTCAATCGAAGGATCTTGCTTCTTTTTTTGCAGCGCCCAGGCTATTGCATTCCGATCATCAGGATTTAAAATCAGTTTAGATTTCTCCCGGTTAATTTTGTCCGTCTTGTAGTCATATTCAAATTGATCGGTATCGGGAACATATTTAATGAGACAAATAATTTTCATCGTAACCGCTTCCTAACCTTTGGAAAAGTTCCTTCAAGAACAACAGTACATCCTTGAAGGAAAATGTAACTATTTTTGATATTTGTAGCCTTCTTGCACAGGATAAATGTTGCCGTAGTTCATGATACCTTTTGGATCAAAGGCTTCTTTTAAAGTTTCCAGCATATAATAAGCTGATTGATGCTCCTGTTTAGTCCACTCATTACGGTACTTGCCGATTCCGTGATGGTGACACATTGAGCCTCCCAATTTCAGCGTTTCCTCTACGATAATTGCTTGTATTGGATGATGATAAATACGCATTTCATCTTCCGGTTCGCAATTAATGTCGTAGTTATAAACAAAGTACATGTTGGTTCCGTTAATATAACTGTGTGAAGAATGGCCACCCAACATCGTCAAATCCTTCGCCCGTGGATACTCATTACGAATCCGATCAATCACATTGTTATAGATCTTAGTGATGGTTTCCCAATCAGCTGAAACTTCTGTTGTGTAGCCATCGTGCTTGTCATTGTCAATCATGCCTTGAACTTCGTCGTCAATGGTTTGCTGGGTCCAGTTTAATTGGTTAAACCAGTTAGCAATCAGCTGACTGTCTACCTGCTTGTAAACCCCATCCTTGAATTTTTCAACTGCTTCTTCGATTCCTTTACCTGTTGCCTCAACGATGCCTTCTGGTCCTTCTGCCATGAAAATCAATACACATTTATCTTCATAGAAGTGATAGAAATGCTGCCGAGCATCCTCTGGTGAATATGTCCGAGCAACAGATGGTCGGTACCCGTTGGTAATAACTTCCCGCAATACTTTAATCCCAGTTTCTACATCATTCACTAAATAACCGAAGAATTTGTTGTTGTCTGGGTAATGTTTGAAAATCTTCACAGTTACCTCTGTGATATAGCATAAGGTCCCTTCATTTCCGATGACAATATGACGAATATCTGGTCCACCGGCACGACGAGAAACGTTTTTAATGCGAGAAATATGGCCATTTGGGAAAACACATTCCAAGCCAACTACCATATCTTCAATTCCGCCATATAAAGTCGAGAATTGACCAATCGAACGGGTTGATACTAAACCACCATATTGAGCAACTGGTTTTGATTGTGGTGAATGACCCGTGGTATAGCCAATTTTTCTTAATTCATCTTCTAAATCCTGCAGTCTTACGCCAGCTTCCACTGTTGCCTGCATATTATATGGATCGATTTTAATAATCTTATTCATCTTGGAGCCATCAATGACTAAAGCTAAATCCTTCCAATTTTCCAAGCCGCCCTCGGTTGCGGTTTTACCACTGCGTGGAATAACGTTGATGCCATTTTCATTGGCATACATCAAAAGCTCTTTAACTTCCTCTGCATTTTTAGGATAAACAACCGCAGTCGGTATTGGATTATCTAATACTCGTTTCGCCTTCGCATACTTGCGGTAGCGATCGGAGGATGCATCATACAATGCCTCATAATCAGTTACCACTTGGTCTTCAGAAACAATTTTCTTTACATCTGCAACAATAGCTTCTTTTACTAATGTATCGGAATTCATTTAACTAGCTCCATTCATTATTTTTTCGGAAGCGCTTTTCCTATGACTTAGTATAGAGAGGTCACATCCCATTTACATTAAAATTTAATTATATTTTCCTTAAAATACATCTAATAATAAGTAATTATGGAAAATTTTCCATTTTTATTGCCTTGAAATGACTTTTTGTGCTATGCTGACCTTGTACATAACAGTAGGTGGTGAGGAAAATGCGTTTGCAATTGGATCGCTTAAATGAGCTGGAAACTCAAATTCATCAAAAACTCAGTGATATTAGTCAGGAGCGTCCCTCTATGACCATTACCGAGGCTGCGGAGGCAACAGGTGTTTCGCCTTCAAAAATTTCTAAGTTTGTTAAAAAGATCGGTTTCTCAGGCTATAAAGAATACTTTCGTTTCCTAACTGGGAAAGAATTAATTAAGAAGAAAAAATTGAATTCTGAATTTGCTCGAATCCAAGACTTTATGGAAAATTTTGATGCTGAAACGGTCAGCTACTTAGCTGAGCAAATTAAGACGCACGACAAGATTATTCTCTTTGGCTATGGGCCGACTAGTATTTGTATGGAGTATTTTGGGTATAAATTAACCTATATCATTGATAAAAATGTGATTCAAGCGACCCAATCTTCTATGATACCCAGCCTGCTAACCGAAAATTCCCTGCTGCTGGTTTTCACAGTCGCTGGAAAATTTGCCCAATTTGACCATTTGTTTGAAGAAGCTAAGCGGCATCATACAAAAGCCTTACTGATTATTGAGGAATTTAATGCCAGCCTGAACTTAGATCAGCAGGAGATTATTTATCTAACGAAATCCCATCAGGATGAGCAGCTCAATTCTCATGAAAAAACCCGAACGGTTCTGATGATGTTTATAGAAGAGGTTATTCGTGAATTAAGTAAACAAAAGGACTGATCATTTTTGTTGATCTGTTCTTTTTTTTGGAAACTATTCAACAATAAGAATTATTTTAGTCCTTTATCCTTATGGAAAATTACCGTGATAATTTCCAATTACAGAGCTATTTACACCGTTTTAATGAGATTATGGTTAAAATTTGATAGCTGTTTTATTATAATAAAAGCGTTGACACCTCAAAAGAAAGCATTTACACTGAATCTGTTACTAGAGAGGATAGAGAGCTCGAGAATTAAGCTTGGTGTTAAGCGGCGTCGGCTTAGTTCGGAAAAACACTTAATGGGGGTTTCTTTATCTATGAACAAAACATTTGTGAAAAAATATGGCACTCTGTTACTCTTAGCGGCTGGTGCCGGGATTATTTTCCAGCTGCCTTATATCCGCGAGACATTTTATGTACCAATTCAAAAAGCGATGAACTTAACTAATGCTCAAATGGGTATGCTGTCTTCCGGTTATGCGACCATGGCAACATTCTCTTATTTTGTGGGAGGCATAGTTGCAGATAAGTTCTCAGCTCGAAAGCTTTTGACGGTTTCCTTTTTGGCCACTGGCGTTTTGGGAATTTGGTTTTCTACCTTCCCTTCTTTTAACACAGCTCGGCTGATATTTGTTCTGATGGGAATTTCCACGATTATTACTTATTGGTCTGCCATGATTAAAGCTACTCGGATGTTGGGAGACTCTTCAGAGCAGGGTCGTTTGTTCGGCTTGCAGGAAGGGCTGCGGGGAATTTTAAATGCCTTGCTGGTTTTCGGTATGACTGCTGTTTACGGCATGTTCGCTAACGATATTTTAGGAACTGCTTGGGCGATTCGTACTTGTGCAATTGTAGTTATCATTATTGGAATCTTAAACTGGTTTATTATTGAAGATACCGATCAGGCAGAGAATGCTGAATCCTTAAAAGAAGTCATCGTAGGAACCTTTAAGCAATTAGCGATTCCTCGAGTGTGGCTGCTGGTAGCTATCGTATTCTTTGGATACAGCTTGTATGGGATTTTCGGATATATCAACACTTTGGCGATTAATGTTTACGGACTGTCGGTTGCTGGTGGCGCTACATTGGGAGGACTTCGTTATGTAATTCAAGCCTTCGGTGGTATTATTGGCGGGTTTATTGCTGACAAAATCGGTTCTCGTTTGAAGGTAATTATTGGTGGTGCAGTACTGACAGCTATGTCTTATGGACTATTTTTAGTACTTCCTGCTGAAACAGGTCTATTGACGATTGTCTTGGGAAATTTCGTAGCGGGCATGTTCTTTATCTACTTAATTCGCAGTCAATACTTTGCAATTATTGATGATGCCGGGATTCCTTTGTCACGAACTGGACGGGTATCTGGAATCGTTTCTTGTTTAGGCTATATGCCAGATATTTTTATGTATACCATGATCGGCGGCTGGTTAGACAACAACGCTGGAAAAACCGGTTTTAACATGATGTTTATTTACGCAATTGTGATGGCAGCTGGTTGTGTGGTTACTTGTCTGATTCTTTCTAAAGTTATTAAAAAGGATAAAGTTCCTGAAGAAACTACTTCAAAAGTAGTCTCCTAACTTGTTCAGGAAACTTAATCATAAGGCCAACACGCTCTTCTATGGGGAGAGAGCGGTTGGTCTTTTTTATTTCCGCTGTTTTCAGGCTGAACGTATTTTTTCTGCGAACATTTAATGATAAACTGGTACTATACAGTCTTTGCATCACGAAAGGATGGTCATCAGGTGAAACCAATCAACAGCAACGATTTGAAAAAAGAAGTTCGTGAACTGATAGCTGGCGGTGAAGACCCTTACTCAGTTGCACTTTTCGGCATTACCACCAAGTACCTGCTGGAATCGCAAACTAAGATTGATTTTGGCTTTTTTGAATTGCTAGATGAAGTCGATGTGATTGCTGGAACTCCCTCCAGCTTCGAAGGAGATGAAGGGCCTTACTTAGAATTATTAGCCTTCTACTATTTGATTGCTAGAAATACACTGACTTTTTCTCAAGGTGTTAACTGGATGACACATCTGACTCCTGATCAAAGACAGGTAATTCTAAGCTGGCCGAAAAACTATGTCTTAAGTGTTTTTGATTTAATTATTAAGGATGACTTGGTGCTGCACAAAGATCTAAAAACCGGGAAAGAATACCTTATGGATTATTCTCCAGAAGATATCGGCTTACCTGAAGACAAACTAAACATTCGATTGTTAACCATTATCGTACCAACGGAGAAAAACTATTTATCTGCCATGCCCATTTTCTTACCCTTGGATGATCTCTCCTTAGCCAAGATTAAACGGTCTCCTAGCAAACAGGAGTACGAGTTGGCCTTGCTGATAGAGTGTTCCAACTTTTTAGATGCTCAAGCCGAAGACAACTGGGAAAACGAAGAATTTTTACCTGAAGATGTTGGCTTTTATCCAGCAAATCGGAAAATCGGAGAATCAGACAAAGACTTCGCAAGACGTTTGCTGCTGCAAAGTAAATTTTTCCAGGATTTCCCTTACCATACCCATGCTGAAGCATTGATGACCAAAGTCGTACAAACTTTTCCACAGCTCTTTTTCAGCACCTCCAATGCTCATGCATTACTAGAGGCTGTCGAAATACTGTTTACCAAAGCTAAATTCAACAAGATGGACTTCGAATTGATGTCCGATGAGTTAGCCTTTTTCTGGTGTTTGCTGATTAAAGAACACTTACCACGAGAAGTAGAAGCTTTAGCACCTTATTTAGTACCTGATAAATTTGATGACCAACCTTTTTAAATATGAACTAAAAAAAGACTGGAGTGCTTAATTTACTAAGCCTCCAGTCTTAAAAAAAGCACCCAACCCTTTGGATTGAGTACTTTCCATTATTCTCTTACCACTACCCGCATCCCCACTGGTACTGTATCATAAATCCATTTCGCATCTGGAACAGACAAACGAATACAGCCGTGAGAGGTAGGTCGTACCCCTAAAGCCTCAGCTTCACTCTCAATATAATTCCCATTTTCATCAATTGGCACTGTGTGGAACAAATAAACACCATGATCGCGCCAAGAAACCCAATAATTAGCTCCTTCACCTGAACCCGGATTATAAAAGGTTTCGCCTTTTTCCGTTTCAATCGTAAACTCGCCTAAGGGTGTTGCGGACTCACCAGGTAAACCAGTTGAACAATTCATGGTATAAAGCACATCATTTCCGCGCTTAAAATAAACCTTTTGGTCGTTGATAGAAACGTCGATCCAATCATCCGGTCCCAATTCTGGATAAGGTTTAGCTTCGGAAGGCTCATTTAGCTTGCTTTTCGCCGGGTGCTGTTCTTCCGTCGAAGCCGTTGTTTCTGTTGTCGTCGATGACGTTTTTGTTCTGGACGTCTTACCGCTGGTCTCATTAAAAATTTCACTGAGAGAAATTGTGCTAATAGAGACCGATCCAGAAGCTGCTATTTTATCATCCGCTTGTATAGTTTTAGCAAAATAAACAGCCACTGGAATAAACAGCATAAGCAGAACACTTATTAAGCCAGCAAATTTTCTCAAACGAATTCTCCTTTCCGTAGAAAAGAATCAATCACTTCCCCAAATGATCTTGTTCATTATACATGAGTCAGCTTTACAATAGGATTACAGTTTATTTATGATTTAGTACAATTTAAGATGAAAGGGAATTAATCAGCCAAGACTAATTCAAAAAAGACACAAGCATCGGTTCCCTCTCCTTGCCAAGAAGGCAGGTCGCCGGCTCCGCAATAGCGATAGCCCAATTTCTTGTACAGCTGCTGTGCTGGATGATTCGCCGCAAAGGTATCCAAACGAATTGCCTGACAATTTTGTTCCTTCGCCAAATGCTCAGCATAGTTCAATAATTGACGGGCAATCCCTCGATTTCTGTAGTTTGGACTGGTCATCAAGGTATGCACAATGACTATCTGCTCAGCTGGTAACTGCGGATTTTGCCAAGCGATTTCTGCATATTCCTCATCTACATCATGGTTTAGAATGACCGATCCAACCACCCTGCCATCTAAAACAGCCAAATGCATCGTTTGTTCCTCAATTGCTTTTTCAGCCGTATCTATCGATGGATAGACTCCTGGAATCCAGCTGGTAATCTCAAACTCTATCGTTGGAACCACCTCTGCATAAAAAGTTTGAATAGCTGATAAATCAGCTGCTTCTGCCTTGCGAATCATCATTTTTGTTCGTCTCCTTCATTTAAAGTTTGTCCCGTACAAACGGCATACTCATACATCGAGGCCCACCACGGCCACGAACCAGCTCACTGCCCGGAATACGATGAAGCGTCACTCCGGCTGCTTCCAGCTTTTGATTGGTCATTGGATTTCGATCGTAAACAATCACCTCACCAGGGGCAATTGCTAAAGTATTGGACCCATCATTCCACTGTTCCCTAGCCGCTGCGGTGAAATCCCCGCCACCACAACGAATAAATTCCACCGCTGATAAATCTAAATAACGACATAAGATTTGTTCTAATGAATCTGTCTCTTCAACAATCTCAGGATCCCCCTGCTTCTTAGCAATCGAGTATACTACTAAATGCTCTTCAATCTCAGGATGAATTGTAAATTTATCATAATCGACCATAGTAAAGACCGTGTCTAAATGCATAAATTTCCGTTCTTCTCCAATATTAAAAGCTAAAATATGCTGAAAGCTTGCTTCACTGGCAAAAATATTGCGCGCAATTTTTTCAATTGAACTGACATCTGTTCGTTGGGAAATGCCAATTGCCAATACCTGAGGGGACAGTACTAAAATATCTCCGCCTTCAATTCGTGTATCAAAATCACGATTGTAAAGTAAGTTGATTGATTCTTTACTAAACATAGGATGATGCTGAAAAATATATTTTCCGTATAGAGTTTCTCGGCGACGGGTTTTAGCATACATCTTGTTTAATGACACGCTTTTGCCGATAATGGCAAAGGAATCTCGGCTAAAATAAAGATTAGGCATAGGATCAATATAAAAAGGATAATTGTCCTCCACCATATCTGAAAGATTCAAATTTTTACTGATAGAAAGCTGCTTCTTATGCAAGCCAGCCATAGTCTGATCAATAAATTCTCGGGTATCCTTGATTGCTAAAAAGAAATCTTCAATCTCTTTACGAGTTTCCTTACCGGTAACATAAGCTTCATCTAGGTACTCCGATAAAAATTGTTGTTTTAAACTATCTGTGTGTAACGCTTCTGCAGCCAAATCTTCTAAATACAATACATCGATTCCTTGCTCTCGCAATGTATTCGCAAAGAAATCATGCTCTTTTCTGGCCTGTTCCAAAAATGGAATATCATCAAACAAAAGCTGCTCCAAATAATCTGGCAGTAAATTTTCTAACTCTTTTCCAGGCCGATGAAGCATCACTTGCTGCAATTTTCCTATTTCGGAAAAATTATTTAAGGCATTCGCCATATCCATGACCTCCCTTAGCTATCATGCTACCAAACCCTCCTCTCTTTCACAACGCATAAAACTTTTAGTTGAGTAAGAATACCCTGAATTCATCCAATTAAGGAGAGGATTCGAAAGAAATAGTGGGCTATTTCTGAACTATTTTCGGTTTCAGATGAAAAAAAGATGAATTTTCAGTGAGAATCTGGTACAATTCCACAAATAGCTTTATTTGAGTTTGCGGCAAAACTCGAGGTGAAGATATGAGAAAGTTTTTAAGTGAAGTAAACAGAATTGTTGTTAAAATTGGGACCAGTTCCTTAATCCATCCAAGTGGAAAAGTCAATTTTTCGGGAATTGATCAATTAGCCTTTGTGCTGACCGATCTAAACAACCAAGGCAAAGAAATTATTTTAGTCTCTTCTGGCGCAATCGGTGTGGGTATGGACAAATTACGTATGACCGAACGCCCAGATACGATCCCTGAGCAGCAAGCAGTTGCTGCAGTGGGACAATCAGAATTAATGCATTTTTACAACCAGCGCTTCTTGGCTTACAATCAACAAACGGCCCAGGTATTGATGACGCGGGACATCGTCGATTATCCAGAAAGCCGTAAGAATGCCATTAATACGATGGAACAATTATTACACATGAATATTATTCCTATCATCAATGAAAACGATGCAGTGGCCGTTGATGAACTGGATCATTTAACTAAATTTGGCGACAACGATGAGCTTTCAGCCATTGTCAGCCAGATGTTGGATGCTGATTTATTGATTATGCTTTCAGATATTGATGGATTTTACTCTGATAATCCAAACAAGAACAAACAAGCAGTCCTCTACTCCACTATTTCTGCTATTACCAAAGAAACAATGGCCCAAGCTGGCGGATCAGCCGGCAGTAAGTTCGGCACCGGCGGAATGATCAGCAAGCTGAAGGCAGCCAAACGAATACTGGATGCTCAAAGTGCGATGGTCTTAGCAAATGGCAAGCCACCAAGAATTATTTTTGACATTTTAGATGGTAAAGAAGTCGGAACCTTATTCAAGGGGGAATAGCGATGAGTGGGATAGAGCAATTAGGAAAAAACGCAAAACAAGCCGCTGCTGTATTAAACGGTTTAGATACAAAAACAAAGAATGACTGTTTACAGGTCATGGCTGATAAGTTAAGAAAGCATGCCAATCGGGTCCTATCAGCAAATCGGCAAGACCTTGAACAGGCTGCCTCAAACGGTACCCGTGAAGTTATGCTGGATCGTTTACGACTAACGCATGCCCGAATTGAAGACATGGCCAAAGGAATCGAAGCGGTCATCGAACTGCCTGATCCGATCGGCGAAGTCGGTAAAATGTGGCGCAACGAAGCCGGCCTGCTTATTGGTCAGCAACGAGTCCCATTAGGGGTAATCGGAATTATTTTTGAATCCCGGCCAAATGTTACCACTGATGCAGCAACTCTTTGCTTTAAAACCGGTAATGCTGTAATTCTGCGGGGCGGAAAGGATGCCTTCCAATCCAATGAAGTGCTGGTCACTATCTTACAAGGAGCTCTGGCAGCTTGCAATCTGCCTCGCACCTGTATTCAATTTGTTAATGACACTTCATACGAAGTAGCGAATCAAATGATGACGGCTAACGAATTTTTGGACGTATTGATTCCTCGTGGAGGTGCTTCCTTAATTAAACGGATTACAGAAAATGCGACAGTTCCAGTGATCGAAACGGGAACTGGTAATAACCATATCTATGTGGATCAAGCTGCCCAATTGGACATGGCCGCGAATATTATTTTAAATGCGAAGGTTCAACGTCCGTCAGTCTGTAACTCCATTGAGACGATTTTGGTTCACGACACCGTAGCAGCCGAATTTTTACCGCAGGTTGAACAACTGCTGCTGACTAATCAAGTAGAGTTACGAGCCTGTCCAAGATCAATCAAGTATTTAGAATCTGCTAATCCAGCGCAAACAGAAGATTGGGAAACTGAGTATTTAGACCTAACCTTAGCTGTTAAGGTCGTTGATTCCTTGGACGAAGCGATTCAGCATATTAATAAATACAACTCCGGCCACTCAGAGGCCATCGTCACTGACAGCTACACAGCCGGTCAACGTTTCTTAAAAGAAGTCGATGCTGCTGCCGTTTACATTAATGCTTCAACCCGTTTTACGGACGGATTCATGTACGGTTTTGGCGCTGAAATCGGCATCTCAACACAAAAATTACATGCCCGTGGACCCATGGGCTTGCCTGAACTAACCTCTACCAAGTATATTATTTACGGTGATGGACAAATTCGGGAATAAAATAATACGGCAGTTCAGAGCTTGGGAGGCTCTGGGCTGCTTTTTTCTTGTATAAAAGATGCCTGTTTCGACTGATGAGAAACAGTTAAGTATCCAGTCTGCCCTGCTTCAAACATCTCCTGTCATTTGCTAAACTCTTGCATCACAATCACTTCTCGATAATGTGACGTCTTCGTATCACTTGCAGTAAGTTAATGAGATAGATTGGTATATTTAAAAAGATACCCACAATTAGTATCACCTGAATAGTTATCATGAAAAATACAATAGTTATAACTCTAAAGCGAACTGATTTTTTCTCTAGATAATGGCTAAAAAGCAGAATCCCTGACAAAATAGAGCTTATTAAGTAGCCCCCCGCAAGTCCTCCACCAATTGCTAACAACATTCTTTGCAAAAAAGATTGCTGACCGCCAGTAAAAAAAGCGAATAAGCCTATTCCTCCATAGAGGACAGCACCTGTAATGAAAGCAGCTGAAACATAAATTATATATCTTTTTCTTTCTGCATAAGTCATCCTATATCCCCTTCATCATTTACTTTTATGCATATACATAAAAATATACAAATAAATCACACCAGTCAATAAGAAACGTGCTAGAAAATTTTCTTTATAGAAGCAACTGAAAAAAACAATTGTAAAATCCTTAAACCACATTATCCTTCTTTTGATAAAACAGAAAAACTAGACGCTGTCTGCCGTGACTGAACCTAGAAAATACCGTCAACTCACCCGATCCCAATTGTATTTCTCACACCTTCACTTTGATAGTTTTGACCTTCTAGGTTGACGCTTATGACTATTTTTATTTTGTGGTGTTGATAGATGTGCAGCAGAATGACACTCATTGTGTCTCCGGTAACGAAAATACTGAGAGAATAAGTCCCTATGGATAAACTGATCTTCTATGTTGAAAAATTAGCACATGTAACGTATTAAAAAAGCGTCGAATCACTTCGACACTTTTCCCTTCTTCCCATAAGACAACAAATAGCAAAGCATCCCTGTAATCGCGGCACATGGATATATCCAAGCAAACCACTGATTCGCCCGATCCATTAAATGACTATTACCAACTAATAATCCCGCCAACTGCAACATCACTAAACAGAATCCGCCAGCAATAAATAGAACAAATCCGACGATAATGATCGTTTCCATGACTTTTCTCATTTTTTCCTCCTTACACAAACAAAGGCAAGTAACCCATCGCAATCAGCCAACCAACCAAAGTAATTGGAATAACAAAGTATTTAATCAATGGATAAAAAGTAGCTTCAGGCCGACAGTCAGTTAAACCTGCAGCAATAAAGATAGAACCAGATGCTGGTGGCGAGGCTCCTTCAGTTGAAGCAAAAACTAAAATTGCGACAACAGCTTCTAATGGAGAAACTCCTACACTGATTAATCCGGTAAAGGCAATTAAGCCAATTGACGTCAAGGTAGCCGTAGACGATAATGGACCCGCAACTAAAACTACCAGCAGACCAATCAGTAAAACCATAATCGGCTTTGCAAAATTCAAGGTTGCAAATAGCTCAACCAGTTCAGTGGCTAACCCTAGTTCACTAAAAATTTCACTGGCCGCAAAAGCAAACAACAAAACTCCGCCAATATTTTTGTAATGCGGAAAAAGAGTCTTCACTAAGTATTGCTTATTAGGAATGTTTTCTTTTAGCTTCTTGCGACCCAAAAGTAAAATGATTGCGATCATCAGGATCGGAATCCAAGTAAGCAGCGATATTGACCTCAGTGCTTCCCCCATCCCCAGATGGTCATAAACTTTACCTAGGGGCCCAACAGTTAATGTAATTGGAATAATTGCTCCTAAAAAGACCAGCAACGAGCGCCAATGATGAACAAATGCAGCCTGAACTGAGAGCTTGTCTTGTGAAGGAAGAGCTGCGATTTTTTCTTTGTGCATCAACCAGCCTACTAGAATTAAGCGGTAAATAACTTGATAAATTCCTGAAACAAAAAGAGTAATATATAGTTGGCTCTCTGTGATAAGTTGATTAATTTGGGCAAATCCCAGCATAATAAACATTGAAGCACTAGGCGGAAACCCTGCACCCAATCCTCCATTACCGGCTAATAGTGTAGCTACTGTCTCCTTTTTCCACCCCGTTTTGAGCATCCATTGCGCTGTGAAGGTTCCAGAAGTCGCTGTATTGGCAGAATTAGAGCCTGAGAGCATACCTAAAACTGCCGACAACGCGATATTGACAAATGCTGGACCACCTCGGACGTTTCCCAATAAAGAATCAAAAATAATTAGAATGCCCTTCAGCAAGCCTGACTCCTTAATCAGGTAGCTCATTAAGACAAAGGCTAACGAAGCAAACAATACCTCATTGGACAAAGCTTTTAGAAAACCAAATTTGATCAGCTCTAGAAAATGGCTTCCACCAAACAGAGCCACTACAATAAAGCCTAAAATCATTCCTTCTGCCATGTTTCGTTTCACAACGACAGCCCAAAACACGATTAATAAAATATAAACTACTAATGCCCCCACTGCATTTCCCATAACCTAAACTCCCCAAAAATCTTTATTTTTATGTATGACGTTTCATTTTGAAACCCTCTGATGTAAAATGAAACAAATGAGGTGAAACGATGAAAAATGAAAATATTGTTATTGTCTCTCCATCTAAGAGTTTTACCAATCAGGCAGTACACGTGATGGAGGAATTGAAGCTGCACTTTCCAATTCTGCATGCCTCTGGGGGAAACTATTTCGAGAACATCCAACAGATGGTGGAGAATAACCAAGTTTATGCCATTATTACTCGTGGGTACAATGTGCAATTTTTACGAGAGAAACTGTCCATCCCCATTGTGGATGTGCGATATACCTTCGAAGATATTTATCATTCGTTCCAGCATGCGCTGCAGTTTTCCAAAAAGGTTGCCTTTATTTCAACCGATGTGGCTCATGACCGGGCAAAAACCTTTCAGGCAATGACTAACCACTCTATGACAATTCCAAAGGTGAATTCGCTTCAGGAAATCCCCATCTCAGTTCAAAAGCTGATTAATGAAGGGATTGAAGTATTTATTGGCGGACGTGCAACAGAAGCTGCAGCCAAAACTTTTGGTGCTCATTCTGTGGATATTCTGGTTGAAGAAAGCTCCATAAAAACCGCCTTAACTGAGGCCATTCACCTGGTACAGCTGGCGAAGGAAAAACAGCGAAATCAATCCTTTATCGATGCGATTCTGGAAACAACTGAGAACGGTCTGATTGCTGTTTCATTGGATGCTGAGATTACCTTTGTGAACCAAAAAGCCCGCAGCTATTTTGGTGAAGAACTGGATACTTTTGTTCGTACAACATTAATGAATCTAATTCTGGAAGCTACTGAATCCAATTATAACTTGATTAACCAGTTAGTGACGGTACATCATCAAAATTTTATTCTAAACATCTCTCCTATCACAATTGACTTTGAGACTACAGGTTATTTGGCCTCTTTAGAGAAGTTAGATGAATTGCAGGTTAAAGAAGGTGACGTTCGAAACAAGCTATCTGTAAAAATCAATGCCGCAAGACGTAGCTTTGATGATTTGATCGGCTCCAGCTCTACCCTTCAGCAAACAATCCAAATAGCGAAAAAATATGCCCGCACAGAATCTGTTGTGCTGATTAATGGTGAATCTGGTACTGGGAAAGAGCTGTTTGCTCAAAGTCTCCATAATGAATCACTTCGGAAGAATGAACCCTTTATCGCTATTAACTGTGCCGCTCTTTCTGAAAGTGTCTTAGAAAGTGAACTGTTTGGTTATGTCAAAGGTGCCTTTACTGGTGCAGCGAATGATGGGAAAGCTGGTCTCTTTGAAGCTGCTCATAAAGGGACCATTTTCCTAGACGAAATTGGCGAAATCTCTCTTAGCTTTCAGGCCAAACTATTGCGGGTTCTGCAGGAAAAAGAAGTTACTCGCATCGGGGACACGAAATCTATTCCTGTGGATGTTCGAATAATCTCGGCTACCAATCGCAATTTAATTAAGATGGTAGAGCAAGGCGATTTTCGAGAAGATCTGTACTATCGATTAGATGTCCTAAACTTAAAAATTCCACCTTTACGCGAACGGCGTTCGGATATTAAGGAGCTGGTGTTGTATTTTCTAAACAAAACGAAAAAACCACTAAAAATTTCTTCTTCAGCAATCCAGCTGTTAACCGCCTACGAATTTCCAGGAAATATCCGACAATTGGAAAATATAGTCGAACGACTGATTGTTTTGTGCGAAAATGCCACCATTGATGATAAACTGACACGCACCATTATCGCAAGTGAACCTCAGTTGAAAAAACAGATTGAGTTCTTTCCTTCCTCGACTTCTCTTCCAGAAGCTGAAAGGGAATTAATTACTCGTACTTTAATTCGCTTTAACAACAACAAGACTCTAACCGCCAAGGAACTGCAGATCAGCAAGTCAACCCTATGGAGGAAGATTAAGCTTTATCAATTAGAATAAGGGAAAACTGAAACACCAATCTTCGCAATAGGTGTTTCAGTTTCTTTTCTACAACTGGTACTCTTCATCCATATATTCGACGTTCTTTGCTTCTAATGTACGATCTACCCAAGAACGATCCGCTGAACCTGTTGAAGCCTTTTGGACTTTGGCGCTGTCATTTGCTGCATTCGCTTCAGCTTCCTCAATTAAATTTGCAGCGTCATTTTTAGAAATAATGATTACACCATCACGATCACCTAATACAATATCACCAGGCATTACTGCAATTTCACCGATGGAAATCGGCACATTCACTTCACCAGGGCCTTCTTTAAAAGGTCCTCCGGGAGTTGAACCCGTTGCATAGATGGGACATTTTTCGTGGGCCAACACATCTAAGTCGCGAATTGGACCATCAATCACAATACCCGCTACCTTTTTGAAATCAGCTAAATACTTATACATGATTTCACCCATAATTGCCCGAGAACGGTCACCTTCATTAGAAAGAATAATGACATCGCCTTCTTGCGCCATATTCAAAGCTTGATGCAACATCAAATTATCGCCAGCTCTTGCTTTGACAGTTAATGCAACCCCACACATTCTTTTTTCTGGGGAAGATTGTAATTGAATTTCTGGCGATAAAGCCGATGTTCGTGACATGCAGTCAGCTACGTTCGCCGCTGGCAGCTTACTAAAGCGTTCGACTAATTCTGGGGCCGGCAGCTTTCTTTTTAAATAGACGCGGTTTCCAATTGACATGATGGTTCCTCCTCCTTCAAATCAGTGTAAATAGTTGCTGCACTCCAGTCGATAGCTTTTACTGGCCAGGTTGGTTCTTTGCCTTCTGCTACTTCCACGATTCCCATCGCTGAATACAAAGAAGCGCGATTGGTCGCTTCAGCTGTGGCAGCTCCAATATGCGGTGCAATTACCACATTGCCCAAGTAAAGAATCGGATTTTTTTTATCTACCGGTTCTTGTTGTAAAACATCTAAGCCGGCTGCCGCAATTACGTTGTTCTTACAAGCTTCGTACAATTCTTTTTCGTTTACTACCGTTCCACGAGCAGTATTGATAAAGAACGCTGTTGGTTTCATTTTGGCAAATTCTTTTTCGCCGATTAATTCGCGAGTGACTTCAGTCGTTGGACAGTGCATAGAAACAAAATCTGACTCTTTAAAAATTCGATCCAAATTACGTACAACTTCTACCCCATCTGGAAAGTCCTTCGCTGGCTTGTATGGATCATAAGCTAAAACCTTCATATGGAATGCATCACGACATTTTTCAGCCACTCGAGAACCAATGTTTCCACAACCAATAATTCCGACAGTTTTCCCATCCAGCTCTGTTTTTGGTGTACGCAATTTTGCTTTGTAGTAATCATCGATAAAGGTACTGCGAACCTTTGTGAAATTTCTTGAACAGTAAAGCATATAAAAAACTGCTAGTTCTGCTACAGAAGTTGAGTTGGCTGTTGGACAATATAAAACCTGTACTCCGAATTCTTTCGCTGCTTCTAAGTCAACCGTGTCAAAACCAGCTCCGTGCCGAACGATCACTTTTAGCTGATCCGCCGCTTCAAAAACCTCACGGGTAATTTTTGACAATCGAACGACCATCGCATCAATCCCTTTAATATCACGAATGATGTCTTCTGTTTCCATTCCTGATCCCGTAATTAACTCGTGTCCACGACTTTCTAAATAATCGCGGCCCTCCTGCATAATTTCTTGTGGCAATAAAATTTTCCATCCCATCGTTTCTCTCTCCTTACCAAATTCCTATTAATTTCCAATATGGCAGACCAATGACGGTGAAAATAATCAACGCTACGCCTACCATAATTGTGCCGATTTTCCAAAATTCCTTTTGCGAAACATAATTTGAAGCAAAGGCGATCAAGCCGGCTCCATTTCCATAGTGAGTCAGCCATGACCCGTAGCTGGCAAAGAAGGCTAATAATAAAGTTAAGACCATCAAATCTGCCTGTGTTCCCATAGCAATTGCAAAAATTACCGGAAAGAAAGAAGCTACAAAAGCACTATTGGAAACGAAGAAATATCGAACTGCTAGACTAACCAGCAGCAAAACATACGTAACAAGTAAGCCGTTGACACTAGAAAGATCTAAAATCTTGTTTAATAAGTCTGCTAGCCATGTATAGAAACCGGCCTCAGCTAAACCAGAGGCTACACCGTAAAAGGCACCGTACCAAACAAAGACATTCCAAGCACCTTTAGCTCCGATTACGTCATTCCAATTTAAAATGCCGGTAACTAAAACCAATGCTAAGAAAACAAATCCAACATTTTGCGTACCTAAAGCCACAAAAGTCAGCTTAGGCCCAAACATCCAGCCTAAAACAGCTAAAATAAAAATGATAAATAGTTTCTTTTCAGCAGCTGTCACACTGCCCATTTTCTCCAGGTTCTCTTTGGCTTGAATTTTAACATCTGTTAATTCCGTTAACTCTGGTTTATATAGCTTGTACACAACAAACGGTCCGACTAACAAAACCAAACCCGCTGGCACAACTGCTGCCATAAACCAAGTGCCCCAAGTTAATGGGATGTCTAACATTTCTAATGCCAATGAAGCGGTGATTGCGTTAGTAGCCATACCTGTTAAGAACAACGCTGACGTACTCTGTGAAACAATATAGGAAAGAATCGTCAAATATCCGCCTAATTTTCTTGGATTTTTATCCGGATAGGAGTCAACTCCTTCCGCAATATTACGGAAGATCGGATAAATAATCGTTGTTCGCGAGCTGTTGGAGCCCGTTGCTGGACTTAAAATCAAATCAGTCAACATCATTAGGTATCCTAAACCCAAGGTCGAGTTCCCCGAACGACCTAGTAAAATGTAAGCCATTCGCCGACCCAAACCAGTTTTAACAAAAGCTGTACAAACGATTGTTACTGTTGCTAGAAACCAAGCCATGCTGTCACCGTAGCCTGACAGTAAAGTAGCTGGTTCCATAAACATTACGCCAAAACCAATAATGATCAGAGTAATAATCGGCTCAGACATTGGTTTGATAATCAACCCAGCCAATAAACCTAAATAAATTGCAACCAAATGCCAAGTATCCACAGCCAAACCGGCTGGAGCTGGAATGTTCCACAAAGCTATCGGAATCGCCAGCACCACTGTTAATTTTATAATTGTTTTCCTATTTAACATCGTATGCTCCTTCCCATCTCTTAAAAATCAATTTGTCTAAAGACAACAACACCATTACGAACAGTCAATTGATTTTTAAATAGTTGCTTACCGACCATTGTTTTGCCCACAGTATCTTCGAAGACTGTTTCCTTGTCGATAATTTTGAAAATAGAGACATCCGCTGCAGCACCTGGGTTCAATGTTCCTATTTCACCTTCAAGTCCCATAATTTTAGCTGGAGTTGTAGTTACAGCCTTCATAATGTCTTTTAAGGATAGGCCCATATTCAAATATTTCGACATAATAAATGGCAGATTTACTACTTTCGATGGATTGTAGCAGTTTTTACACGTGCAATCGGTACTGATTACATCTGGCAGAAAGCCATCTTCAAGCGCTTTATAGGCAACGTCGAAATCAAAGTGAGCAACACCGTTCGATGAATCAAATATTACTCCCCGCTCACGAGCAGCCTTGATCTTATCTAAAACCTTGCCATTTTTATCCAAAGCAATATTGCCAACCCCGTGATAAATATGAGCGTATATATCACCAGGTCGGAAGTATTCCGCTAACTCCCCCGCATCAATCACTGGATCAGTCGTGTGTACACAGATTGGACAACCAATTTCTTCAGCAATTTTAATGGTTTCCACTAATGGCTCCATATACAGATTGCGATCCTCTAACAAGTCCTTACTAAAACGCAGCTTCAAACCAATCAAGTTGTGCTTGTATTCTTCAAAAGTCTGAATAATTTTGTCACGATTAAAATTCTTTGGATCGATGTTTTCCAAGTAGCCAGTTGGTCCACCGCCCAAGGTTGCTAAACCAACATTGACTACGTTCAAATAACTTTTAATCCGCACAACACTTGGAGTAATGATGGAGTTGTAAAAGCTGCGATAATTTCCCCAGCCAGCACTACCTGCATCAACCACTGAAGTGACACCATTTGGTAAAAAAGCTGAATTGGGTTCCACACAAATCGGCGCTCCGTTGTAAAATACGTGAGCGTGAAAATCAATTAACCCTGGAAAAACATAGCAGCCGCTAGCATCGATGACTCTTTCTGCTGACAGTGCTGCTTCATCCAATCCGGCAACATCGACGATCTTGTTGCCTCTGACTCCTATATTCTTCACTTCATCAACATCGCTGCTGGTGTCGTAGACTCTCCCGTTTTTAATCAAAATATCTAGCTCCATTTTGAATCCCCCTTTTTCTTATACTTCTCTATAAAGCAAGTAACGTGCCAAAATGGGAATCGCTAACAAAAGCTGTTTTCAATTGTCATAAAAGCGCATTGTCGTTTCATTTTGAAACAAACGTATCATTTTAAAACTATATTTATTCCGTTATAAAGCCCTATTAACAATTTTGCTTTTCCTTTTTTCTATAGGAAAGTCCGGAAACTATTTTTCGAAAGGTCGTTTCATTTAGAAAAATAGCAGTGTACAATTACCTATATGCGCAAATTTTAAAATCAATTTCGCAGTCCATATCTTCACATCAAAAGCTGCATTTAAAAGGAGGAATTATTATGTCCATCGGAAATCGTGTTTTTTTGAAACGTCACCAAGCTGATCCGAAATTGGTTGAACGCTTTGGTAAGCTTCCTACTGCGGATGTCGCCGATTGTCTGTCGCGCACTTCTGCTTTGTCGCCTGAAATCAGACTTCAATCCTCGCCAGAGAAATACATGTGCGGAGTTGCTCTAACTGTAAAAGCTAGAGCTGGTGATAACCTGATGCTGCACCAAGCAATGAAAATGGCACAGGAGGGCGATGTCATTATTCTTTCTAATGAAGGAGATCGCTCTCGTGCATTGATGGGAGAAATCATGTATAAGTATTTAGCCGATTACAAGAAAGTAGCAGGAATTGTAATTGATGGACCGATTCGTGACTTGGATGTGTTAGCTCGTGAAAAGTGTCCGATTTATGCAACTGCCTCGACTCCGCAAGCTTCTTACAAGGAGGGACCTGGCGAAGTGAATGGACCCATTTCTGTTGGTGGGATCACCGTTATGCCCGGCGATATTGTACTGGGCGATCGAGATGGTGTTGTAATTATCCCCAAAAAGGATGCAGCACAGATTATTGATCAGGCCGAGGCCATCACCACAAATGATCGGGAGAAGGTTCAAAAAGCGAGTGTCGGTAATATAGATCATTCTTGGCTTACCAAGACCCTAGAGGAAAAACATGTGGAATTTATTGATGAGGAGTTTTCACTGTAGGATTTCGTAATAAAGGCACAACAACGAAGGAGAAGCGCTGTCGATAGCAGCCTTCTCCTTCGTTTCTTTTCACCTCTTAATCAATAAGTTCGAAAGTATTAAGTCTCAACTATCAGAAAAACTAGTCCATTTAGCTCAGCAAGACTATCCCTCCTTAAACCCCTATCAGTAAATCATTTATACAGCTTATCTATAAAAAATACTGAAGCTAATTTCTTATGGTTACGTTCTTCCCTCATAAGAACATAATGGCTGTTAACAAATTCACTTTTTATAGGAGGACATCATTTCAACTCCCTTTTATGTTTACTGAGCTCCCTGTAAATAGGAATAAAAGGTTCCATTGATGTTAAATAAATGCTTACATCACAGCTTTTTGTTTCATTTTGTCCCTTTTTTGGGACAAAACTGATCCTTTTTTTCTCAGTATGAAAAAATCTATTGAAATCCTTAAAACACATCGATACAATTCAGTTAAATAAATCAGATATTTTTTAAGGAGCGATATGATGTCAACTATAAATCTCGGAACTCGTCAATTATTTTTAATGAAGCGCGAAAATTTATCTAAAAAATTTAATTCTTTTTTGGAAAATAGTGACGATGCGTCTTACGTAATCCAGTGTGCTGTTGCCGTTTTAGTACGTAATTCTTTCACCCCTAGTGACTTCTCAAATTTTGAAAAAGATCTAATTCGTGACCTTTTTTTAACCAGTGACAAGGTTAAAAGTGCACGCAAATACTGTGTCTATTTCCGCAATTATTTTTCTGAGGACGAATGGCAAACAGTTGTAAATCGCTTATTTGATAGCGAAGAAGAGTTTTCACAAACAACTGAACGAACACGTTTACATATTGAAAAGCTGTTACCAATACTGCATTCTGGCGGCTGGGAAGCACCTATAAAAAGAAGCTTAGTGACAGTTTTTAAAGATGAAACTGGTAAAAAACATGGCTGGACTTTAAGCAATGTGGATCGTAAATATTCTACTCAGGAAAACTGTGATCTTTTAGCTATTTTGAGTACGCTAACAATTTTTGAGAAAAATGGGGTTCGTCGCTTCGCAGAGTTGGTAAAGAACAGCTTCGCTACTATTGATATCGACTATAATAGTGAGAATGAAGAAGAGAAGATAGAAGTATGGACTGAACAGCCGAAATCCGCTGCTGACAAAACGGAGATTCACAATCCAGAAGAAGCGAACCTGCCTAGATCCTCAAAAGATACTCACCCAGCAAAACATGTGGACTCGGTTAAAGAAGAGAAAAAGCTCGAGGCAGTCAATGAAACTGCTGCGACTTCGATTCCAAAAAATGAAAAGAAACGGCAGCGAAAAAGGCCTGAGGATCATCAGAAAAAACTGTACGCTAAAAATCCTTTCCATAAACAAGAAGAAACTAAAAAACTAACTCAACCTAAAAAGAAAAAGAAACGTAAGAAGAAGAGAAAATAGGCAATCCCTAAAAACTCAGCCTTCCCTTCCAACTATTTTATAACTGTTAAAAAGGTTTTTACCTCTGTTTGACATTTAAACTAGGTACTGTATAATCTTAACTAATCTAATTAGTTTAAAACTATCCATATTAGTTTCGGAGGGATTATATGAAGGTTATCAAAAAGAAAAACTTGTATCAACTGACGCCTGCAATCTTTCCAGTCAATTGCTTTGTCTATGAGACAGCAACAAGTTTAGTCGTAATTGACATGGGAAATAAACTGTTTATTGAAGAGGTTCGCAAGCTAGAGCTGAAAACAGAAAAAAAGGTGACGGTTTTGCTCCTCACCCATGCTCATGGTGATCATGTAAATGGTGTGGCTAAATTCAAAAAAGTATTCCCCACTGTCAAAGTCGGAATTTCTGTCCGAGATAATAAATTGCTAGAAGGTGATTTTAGTCTTCTAAAAGATGAAGCGAATAAAAAAATCAAGGGGGGCTTTCCTAAAGAACCGATTCCAATTGATTTTATGTTTCAACCAGAGCAAGAAATTGAAGGTTTGAGGATCGTTGCCTGTCCTGGTCATACACCTGGTTCAGTTGCTTTTCTCGACAACGAAGGCGTGCTGATTGCAGGAGACGCGCTCCAACTATGTGGCGGTATAGCTGTGGCTGGTATCGTTCGCCCCCTTTTCCCTTTCCCAGCTTTCGGTACTTGGGATGCTAGGACTGCATTAGCGAGTGCCAAAGTATTGGTGGAATTACAGCCTAAGCTGTTAGCAGTCGGACATGGTACGATGCTTGAACATCCAGTTGCCGAAATGACCCAAGCAATTCGCACAGCTGAAAGGAAATTGCAGGATGAAAAAGATTACTAAACAAGAAATAGTTGATGTAACTATAAAAATTTTAGATGAACAAGGGGTGGCGGGCGTTAGTCTTAAGGAGGTTGCCGGAAATCTGCAAATCAAGCCGCCCTCTCTCTATAACCATATAAAAAATCGAGAAGACCTGTTAGCACAGGCCGCTTATTTCAGTCTGGAAAATTTTTATCAAGCTCTGTTACTGGCCGGCGTTGGTGTAGAAAAAAAAGAAGCCCTTTTTGCAATGTCACAGGCTTATCGAAAGTTTGCAGTTGCTCATCCTGGTCAGTATGAACTCATTCAAAAACAAGTTTATTGGGAAAATACCGAAGCTGAGCAAATCTCTAATCAAGTGGTGAACCTGCTGCAAAAAATCTTAGACGGCTTTGATCTGCCGAAAGCGGAACAAATTTATTTTATCCGGCTGCTGCGCAGTTATCTCCATGGATTTTCTTCATTAACCGGAAAAGAATCTTTCCAATTGCAGGAAAATATTGAGGAAAGCTTTATTTATGGATTAAGGATTATCCTTTCGAAACTGCCGCAGGAATAAAGGGGGAGAAAATTTGAAAACCTATCAACTGACTGTCAATGACTTAATAATTGATGCAGACTTTGATGAAGAAAATATAGCCGCCATTTTTCACCCACTATTGAAGAAATGGACCGAGTTGCAAAGAACCCAGAAACAGCGGATTTTTGTTTTTCTTGCGGCTCCTCCCGGCTGTGGTAAAACCACCCTAGCACTTTTTTTAGAGCAGTTGTCGAAGAAGTGTTCCGATTACACACCGATTCAAACACTTGGATTAGATGGCTTCCATTATGAACAAGCTTACCTAAACAGCCATGAGGCAGATATAGACGGACAAGTCGTTCCGATGAAAGATTACAAAGGACATCCGTCAACCTTTAACGTACCGATGCTGCTGAAAAAACTTACTGAGGCTCGCTTGGAAGACAATAAGTGGCCCATCTATAGCCGCAAGCTTCACGATGTTATCCACGATCAGGTACAGCTTACTGAGAAAATTATTTTGCTGGAGGGTAATTATTTATTGTTAGACGAAGCACCTTGGAACCAACTTCATGAATATGGTGCTGATCGGGTATTTTTATATGCCGATGCTGCTGTCTTGGAAGAACGTTTAATTAAACGTAAAATGCAAGGTGGCCTATCTTACGAGAAAGCACGTATTTTCTATGAACGAAGTGATAAAAGAAATGTTGAAATTGCTTTAGCAAATGATCGCTCGGCTGAAACCATCCTTTATGTAGAGAAGGGCGTTTTTCACCCAGTAGAATTTGAAAAAGAACGTGAGGTTTAGACAGAAAAATGACGTTACTAGCAGGATTAACTTTAAGCATTCGTTTTATCTTGGAAATTGGTACTGTGATAGGACTGGCTAGTGGAGTCTTTATTCAAAAACCTTTGTCAGAAAAGGTGCTCTTCTGTTTATTGGCTTCCGGCATAACCCTCGTCTGGGCAAAATATGGGGCTCCAAAATCGGCCACCCACTTAACTGGCATTTATAAACTAATCTTAGAAATAATTGTCTATAGTATTGGAATCTTCGGAATCTGGCGAATTTTTGGAATGCGATTAGGTTTGATTTATGCCTTCTTTGTTGTAAGTGACTTAATGATGATGTATTTATTAGAACTGCAGGGAAACTAAGAAACACAGGATTGAGTACCTTGTCTCAATTCGGTGTTTTTTTTTGATCTCCCGTCATTTTTTTACAAGCAGCTCCAAATCAAATAACCGGAGTCAGGTGATAAAGTTGGCTGCTATGTGAGAATAATCCTGCTTTCAGGATGCGATTCCTCATGAATACCTTCGATGATTTCGCAAAAAGACAGGAGATATATGCTAGCCTCCTCCCTTCATTTTGAGGTAAATTCAAGATCCGCACCTATCCCAATCCAACCCCATCATAATAAATACTAACAAAGAAGTGGAAAAGAAATGCTCGCAGCAAAAAAACAGTACATTATATTCTTCCAATGTAATATACTTGAATTTGTAATGTTTATTTAATTTTCGACGGGAGATGGATGGATGAATTACCATTATTCAACAAAAGTACCAACGAGTGACACTGATGCTGTAGGCGATCTTTTGCGGGTAGCTGCAAATCCGGAAATTATATCTTTTGCTGGCGGATTACCTGCTCCAGAGCTGTTTCCAGTAGAGAAGATTCAGGCAGCTGCCAATCAGGTCTTTCAAGAAAAAGGGATGACTGCTCTGCAATACGGCAGCTCGAAAGGAATACCGGAACTTCGAAAAATTGTCGTTGAACGGTTAAAACAAGACGGCATCACAGTTGATGAAGAACAAATTATGATTTCCACCGGCTCCCAACAAGTGCTGGATTTAACCAGTAAAATGTTTATTAACGAAGGCGACACTGTTATCGTAGAACAACCAACTTATCTATGTGCCTTAGATGTCTTCAAATCCTATGAAGCGAACTTAGTAAGTGTGGAAATGGATGAAAACGGGATGAAGCTGGATATGCTGGAGGAAGCTCTAAAAGCGAATCCAAATACTAAAATGATTTACACTATTCCAAATTTTCAAAATCCAACTGGACGAACCCTTTCTTTAGAACGCCGGAAAAAGCTGGCGCAATTGGCAGTTGACTATGACGTGTTAGTTTTGGAGGATAATCCCTATGGCGCTGTGCGCTTTGAAGGAACCCCTTTACCGGCAATTCGTTCCTTTGATGAAACAGGCCACGTAATTTATACAAGTACTTTTTCTAAAATACTAGCTCCCGGCCTGCGTTTGGGATGGGTGGTTGCACCACTTGAATTAATCAATAAATTTACTATTATGAAGCAGTCAGTTGATTTACATTCAGATAATTTGGCGCAGTATATTGTAGCGGCTTTCTTTGAGAACAACGACATTGACCAACACATTTCAAAAATCACTGCCCTGTATAAAGAACGCAAAGATCTGATGATGGCTGCGATTAAAAAGTATTTTCCTGAAACGGTGACCTATAGTCAACCTGAGGGAGGAATGTTCATTTGGATTGAAGTTCCCGGTATTACTGATACCCAAGAGCTTTTTGATCGCTGTATTCAAAACAACGTCGCCTTTGTACCAGGTGAACCCTTCTATTGTGATGAGATTGTACCAGGGACCTTCCGTCTAAATTACTCCAATATGCCAGCTGAACAAATTGATATTGGAATGAAACGTTTAGCTGAAGCGATTGATGAAGTATTGGCGCAGTCTACAATTGGTTATACTTAAACAACAACAGCCGCAAAAAAGCCGTCGGATAATTTCTGACGGCTTTTTTTCTCGTTGACAGTTCAGTACATCAGCTTTAACTTTATCGTACATTCTGTTACTAAATCTATTGGTGCTCTTTCAACAAACTTGAAGCTTCTTGTCTCAAAATCCAACATTCGATGTTGTTCTAGAAGTATCTCACCTTGTACATGCATTTCTGGAGTAAGAGAAACATGCAAAGGAAATTGCTTGGCTTTAGTCGTAATTGGAGCAACTCCAAGCATATAGTTAAGGTAACGGACAAGATCACAGATGTAACTACTTACTTCCATTTTATACAACAACCATCATTCCCTAGTCTTGAACATTTTACCTTTTTTTATAAAAACTATACGAAAATGCAGCGCATCTATTTTTTTTTAAACATCTGCCTACAGAGCAAAATCATTTTGCACTCTCTCTCAAATAGAAACCTATCGTTAATAAAAGGTCGCAGAACTTAAGGTAAGGATGATTTATTGGTACAACAAAAAATGCTTCACCTAATCAATAGCTAAGAATTCCCTGCCTAAAAAACTTCCTCAAAAAAAAGTGACCCAATCTGTCTATCGACAAATGTGATCACCTTTTTATCAAGCTAACTTCTACAATTTCTCTCCATTCGTCGAAATTACTTCTTTGTACCAATCAAAAGATTTCTTCTTCGAACGATTCAAGGTTCCCTTGCCTTCGTCATCTAAATCAACGTAGATGAACCCGTAACGTTTGCTCATTTCACCTGTCGATGCACTGACTAAATCAATACATCCCCATGGTGTGTAGCCCATCAAGTCGACTCCATCAGCAATTGCCTCGCCCATCGCTTCGATGTGACGACGTAGATAGTCAATTCGATAATCGTCTTCAATCGTTCCTTCTGCTGTAACTTGGTCAATGGCGCCCAGGCCATTCTCTACGATAAATAGTGGTTTTTGATAACGATTGTACAATTCATTTAAGGCAATGCGTAGGCCTTCAGGGTCAATTTGCCAACCCCATTCACTGGCTTCTAGGAATGGATTGCGCACACCTCCTAATAGATTGCCGCCAACTTCTTCACTGTCAGGATTGGTTTCATTGATAGCTGAAGACATGTAATAACTAAAGCCGATATAATCAACGTTGTGTTCTTTCAGCAACGCCAAATCTTCATTGGTGATTTCGATGTCTTCCCAAGCAATTCCTCTTTCACCTAACATACGTTTCGTGTAGGCAGGATATTCTCCCCGTACTTGAACATCTGTACAGAAGAAGTTGAACTCTTGATTTTGAACCATTGTCGCTAATTGATTCGCAGGATTTGCATCAATACTATAGGTAGTTGCATAAATAATCATACAGCCAATTTGCAAATCAGGATTTAGTTCATGACCGATTTTCACTGCTTTGCTGCTGGCCACAAATTGATTGTGCCAAGCCTGAACAATATTTTTAAACTCTCCGCCACCTGTACTTTTTACCATCCCCTGGCTTAATGCTGGAAAATGAAAGGCTGAATTGATTTCATTGAAAGTTATCCAGTATTTCACTTTCGCTTGATATCTTTCTAACACTACTTTTGCAAAACGTTCGTAAAAATCGATTAGCTGACGATTTTTCCAGCCGCCGTATTCCTTTGCTAAATGTAACGGCATTTCGTAGTGAGAAATTGTTACTACTGGCTCAATATTGTATTTCAAGCATTCATCAATCAAGTTGTCATAGAACTTAAGTCCTGCTTCATTTGGTGTCGTCTCGTCACCCTTCGGAAAAATACGCGTCCAGGCAATTGAGAAACGGTAGCACTTAAAACCCATTTCTGCAAACAAGGCGATGTCTTCCTGATAACGATCATAATGGTCAATACCACGATGATTGGGATACGTATATTTTTCAGAGTCTAAAGTCCAATCAAATTCTTCACTGCTTAACACCTGCATACGAATTTTACCGCCAGGCATTGCATCAGCAACAGATAATCCTTTGCCTTCGCGATCGTACGCCCCTTCTAATTGATTGGCAGCTGTTGCGCCGCCCCATAAGAAATTTTTGGGAAATGTTGTCATTGATTCATCCTCTTTCTAGCTTTCTTAGGCGTTATCCAATTGTAGAAATAATTGGTAGATTGCCCCTAATAAATTGGCCTCACTCCGAAAATGACAAGGCAGGATTTCTAATGGTTCAAAACTGCTTTTCAACAATGGCTGATTGTCACGAGCAAGCTGGTATTGCTGATTGATTTCTTTAATCAGACGATTCTGAGCACTAATGCCGCCGCCAATCACTACCCGAGATATATCTAAAGTAGCTTGCAGATTGAGTAGGATTCGCGCAATAATTTGACAGTAATCTGTAAACATTTTTTGTAATTCGTCATTTTGACCTTGCTCCAGTGCTTCAAAGACTGCTTGACCGTCATTTAAATTTTCCAATCCTAGCAGCTTGCAGGCTTCGATAACAAATCGCACTGCTGAAGAATGCCAGCCAACTAAATTTTCCGGATCTTCTAGCTGCTGATAATTAATCAAAAAACTCAACTCACCCGCTTGAAAATGGCTGCCCTGAAAGAGTTCCCCATTAAGAATCAACCCGCCGCCGATCCCGGTCCCTAAAACTACTGCCGCACCATTCTCAATTTCATTCAAATTGCCTAACCACAATTCAGCTAGAGCTGCGGCTTTTCCATCATTTGACAAAGCACAGGGAATACCAAACTCCTCCTCAACAAGCGCTTTCAAACCAACTTCGTGCATGTACTCCAAGGAACCGCCGTGATAGATGACACCTTTTTTGATGTCGATCTTCCCAGGCAGACTGATACCGATGCCCTTGATTTGCTCTCGTACATCACCAATCAACTGAAACAGATCGGCCAGAAACTGTTCCAATGTTGCCGGTGTTTCAATTTTTTTGACGGTCAAAAGATTGCCCGCTCGATTGACTAAACTATATTTGATGTAGGTCCCCCCTACATCAATACTTAAATAATCCACTGAGGCATTCCCTCCATCCTTAAAGTTTTTACGCCGTTTTAGCTGCCGAATTTTCCTTCTTGAAAGTACCACTGATTAAGAAATACAATACAGCAAAGGCTAGAAAGCTGCCTCCAGAAAATAGCAGTGAAAATTGGGCGGTAGTATTGTTGAACACACTGCCTACAAAGGATAGCAGATAGGGTGAAATCCATGACCCTAGATTGGTTCCAACCATAGCAATCGAAACAGCTAAATTAGCTGAATTCTTCGGTGCCTTTTCCATAATGGTACCAAACGAATAGGGTAAGAAGGCTGAGCTGCCTAATCCGCTGATTAACAATCCAACTGTGAAAATCGCCATATTTGGTGCAAATGAAACAATTAGAAATCCTATTCCCATAATAGCATAACTAAAGACTAACGTTAGATGTTTTGTTACCTTCACAATGTGTCCATATAGGAAGTTACCCAAGAAACCAACCAATGTGAACAAGGATAAGGCAGTGCCTAGAAAAGCTGGATTAGAGAAATTTGCTTCTTGAACTAAAGTACTGGCCTTCAAGAAAATAGCCATTAAAAATCCAAAGGAAAAGAACAAAGCAATACTAGACAATATCACGAAACGATTCACTGTTTGTTTATCTGCCTCATTTGTTTCTGCAGCAGCATCATTTTCAACATCCGGCACGTAAATAGAAAACAACAAGAACGAAACAATCGCTAAGAAATAGATTCCGTAAGCATAGTGCCAATCGTAGGTAACTAAGATTCCAGCAATGAAGGTTGTAATGGTTTGCCCAATACTTTGCACTGCACTTTGGTAACCCAACATTTTATTTCGTTCATCACCCGCATAAAATTCATTAATCAAGCTGACTGCCAGTGAGTTAAACATTCCCAGTCCAGCACCTAATACTAAACGGGAAATATAAACAATTGTGTAGTTGGTTGAAAACATCGGTACTACCCCTGCCACTCCTGCTAAGAACAATCCCAGCAAAACGGTTTTCTTGGTTCCTAACGCTCGAACAAGAAAGGCACTTAACAGGACAAAGATCATGACTGTGATATTCGAAGCAGTAACTAAAGCTTCCACCGCAGTAGCTCCGCGATCAGCAAAAGTCTCCTGCATTTTCGAAACGGTAATAGCAATAGAGCCGGTTGAGGTAAGCAGTAAAGAGATTGAAAGCAGAGCAATTTTAAACATTTTTTGTGAAATTTTTGTATTCATTATCTTCTATCCTTCCTTTGCTGTTAAAATAATTCGACGATAGGTCTTCAGACTATGCTCTCCATCATTGGAAACCTCCAGAATTAAATGCAGCGTTTGACCTGGTTTAATATCTTCTGGCACATAGCAGGTGACTTGGGGCGTATTGGCACCCTCCAGCTTAATCATCGGATGACATTGTATAACTGATTCAGCCGACTGACCAATCACGAAGCCTTCAATATCTTCATAACTGGGCTTTAGCCTATCCATCGGGGTATAGCTGGACGCTTCTTGATAAAACCACCAGTGGTAATACAGCGAACGCTGATTCGGATCTTGGGCTTCACAAGTGATCCTAACTTTTTCGCCGGGTTCTACCTGACGATTCAAGGAATCTTCCAGACAAACGATTGGATAATGGGCAGCATCTTCAAAACGTTTGGCTACGCACCATTGTGCCCGAGCCTTAAAGTCATCTTGAATATCATCTAACCAGCGGGTCAAGGTATATTCCGATTCAAATTGCTGCGTATAAGGATTATAATCCAAGGCATCATTGGTAAAAAGATAAGGATTTTTCTCACTGAAACGTCCGCCCCAGCCGCCATAAGATGGATCTTCATCATTGCGTAATCCATTGTTTAATAGATAGAAGAAAGAGGGCGAATCCCCTTCAGAAATAAACTCATACCTTTGATATTCACTATTGTTAGCCAAATAGCTATCCGATCCTCGCTGCTCCTCCGGCAGCTCTCCTTCCAGGATATTCCCGTCGCCCATCAAGGCATATTTTTCCAATAATGGTCCATAATTGTTTTTCAAATCATAGTTCCAGTCGCTGGATAGCCGAGTGGTCAGGTTCCTGTTGACCTTTTTCCATAGATACGCAAAATGCCAGAAGCTGAAACGGTCATTTATCACTTTGATTTTCCAATTTTCCGCAATATAATCACTGTAGGTTTCGTCCTGATCCAAAATGATATACAAAACAACCTTTTCTTCAATTCTTTGCTTGAGTGCTGCCCATTCAGAGGTCCTGCTGTATTTTTCCTCCAGAGATTTTAATGCCCGTGCTGTAGTGTTAGTCCCGCCCCATGTTTGAATATACAACAGGCGCGGATCCTGATCTTTTAACAAATAGTTTTCAATAAATTGCGACCCTGCTGTTTCTTTTTCCATCTCACCTTTATAGCTGATATTGCCAATATGATATATTTCACGCAGGCGATCAGGTGCCGGATAACCTTCGGCATGAATACACAGATTGCTGTATACCTTTTCATATTGATCAATAAAATCATTTATCCAGCTTTCACCAGTCCAGCGAAAAGGTTCAATCCCTTTTTTTAGGTCCCCAGCATAATGGTAAACCGAGCTAGTTAAAACAATCCCTTCCGTGTCAATTTCATTGCTGTATAACAGGTAACGCAGAAATGAATTCATATCATCTACTTCACCATCAGTCGTTATAATCGTACGGGCTTTTGCCTCTAAAGCTTCCATTAATATATCCTCCTTTTCGTATCTGTTTTCAACTATTTCCTAAGTCAGAGCTGAAACTACATTCACTAACTTGTACCATTGCAGATATTTGTCATTTAAGTCTTCACTGGCCTGCGGCACTACTTGATGACCAGTCAAATTGGGCTGTTCTAGCACTTCTCCGGTTAACAGCATCGCACCTAGTGCAGACAATTCCTCAATATCGTTCACAATAATTTCTTTTTGCAGTAAGTTGGCTAACTGTTGAACTAGCGCACTGTTTCGAGTAACTCCTCCATCAATCTTAATGACTGAAATCTTATGACCGGAAACCAATTCCAGCACATCGATCACTGCTTTAACCTGAAAAATGATACTATCTAAAATCGCCCCTAGCATATCCAGCTTAGAAGTAGTCCGTTTCAAGCCTATAAAAGCTCCCGTTGCTTCATTATTCCAAAATGGGGCCCCTAATCCCTGCAACCCCGGTAAGAAATACACATCTGCTTGACGCTCTTCTGTCAATACTTGGTTGCAGAGTGTACTGCTGTCAGCCATACTTGCTACCTGCTCATCGAACCAGCGAATCGAGTCAGCACAGGAACGAATAATTCCTTCCAAAGCATAATGCGTTTTAGTTCCTTGCCTTTGCGCGATTGTCGTCAAAATCCGTCGATCCTGATAGCTATCATTTTCTTCCACCTGCATCATAATCGAGCAGCCTGTTCCTAAGGTTACTTTCACTTCACCAGACTTTAAGCAGCCTTGACCGTACAATGCCGCCTGTGAATCAGCCATAATCCCTTGAATAGGAATTCCTCGGTAATAGCCAACAATCTCAGAAGAACCCTTAATTGCAGGAAAATCTGCGGCAGCCCCTCCGAATAGTGCTAACAATTCATTATCCCAAGTATGGGTATGAATATTGTACAACAATGTGCGGCAAGCATTGCTTGGTTCTGTGACAAAAGTGTGCTGCTGGGTCAGATTCCATACTAACCAGCTGTCAATGGTTCCAATAGCCAATTCCCCGCTGCCTGATTTTTTAGCAATTGCGGGCACTTCTTCATAGAGCCATTTCACCTTAGTACCGGAAAAATAAGAGTCAATGGTCAAACCAGTCTTGGCTTGAACAAAATCACTTTTCTCTTCGTTAATTAGTTCTTCACAAATCGCCAGGCTGCGGTTGCATTGCCAGACGATCGCATTATAGAGCGGTTTGCCGGTTATTCGATCCCAAGCCACGATGGTTTCTCGTTGATTGGTAATGGACAAGGAGGTGACTTGCTTAGCCTGCAGCTGATTTTCTTCCAATGCTTGATTTAACAATAATTCTACATTGTGCCAGATTTCCAATGGGTCATGCTCCACCCAACCGGACTGAGGAAAAATTTGCCGATGGGTTTTATCATACCGCTTGGCAAGCTGACCGTTTTCAAACAGCAGCAGCTTGGTTCCAGAGGTGCTTTGGTCAATGACTAAGCGATAGTTCTTCATTTTATTTCACCATCTCAGCAGCCTGTTCAGCTAAGGAAGCACCATCCAAGCCATAATGCTTGAAAAGCTCCTCACTGGTACCAGTTAATAAAGCTTCATCAGGAAAACCAATAATTTTATGTCGAATTCCCGTTTCTTCCGATAAAGCCTCAGCCACCGCTGCACCTAAACCACCATAGACACTGTGTTCCTCAACTGAAATCACTCGTTTAGTTGCAAGAGCTGCCGCCTTTACTGCCTCACTATCGAACGGCTTTAGAGAATGAATGTTTACTACTTTTGCAGAAATGTTTTGCTCCATCAACAGCTCCGCGGCATCCATCGCCTGACGAACCGTTTCACCAGTTGCAATTAAGGTTATATCCTCTCCTTCTTGCATAGTGACTGCTTTGCCGATTTCAAACTCATAATCTTCTTTATAACAATCTTCTACCGGGTTTCGGCCTAAACGAACATAAGCCGGAGTGTTGGAAGCAGCCAAGGCTTGAAACATTTTCTTGGTTTCAAGCCGATCTGCAGGCACTAGCACCTGCAGATTGGGAATCGCTCGTGTAACAGCGAAATCCTGTAGGGAATGATGACTCATTCCTAAAGCACCGTAGCTGACACCGCCACTGATACCTATCAGTTTGACGTTTTTATTAGAGTAGGCAACATCGACTTTAATTTGTTCAATACTGCGCATACTTAAGAAGCAAGCCGGTGAAGCGGCAAAGGGCCGTTTACCCATATGAGCCAACCCGGCTGAGATACTAACTAAATTTTGTTCCGCAATGCCCACTTCGATTAATTGCTCTGGCAGCTGCTTAGCAAAATCGGCTAGGGAGGCTGAGCCACGAGAGTCACTGGTTAAGACTAAAATATCCGCATTTGCCTTGGCTTCCTTTATTAATACCTCACACATTACCTGCCGATTAGCTATGCTTTGCTTAGTCATGAGTTAATTCCTCCCTCTCTTTTGTTAACTGTTCCAGGGCACTAGATAGTTCCTGATCAGTTGGAACTTTATGGTGCCAAGCTGCCTGATTTTCAGCAAAGGATACGCCTTTCCCCTTGACTGTATGAGCAATCACCAATTTCGGTTTTCCTGGTTGATTGGGTTGCTTTAGGGTAGCCACGATTTCTTCCATATTGTTGCCGTCAATTTCATGAACGTCCCAGCCGAAAGCTTGCCATTTCTGATTCAATGGTTCTAATCCCATTACATTTTCAGACGCGCCAGTAATTTGCAGGTTGTTACGGTCGATTATTGCTGTTAAATTATCCAGTTTGTAGTGAGCTGCGGCCATTGCCCCTTCCCAAACGGAACCCTCCGCTAACTCGCCGTCTCCCATCAAAGTATAGGTGTGGTATGTTTTATGATCCAATTTTCCCGCCAAAGCAATTCCTACTGAAACTGGCAAGCCATGGCCTAGTGACCCGGTGTTCATTTCCACTCCGGCTACTTTATTATTAGGATGACCGATTAAACGTGAGCCAAATTGTGAAAAGCTGGCCAGTTCAGTTTGATCAATAAATCCTCGATCAGCTAAAACGGCCCACAAGACTTCCGCTGCATGTCCTTTACTTTGAATGTATTGATCACGATCGGTTTGATTAGGATTGGCTGGATCAACCGCCATCACTTCATAGTAGAGAGCTACTAACAGATCAGTACAAGATAAATCCGAACCGGTGTGGCCCGTTTTAGCATCGTAAACTAATTGCATGACATCTTTGCGAATGCTTAAGGCTTTTTGTTGCAAGTTTAAACTTTCCATATTTACTCTCCTCTAAGATATGCTTGAACATCTTCTTCAATTGGGTCATAAAAATCCGGTTGAACCCCAATATATTTACATGCCTCATATAAGATCGGTACAACATTCTTGCGAACGGCAGCAACATGATGAATGTAGGGTCCATAAACTAACTTGAATTCCAGACGGTTCAAATTTTCAAACTCTAAATAAAGATACGTTCCTTGATTGTAAGGACCGTCAATCCCTTTACCAGTTCCCATTAACAACGAATATTCTCCATTGTCGCCATCAAACCGGCAAAGGGTGTACTCATCCTTGATAGCTCGAAAGGCAACCGAACCAGGATAATCGAAAACAAAATGCTTGGGCGGCAAAATTGGCTTGGTTTCAGCAGTGGAATAAGCGAATACACCTAAATGCTGAAGCAGCTCACCGTTCTCATTTTCTGGATGGCGGCAATTCACATCTGCAAAAATTGCTCGATGTTCTCCTAAGGAAGCAGCCTCGACTAATAATTCTGATATGGCTCCGTGCACATCGGTCTCGCAAACGAATGGAATCCCTTCTTCCTGTAACAGTGACAAAGAAGCATAAGGCAAAATTCCGATTTCATCCTGCAAAGCGGTCCAGCACTGAATAACTCCTGAATTACAGCCATAACGTTCACATAAGCTTTGTAATGCGACCTTCAAGGCTGCTACCATTTCCAATTCAGCTTCCGTAATTTGTACTTCCGTCTGTTGCTTAAAGTAATCAATAGTTGTCTGTACCTTTTCATATTCATCAGCTTTGATTCGGTTGATTTCCTGAACCACCTCTTGAATTGGCACAGGTGAAAGAGAAATGTTGTAACGTTCCAATAGTTCCCCTTCATTACAAATTACGGTCCAAAAATCAAACGGACGCGGTCCAACTTGTAAAATACGAGTAGCTTTAAAAGTTTTTACCACATTACAGACTTTAATAAAGTCCTGAAGACCTCGCTCAAATTCTGGCGCATCAAGGTCACAGTTCTTCATATAAGTAAACGGAACTTTGAAGCGCCGTAATACTTTCCCAATCGCGAACAAGCCGCATTGAGTATCCCGCAGCCGTGAGCCGTCCTCTGCTGGTGTTTCGTCCTTCGGTCCCCATAACAAAACTGGAATATCTAACTTTTTGGCTAAACGAGCACAGACGTATTCAGTTCCAAAATTAACATTGGCTAAAAATAATCCGTCAACCTCAGCTTCTTTAAACTTAGCAGCAATTTTTTCAACCCCCTCGTCATCATATAAAAGCCCATCCTGATTCATATCTAAAATATCTACATAATCTACTGATAGTTCTTTCATTTTTTCTCGAGTTAAGTTTGCATAGTCAATTGCGGCATCCGCACTAAATAAATTTCTTCTTGTTGGTGCAAAACCAATTTTTACTTGATCCATTGGAGCTCCTCACTTTCTTAAACGCTTTCTTTTCAGTAGATTATCATCTGTCCTCAACCGCAACAAGATAAAAAAAGTAAAAAAAACTAATTCTATTTCTTAGTTTAGTAAACTAAGAAAGGAGAAGGCGTTTTCTTGTAAAACAAGTAGACAAATTAATCAATATGAGTTAAAAATAGAAAGATAGCCCTAAACGGTAAGCCCGGAGTCAGTGAAGAAACGAGAGAATTCATTTTAAAAATTGCCCAACAGTATAATTATGTACCGATGCGAAAGCATACGAAGGTGGAGGAAGACAAGCTGTTGATTCGTTTGGTGGCCTGTACCAATAATGATGTCATCACTGAAGAATACGATCAATTGCCTTTCTTTAAGGAGCTGCTTTCCTACATTGCTACCGAGGCTAGTCGAAATCACCATGTCTTGACGACAAACAATTTGCCAAAGCATCACTTATTAGAGAAATTAACTGAGCTGGAGTCTCATGATCTCAGCGACGGCATCATTCTGTTGGGTACGAATTTAACAGCAGCTCATATTGCTCCTGTCAATCAACGCTTTGAAAATTTAGTGATCTTGGATACTCAATGCAACAATTTAAACTGCAACACCATTACGATGAACAATTACCAGGGGGTGTACGCTGCCACCAGACATCTAGTGGAGATGGGACACGAGCGTATTGGATACATTAAAGGCCTGCCGCGAATCAATAACTTTTACGATCGACGGCGTGGCTTCAAGGATGCCCTAAAATTTTATGACATCAATCCGGAAAGTTTGCCTAAATTTTATCTACCGGCGATGAACCTGCAGCTGATTGATAAAAATTTGGAGAAATTCGACGCTTTTATAGCTGACCTGACTGCTGTTTTCTGCGAGGATGATTACATTGCCATCAGTGTGCTGAAAACGTTGAATTCGCTAGGCTATTCAGTACCTAAGGATCTGTCGATTGTTGGGTTTGATGACATTCCCGAATGTCGTGTGACGACACCCGAGCTGACCACCATCCACGTTCCCATCAAGGAAATTGCTATGGAAGCCATCACGATGATTGAAAATGGACTGACTGCCTCAAAGGTGAAAAAGCAAATTCTGCTAAACACCGAACTGATCCAACGAAATTCAGTCAAAAAACTTTCCCGAATGTAAAAAGAGCGCCTCATTCTGATTTTAAACAGAATGAAGCGCCCTTTTCAGTTCAGCTGCCATAAGAACAAACATTGATCGACTGCCCTATTTTAAGTTTCATCAGCTTGCTTGTCTTTCATTTCCTATCGCATTAACAGATTGCATTAACTTACTTCTCCTGAGAACGTTCTTGCTTGTTTAGTCTTGCCGATAACTTCACAAGAAACCTTTCAGCTTTTCAAAAAAAGAATTTACAGTACAGTTCTGCCGATGCTGTGTTTGCTTTTATTCTTCTTCAAACAATTCAAGCTCAAGGCAGGCCTTCCAAATACCATGGTTTTTAACCGTATCTGTTACATAGCTGGCCTTAGCTTTCAGTTCGTCATTGCCATTTCCCATCGCAATCGGAAAGCCTACCTTTTCAAACATGGCAAAATCATTTTCTTCATCTCCAAACGCCAAAGCCTGATCGGAGCTGATCCCCATTTTTTGCAAAATTTCTTCGACTCCACTCGCCTTTGAGACATGCTTGTAGTGGATATTCAAGGCAGTTGGGGCCACCTTCTCAGCGATTAGCTTCTCTGTATCTAGCGATGGCAAGTCTTCTTTAGGGCAATGACATAAAAATTGCAGAATATTTTCTGGTAATAGTTCGTCAGCAGCATATTCGAGAATTTCTTCAGGTGTTTCCAATAAGAAGTCTGTTTGCTTCGTCTGAAACTGCTCCACCATTTCCTTTACTAACTCAGTGGACAGATAATGATTAGCCACCGGCTCCCCTTGAAAAGTAACATAAGTTCCGTTGGAAGAAATGACACTGTCTACCCCAAGCAGTTCAGCAAAATCAGCGATCTTCTCGTAATTGCGTCCAGAAGCAATCACCGGTTCAATCCCTGCCTCCTTCAATTTGCTTAAAGCTCGTTTAGCTGACTCAGGAATTCGTCCATAAATCCCCAACTCCCTAGGCAGTTCATTATCAGCCAACGTTCCATCCACATCAAAAAAAGCTACTTTATAATTTGAATTCATTAACAACTAGTTTCCTCCTTTTATTTACGACCATCCTTCAGCTTAGCAACTACTCGAAACTTCCGTTCTGGGTGACTTTCCATATTCGCGTATTGAATTCTCGCTTCAAAAATATCCTCAGAACCAAACTAAAGCATTTGGTTCAGCTGATCATTTTTACCACTGGGAACATAACCTAATTTGTGGTCTTCAAAGAAAACTGCCACTGCATTAGGATCATGAGGATTATCCGGTTTGTCTAAGGCCGATTCTTCCATGACCGCTAAGTGGAAATCTACCCGATATCGACTTCTTTCAAAGGTGTGCTCCTTTTGATTGATAATAATGCTCCCCATTCTTTCCTTTTATTTTACCAATAGTTATACAAAGTTGCTATGTCATTTCTAAACTACTGACTCTCACTACAAAAAAATTACTCCCCCTTGTTTAGTCAAAGAGTAGTAATTTTTTGCTTTAGTCTTCCGTCTGATAATAAGAAATAGCAACATCGATAATTTGAAATTCCTTATCTGTCATAAATTCAAATTTATATTTTTGACCCGGGCGCCAGTTGTTGGCACTCAAATAGGTAGTATCTATGACTGCACCTTCACTGTCCAATAGATTAACTGTGGCAGTTAGGCTGCTCACATTGACACCCGTAGTGTTTTCAACCGTTGCAGTATAGTTGCGATAGATGATTCCAAGGTCTCAATTCGCTATTTTAACTGTTCATTCATCTTTTCGATCTTCTTTTTTTCTACAAAGTAATAAACGGTCCAGATAGAAAAGAAAATTGCGGCAAAAATGAAGCTGCCAGAAATTATCGGTCCTAATTTGAATGGAAACAGGTCCACTAAGTAAGCTGTACAAAAAAATAGAACATAACTGCCAAATAAATGAACTGCCGCAGCAGGAAGCAGCGGGAGATTGCTGTCATACACTCGCGATAATGCGCCAATCAGCGTTGTCATTAGTAAACAGCCAATCAACATCCCTCGAACCTTGGCATCGACAAAAAATAGTCCCGAAACCATCAAAATTAAACTGCCTGTCATCAATCCGATCATTGCTGATTTAAGTATTTTCATGTTGCTTCCTCCTAAAGGGTTAGTTTATTTTTTAGTTGTTGAAAATAGCGTCTGGAGATTACGACCTGACAATCGTCTTGTAAAAAACCATAATAATTACCGGAAAAGGCTACCTCCAACCGCTGCAGCTTGTCTAGGTTAATGATGGTTGATTTAGCTACCCGTACAAATTTCTTGCTGTCCAACAGTTTCTCTAGGCTAGTTAAGGCTTGCCGCACAACCACTTGCTCTCCATTTAAATGAATATTTACTTCCTTGCCAAATACTTCCACATAAATAATCTCATCCTGCCGAATCAACTGATACCCATCAATTGTTTTTAAGGAGAGTACTGCTGGTTTACCAGAAAACTCATTCACATGCTCGAGCATTTTCTTACCAAATTCAAGATCATAGCTTTTGACTTCTACCTCTGAATCCTGATATTTTTCTGAAACCAACAAATGAACCTTGAAAAGTTCCACTTCCATCACCTCTCTACATTCATAGTTTACCAAAAAACTTGCTGCGAAAAATGCCTTTTAGCACAAGCGGTTATTTTTCGGTATAAGTGGTGAATCAAGCCTTTTTTCCGAGTCAAAAATAGGACTTAAGGTTGACGTCTTCCGGCTCCATCTCTCCTATGATAGAGAAGTAGAAAACATTCGGATAAATAAATGAAAAAAGAGGAGGTTTTTTTATGAAAAAAAATCTATTGGATAAAACAATTTTAGTCTTGGTCGTTGCTTCTTTAGGTCTAGTCGCAGTTAATCGTTATGTTTTTCAACCGATCTGGAAGGCAGAAGCAAAAAAGGAAATGGTCGCTTTAAAACAGGAGCTGAAGGAAGAACAGCAAGACGTTAAATCAGAAGTGGTCGATACGGTTAAATCAGTTAAAGAAGAAGTGAAAGATGCTACAGCCACCAGTAAAATCCAACTAAAAGAAGCGCTAAATTAAGTCGATCAATCGTCGGAAATAAGCTTCATTCAATACAACAATTCGTTTAGCATTTCAGAAACAAAGAAACGGAACCTTGCTTATTCTAAAAGTGGGCATCCGTTTCTTTTGATTGTAAGGCGAATTCTCACTTTTACCTTAAAAAAAGCTGCATAAATTTCTGCAATTGAATGGACAACAATTTATCCGCTCTAGAGCTGCCTTATTTTTTCTAGACTATGTTCTTAGCAACTGTGATAAAATAAGAGAAAAATGGATGGTGAGTTCATGAGCCCATATGTTAATTTAACCCAAGAGAATATCGCCCAAGAACATCTTTGCTGTGCGATTGCCGGCATGAAGCATCAAGCCGGTGTGGATACTAAAAAGGCTTGGCTGAATAATCGAATTCAAGAGGGACACATCTTTCGTAAGCTTAACGAAAACGGCAAAGTCTTTATTGAGTATTCACCTCTGGAAACGGCTTGGGTCCCAGTAGTGGGAGAAAACTATTTGTATATTTATTGCTTATGGGTTTCAGGTAAATTCAAGGGACACGGTCATGGGAAAGCCTTGCTGGACTATTGTATCGCTGATGCGAAAGCACAGGACAAATCAGGCGTTTGTGTTGTCAGCTCGAAAAAGAAGAGTCCCTTTCTTAGTGATAAGAAATTTCTGACCTTTCACGGGTTTGAGGTTGCGGATACGCTAGTGGGAGACTATGAACTGCTGGCTCTTTCCTTTGATAACACTCTGCCGCAATTTGCCGAAAATGCTCGAAAGCAGCAGATTGATGACCAGGAGCTGACTATTTTTTATGGTTTGCAATGTCCTTTCATCCCTAATGGTTTAAAAGAAGTTGAAAACTATTGTACTGCTAACGAGATTCCATTGAATACCGTTGCGGTAGATAGTTTAGAAACAGCCAAAAATCTGCCCGGCATGTTTAACAACTGGGCCATCTATTATAAGGGTGAGTTCCAGACGATTCATATGATGAATGAAGGCCAGCTGAAAAAGTTTTTAGCCAAACATTCCTAAAAAAAAGACGATCCTCTTAGGTAAAAAGCCTAAGGGGATCTTTAGCAAGCGTTCTCTTATTATCGTATCAAAAGTATTTTACTTATGCTCTGATTGGTTGATCAACTGTTTGAATGACTACTGGTTGTTGAATTACTTCACGGAGGTCATTGTCTGCTTTTATCGGCGTTTCCGGCTCTCCCATTAAAGCACTAACGGCCGTAAGATCGCCGGTCTCTTCCAACAAGCACTTAGCAAAAGTATAACGCAGTCGGCGAAAATGAATGGGGGCCAACTTAACTTTCTCTCCACTCCCATGAAAATATTCAGTAAGCCATTGCGGCTGCCTTGATTGATTGAATTGTGAAAAAACGTAGTGACTTGTTTCCGCAGATTCTTTCAGACGCAAAAAAAGTGGAACAATTTTATCCGGTATGGGAATAATCCGTTGCGCACCGGTTGATCTCCTATCTTCTGCTGCACCTGCCTTAACATATAAAAGATTTTGCTCGCAATCGATATCCTCCCATTTCAATGCAGCGATCTCTTCAGCTCGTAATCCCATATATAAGGCGATAATTGCAGCTTGTCCTGGCAGACTGTTTTTTCTTTCAATGAATTGATCTAAGTCCGCTTGTTCCGACAAGGAGAGCGCTTCGATTCTTACTCTGGTCCTTTTTTTCACGATCTGTTCATAAGGATTCTCTGAAAGAATGTCTAGCTGAACAGCATAATCTAAGGTCTTGCTGAGTAAAGACTTCAATTCTTCAATGGTGTAAGCATCTACTTCTTTTTGCTTCCAATCCATCATTAAATTAACTAGCATGAAGCGATCCAGCATTTGTAGAGGGACCTCACCAATTGCTGGATAGAGATACTTTTCCAATTTATATTGATAACTCCTAAATGATAAACAAAATGGCATAAACTGCTCCGATGCTACCCGTTTGCACCAGTTACGATACGTTATATGACAATCATCCGTCGTTTCGATTGCAGCCCTGTCTTCCTTTATCAGGTTTTCACCCGCTTCTTGTATCTGATTTTCTCTTTGATTAGCGTGGTAATTCCCTAGGCGCTGATCCTTTCTTAAATAGGCTCTTGCACTTCCTACCATAAACAACTTCCCCCTTTTTTTATGACACTTTAACAAAAAAATCCCTATAAATAGCTCTACTTCTCAAAAAAACATACAAGTTTTCACACAAAAAAAGTAGAACTATATATATTATAATCTTTTTCAGAAGTTTTTAAAGCTTAAATTCAAGATTTTACCAACAGAAAATTAGTTTTTTTGTTGCGCATTTTTATAAAATTCTTTTTAACAAAAATTGCTAGACATTTTACTTAAAACAATCAATTATTTTATTCAAAGAAAAAAAGCTGATTTATCCTCAGCTTTTCTTAGGTGAAACCTTGATTGCAATCAAGGAGAGAATGTCAGTCAAATCTTGCTCTGTTCTAATTTTCGGATGCAGCCATCCCCCTTGCTCGCCACAGGGATAGCGCTCCTTCCAGAGCCTTTGCATCTGCGGCTGCAGTTGAGCAAGAATTGCTTCAACCTTAGATGCACCTTTGTCATTAATGGATAACGTGCAGGCAATTCCACCCTCTTCAAAAAAAAGGTAACAGAGCAACGACTTCTTGTGGGCATAACGATAGCCCCAGCCCTCCTGCTTTCCAAAAGGAAAACGTAATTCCCGCTGCAAATCATAACGTTTTTGCAGTGCATCTTCGAATTGCTCCAGCTGCTGAAGAGCTAATTTACCGATAAACATTTGAATTTGTTCCTCAGTCGGCCTTTGCTTCTTATTCGACAAATGTTTTGTTTCTTCCATGGTATCCCTCTCCTCACAAAAAAATAAACCGCTTTCTTATATTATAAAGTAAAAAGAGCTGGCAATCAGTGTAATTTGCCAGCTCTCTTATCGTAAGTTATTCCGTGCGGTAGTCCCTTAGTCGGTATCCTACCCCTATTTCAGTAATCAAATATTCCGGCTCCAACGTATTCTCCTCAATTTTTTTTCGAAGATTAGACATATTTACTCGTAAGGTTTGCGCATCGCCAGCATAAGGTCCCCACACTGTAGTCATCAATGTGTCGTAAGTGACCACTTTACCTAAGTTTTGAAAAAGAACCGTCAGAATACGAAATTCATTTTTAGTCAGATGAATTTCTTTACTTGCTTTATAAAAAAGCTGCCGTTCAAAATCAATTTTTAGTTCCTTGTTTTCAATAACCTGGGAATCTAACAAGGGGCGACTGGTATGACGCAAAGCAGTTCGGATACGGGCTAACAATTCATTGGTGCTAAAAGGCTTCGTCACATAGTCATCCGCTCCCAAATCCAACGCCTTCACCTTGTCGATTTCGCTATTACGAGCTGAAATAATAATGATTGGCAGTTCCATCCGCTTACGGATAATTTTCAACAGCTCAACACCGTCAATGTCCGGCAATCCCAAATCTAGCAGCAGTAAATCAAAGCTCTCCTCCTGCAGCAGCATTAACGCTTCCATCCCGTTACCTGCGATTACCAGCTGGTAGCGCTCCTTTTCCAGCACCACCTCCATAAAGTCGGTAATGTTGGGATCATCCTCAATTAACAGCAGCTTTCTGACCATTGACTTCCCTCCTTAACACGAGACGAAAAATGGTTCGTCCTGGTTTTGTTTCAATTTCTAATTGTCCCCCATGCGCATGAACGATGGTTTTTACAATACTTAAGCCAATTCCTAAACCATTTTTGGAATCTACTGGAACTTCCTGGTCACTTGTCAGATTATTTTGAATTCGTTGAAATTGAGCCAATGGAATTTCTCCGGCATTTTCGATTTCAAATGTCGTCCGTTGATCCTGCTGATAAGCAGTCAGCTGAACCGGTGTCTCACCATTCCCGTGACGCAGAGCATTCTCAATTAGATTAAACAGCGCCTGCTCGATCAAAATCGGATCAACCCTCAACAAAATAAATTCTTCTGGCAGCGTGACCTGAATCTTCCGCTGCGGATAAACTTTTTTAATATGCTTGTAGACCGCCTCCACGATTTCCTCGAGAGATTCCTCCGTTTTATCTACCTTCATAGTATCCATATTAATTCGGGTAATCGACAATAGATTCTCCACCATTCGAATCAACCATTGGGATTCTTCTTGGATATCGGCTAATAGTTTTTCCCGCGTTTCTATCTTGATTTCAGGATTCTTCTCCATGGTTTCTGCCAAACCAGAAATCGCGGTTAGCGGTGTTCGTAAATCATGGGAAACGGCCCGCAACAGATTGCTGCGAACTTTTTCCCGTTCATTCTCGATTTCGATCTTTTCTTTTTCACTCTTTAAATTAGCTTGCTCCAAAACCACGGCAATTTGGGTTAGGACTAACCGTAGATAGTTGAGCTGACTATTTTCTAAAACTTGATTGCGGTTGCGTTGAATCCCCAGCACCCCTAAACTTTGTCCACCAGAAAGGATGGGCAAATAGAAGCCTTTTGAACCCACTAAAGTATCGGTTCCATTGCCCGCCTCCTTCTGATTTTTCGCAGACCAGAAAGCCACAGCGGCTTCTTCTGCACCACTTAATTTGGAACTTTTGTTGTCCGGGACACTGACACTTTTCTTCTCACCTGCTGGATTATAAAAAATAACCTCGCGATTGAGCAGACGAGATAAATAAGTTGTCGTGATCTCAAAGATTTGCTGGGAATTTTCAGCCAAGACATACTGCTTATTTAACTCATATAAAATTTCCATCTGGTGCTCTTTTTCCTTAGAGCGAACCGCTTGAGCTTTTAATCGAACCATCAAATTGCTTATCATTAAAGCCACAATAAGCATAATTACCAAGGTAATCGGATAACCCTGCTTGTACACTGTCAATGAGTAGAGCGGCTCCACAAAAAACCAGTTGAAAGAAAGTACACTTAAAATAGAAGAAAGAGCACTCCAAAAGTATCCGGAAGTCAGTCGAGCAACCAGTAAAACAAAGAAAATATAGAGCAGCATCAAGTTTTGATCCCCTACATGCAAATACTGCATCAGCTCGGTGACTACTGTTGCGGCCAATACTCCACTTAAAGCAATCCCAAAATCTTTGGCGCCTCCCTCAATCACCTTCTTAGGATAGGCAAAAATCGAGGATTGAGCTTCCTTATAAGGAATCAAATGAACCTCAGTAGCACTCAGGCGGCGCAGCAGCCGATCTTCAAATTCCTCTGAAAAAAGCGAGTGGTACCAACGGCGGCTTAAATTTTTACCCATTATGATATCCGTTACACCAATCATCTTGGCGTACTCAACAATCGTTTCGAAGCTGTCATCTTCTTCAATGCTAATCACTTGGGCACCCAGCTTTTCTGCTAAAGGCACTCCGGTTGACGTCGTGTCTGAGGAGCGTATCTGGATCACCACCCATTCAGCACCTAAGCCCTGAGCCAAACGAGAAGACCAGCGGATACATTTTTCTGCCATTTTCGGCATAGTATCATGAATAATCGTTAAAAGCTTTACTTGTACGCCGGTGTTTTTACCACCTACTCGATTAATATGATCAGAAGCCCGTTGAATCGCCAATCCTCTTAACTGCTCCAGCTTTTGCGGTATGAAGAAATTTTGCAAAGCACGTTTGGCGTTTTCGTTGGAATAAATTTTCCCCTGCTCCAGCCGTTCAATCAGTTCATCCGGCTCGACATCAATCACCTTCAACGAAGCCTGTTGGAAAAAGGTGTCCGGAACCGTTTCTTTTACCTCGATCCCGGTTACCTCTTCTACAATGTCATTTAGGCTTTCGATATGCTGAACATTCACTGTTGTCATAACACTGATTCCAGCATTCAGCAGCTCATCTACGTCCTGATATCGTTTGCGATTTCGCGAGCCTGCAGCGTTGCTGTGAGCCAATTCATCAATAACGACTAGATCCGGCTGGCGTTCAATGATTCGGTCAATGTCTGGCTCATATAAAGTCAGCTGCTTATAAGTCACCGCTTTTAACGGAACCTGCGGCAAGCCATCCAAAAGTTGATTTGTTTCTGGTCGATCATGCGGTTCAACATACCCAACCACCACATCTTTACCTAGCGCTAACAGCTCATGGGCTTCCGCCAGCATTGCATAAGTTTTACCCACGCCAGCCGCAAAGCCGAAGAAGACCCGTAGTTTTCCTCGATGAGAAAAGGGCTTCTGTGTTTCTGAAATTTTAGTGACCGCCATTTGGGCCGGTGCTCCTTTCCCTACTGATCGTCCAAGGCCAAATTCAAGGCAAGAACATTGACGAATTTCCGATCAGAAAACCAATCTTTTTGGCTGTTTTTCTCGATTATATCATGAATTGCCGCTTCACTTAGTTTTCGCTCACTGGCAATACGGGGAATTTGAAATTCAGCCGCCTCAAAACTAATGTGAGGGTCCACACCGCTGCCAGAAGCAGTCACTAAATCATTGGGTACATCCACAGCAGAATTAGCTTTCTGCTCTTCATTTGTCCGAGCCGCCACCAGTTCTTTTTGCTTTTCAGAAACTGGCGAAAGCTGACTGACCTCTGGACTTCGACCTGTAAAATAGCCAGCCCCTTCAAAGGTTTGAGCAATTAATTCCGAACCGACAATTTTCCCATTCTTCTCCACAACACTTCCATTCGCTTGGTTAGGAAACAGCAATTGCCCAACTCCAGTGACTAGTAAAGTATACAGTCCTCCAAAAATCAGCAGACTGAATAATAAAAAACGCAGGCTTGCACCAAGTTTCTTCATTTCCTTTTCCTCCTAAAGAATGATCGCTGACAGGATCAAGTCAATCAATTTAATAAATACGAAGGGAGCCAAAATTCCTCCTAAGCCATACACCAGCAAATTATTCCGCAGAATCTGACTAGCCGGTTTCTCCTGATAGCGGACTCCCTTCAAGGCCAAAGGAATTAACGCCACAATAATCAAGGCATTATAGATGACTGCTGAAAGGATCGCAGTTAATGGACTCCCTAAATGCATCAAATTCAATTGATTCAATTCGGGATAGATTCCATAAAACAACACGGGAATTACCGCAAAATATTTAGCAATATCGTTAGAGATACTAAAGGTGGTCAATGCTCCACGAGTCATCAACAGCTGCTTACCAATTTGAACTACAGCCAGTAATTTCGTGGGACTGGAATCCAAATCAATCATGTTCCCTGCTTCTTTGGCTGCTTGAGTACCGGTATTCATCGCCATCGCCACATCCGCCTGAGCCAAGGCTGGCGCATCATTTGTTCCGTCACCAGTCATGGCAACCAAGTGTCCTTTGTCCTGATAGTCACGGATCAAATTCATTTTATTTTCCGGAGTGGCTTCGGCCAGGAAATCATCCACACCTGCTTCAGCTGCAATCGCTGCTGCAGTCAATGGATTGTCCCCAGTGATCATAATGGTTTTAATACCCATCTTTCGCATGTCGGCAAATTTGTCTTTTACGCCATTTTTGACCACATCTTTCAAATAAACGACACCTAGAACTTGGTTGTTCTTTACTACTACCAAGGGTGTTCCGCCAGCTCTAGCTATATTATCCACGATCTCATCACAAGCCTCCGGGTAACGATTGCCTTTTTCCTCCACGTATTTTTTCATGGTGTCAGCAGCACCTTTACGAATTTCATCGCCGCGATAATCAATCCCGCTCATGCGAGTTTTGGCACTGAAATCAATGAAGCGCACTTCCGATTTCTGAAATTCTCTTTGACGAATATTAAAGGCTTCCTTAGCCAGAATGACAATGCTGCGCCCTTCTGCCGTTTCATCCGCCAGAGAAGAAAGCTGAGCAGCATCGGCTAATTGTTCTTCAGTGACACCCGGAACCGGTAAAAATTCACTGGCCCGACGATTTCCCAACGTAATTGTCCCCGTTTTATCCAACAGCAGGACATCCACATCTCCCGCCGCCTCAATTGCCCGACCGCTCATCGCAATCACATTTTCCTTAGTCAAACGACTCATCCCGGCAATCCCGATAGAAGAAATCAACGCTCCAATAGTAGTCGGTGCCAAACAAATCAATAAGGCAATCACAATGACACTGGAAATCACCTCACCTTGACCGGAAAGCTGACTGCTGAAATCGGTAAAAGGCACTAAGGTAATCGCTACGCTTAAAAAAATAATCGTTAAAGTAATCAAAAAGATTTGCAGGCCAATCTCATTTGGTGTTTTTTTCCGTTGGGTTCCTTCTACCATGGCAATCATCTTATCTAAGAAGGATTGGCCATTTTCGGAAGTTACTCGAATCACTAGATAGTCAGAAACGACCGTTGTTCCTCCAGTAACTGCACTGCGGTCACCACCGGATTCCCGAATCACCGGAGCCGATTCACCGGTAATCGCGCTTTCGTCCACTGAGGCTGCACCTTCAATCACGTCCCCATCCGCCGGGATTTGTTCGCCTGATTGAACGTAAACTAAATCACCTTTTTTCAAGTCTGACGAACGAATCTCTGTAAATTCTTCCGCCTCGATCGCTGCTAAAGAATCAATTTTGTACGTCATTACTTCTTTTTTTGCCTGCTTCAAGCTGTCAGCCTGAGCTTTGCCTCGTCCTTCCGCAACTGCTTCAGCGAAATTGGCAAAAAGCAAGGTCAGCCAAAGAAAAATGGTGATGGATATACTGAACCATAGAGGAACACCAGTATCGGTAAAGCACAGCACGGTGGTCAGCAGGGCACCAACATAAACGACAAACATGACCGGATTTTTTATTTGTTGGCGAGGGTCAAGCTTTTTAAAAGCCTGCCCGATCGCCCATTGATAGATTTTTTTCATCATTTTCACTCCGTTTATATCCTAAAGTATTCAGCAATTGGTCCCAAGGCCATTGCGGGAAGAAAGCTTAAAGCTCCCACCACGAAGATCACAATAATCAACATGGTCACAAAGGTTGGGCTGCTGGTTGACAAGGTTCCTTCGTTTAACGCCGATTTTTTCTTCATGCCCATATTTTCAGCCAATAATAAAATGACCAATATCGGTAAATAACGCGAAAACGTCATTAACAAGCTGCCTAACACATTTATAAATGGCGTATCTGCTGCTAATCCAGCAAAAGCACTCCCATTGTTGTTGGCTAAAGAAGTTGCCCCATACAGTAATTCACTAAAAGCGTGAGGACCACTATTGGTCAACCAGGTCATCACGTCTGGATGAAGGACTAACGCCATCGCTCCGAATAACGTCAATAGCAACGGTGTCAAAATAACCACACTGGCCATCTTAATATCAAAGGCTTCAATTTTCTTGCCTAAATATTCTGGCGTACGTCCTACTAGCAAACCAGCGATAAATACGGCTAGCAGCAAGAAGGCCATCATTCCGTATAATCCGCTGCCGACACCCCCGAAGATTATTTCTCCTAGCTGCATCAGAAATAGCGGAATTGCTCCACCTAAGGGCGTGAAGCTGTCCAGCATGGCATTAACTGACCCGTTGGAAGCGGCTGTCGTGCTAACTGCCCACAAGCTGGACCAGCCAATTCCAAATCGAACTTCCTTACCTTCCATGTTCATGGTTCCTAATGCATTTGCCAGCTGCGGGCCGTAATATTCGTTGACCACCACTCCTACAAAAGCTAACGAAACAAAAACTAAAGATGTAATCAAAATCGTTCGTCCTTGCTTCAAATCCTTTACCCAGAAACCAAAGGCAAAAATCAACGCCGCTGGAATCAATAAAATCGCCAAATTCTCAAAGAAATTCGCTAAAATGGTCGGATTTTCAAACGGATGTGCTGCATTTGCTCCAAAAAAGCCGCCGCCGTTGGTTCCCAGCTGCTTAATCGCAACTTGACTGGCTACTGGCCCTAAATGCAACCACAGGGATTTTCCTTCCACTCCCTGATAAGCTGTCCCATTGCTAAACGTCTGTACACTCCCTTGTGAAATCAACACAATTGCCAGCACGAAGGCCAGTGGCAGTAAGATATAAACTAAACTACGAGTCAAATCCTGCCAGAAATTACCGAGCATGCGCTTTTGTCTCTGACTAATTCCTCGTATCAGCGCACAAGCTACTGAAAGTCCAATGCCGGCTGAAATAAAATTCTGAACCGTCAAACCAAAAATCTGCGAAAAATGCGACAGTGTTGTTTCTCCGGCATAAGCCTGCCAATTTGTATTGGTCACGAAACTAACTGCAGTATTCAAAGCCAGATCAATCGGCAAATTAGCAACCTTTTCGCCTCCCGGCAGCCACTGCTGGGTCATCAGCAGTACCATCAGAACCACTAGCGAAGAGAAACTCAATAGTAATACATGAACAAAATAAGTTTTCCCGCGCATTTCCTTTTTACTAACAGGTCCAATAACCTTATAAAAAAGTCGCTCCAAAGGCTGTAAAAACCGTACATAACGCGGAATTTCCCCTTGCATTACTTCCTTGATATACCAGCCTAAAGGTAAAGCAGCCGCCAGCAAAACAAAAAAGAAAAAGATGCCTTGATAAATTAGACTGCTCATAGCTCTTCCCCCTTAAACAAAAACCAGAATAAGTAGACCATTAATAGTCCGCCGATTATTCCAAGTAGTACATTCATTGTCTTTTCCTCCATACCGACAGCCATTGCTGCCGCAAACTAGCGGGACCTTGTCCTCCACTTCTTTATCTTAGCCAAAAAGCTATAAAGACAGTATTAAGCTTGCTGAAATTTCTTTATATCCTCTTTATACGAGCTAGTTCTGAGTTTTATTGGGAATAAATGGACAGCTAAAAGCGCATTGCATAAAACCCTTTGCTGGAACGAAAAGCAGCTTACTTTTTAGCTAAAAATTTTGAAGATTAAGGTAGAAGAATTGAGCAGAATAGAGTTGTTCTTTACAAAAAAATACCCAAACGAGGAAGGGCTTCGGTGTAATCACGTTCGATCACCCAATGTGTCCTCAATCGTTTGAGTAGTTTTTCAACCTATTTATTTTTACGGACATAATCCATATAGCCAAAGGCAAAAGCCTCTATCAAAATGAAAAAAGACGAGGCTGTCTGCAGCCACCAATCTTTTGGCAACGGACTGCGGCTGGTGGAAGCATACAAATTATAGTCCGACCGACCCGACAACCAGTTGTTCTGTAAACTAGTCACCGATACAATTACCGAGTTGCGAATTGACAACGTATTTAATACATTTTCCAAATGTGTATTCTCACCTGACAGCGATAAAACAAAAATGATGTCCTCATCAGTCAGACGTTCAATAATTCGCCGAAATTCATTTGACTGAGCTGAGGCCGGAATCATCTGGGCCGGCTTGCCAATTAGCAAAAATAATCGCTGCAGCTCAGCAGCCTGACTTTGCTGAGTTACTCCAGTTGAAAGAATGTAAATATTACGACTAAGCCTGATTTTTTGATAAATCTCTTCCCATTCAGCTGCTTCAATATACTCCATGGTCTTTTTTGTATCTTTAATAATCTGCTTGCGAAAATCCAAATGCTGCTCTAGTGTATCTTCGTGATCCTGCCATTTTAAAAAGTTTCGTAATTCACCAAACCCGGTAAATCCTAATTTTTGGGCAAAACGAATAACTGACGACTTGGAGGATAAACAAGCTTTAGCAAACTCCTGAGTACTCATGTTGGGCACCTCTTTGGGATGATCCACAATATAATTGCTCATGGCTAAATCTGTTTCATTTAAGTCAGTATAATTTTGATTGATAATATCCGCAAAGTGCATCGTTTTCCCCTCACCCGTTTTCTTCTATTGTATAAGAAGAGCGTTTGGTGAAGCAAGCTGTTTCCGCAGATGGAAGACAAAAAACGAATGCCTGAACAGTAACCAGACATTCGTTTTTTAGCTATTTCAATTCAGGCCACCAGTCTTGGTTAGCTTCAATCAATTCATCCAAAATCGCTTTCGCTACCTTAGCACTGGGAACTGTTTTTGATAAAGTCAGGGCCTGCCATAGTTTTTGGTAGGATTGTTCTAAATAGGCCTGAACCACCAGCTTCTCAACTGAAACCTGCTGAGTCATCAAGCCTTTTTGGAAGTCAGGAATTTCCCCCATACACAAGGGTTCATAGCCTCGCTTGCTAACAATACATGGGACCTCTACCATCGCATCATTTGCCATATTTGCAATCGCACCCTTGTTCTCAACAATCAGCAGCATTCTCTCATACGTATTGTAAGCCAATGCCCCAGCAAGCTGAACGATAAACTCTGCATGCTCTCCTGCTTCAATGGACGTTCCTACCGCTGTTTGTTTATCAGCTACCCGCTGACATTCGGCAAAAACATTTTTCTCGCGATTGTCCATTACTTCGTTAGCCCTCGTCCGATTTGGATCAGCATGGGCGACTACATAATCGGGATACAGATAATATTTCAAATAAGTATTGGGCATGGTATCAGGATCGACAGCATACACATCTTTGGCTTTTTGGAAAGTATCCATCCAGCTGGCCTCATCCAACAGTGGGTTGCCTTCTTCAGCAGCCGCAGCATACCCAAACTTCTGAACATGCTCCTTCAGTCGCGGCATTAAATCATTCCCCTGACGGTCCGTCAGCTCCGTCCACCAGCCAAAATGGTTTAATCCATAATAACGATCCACAATCTCATTCTCATTTTTCAAGCCTAAAATATCCGCCATTGATTTTTTAATTGCCACGGGCATATCGCAAATGTTGATAATTTTTGCTTCCGGACGAAGTCTGCGGGTTGCTTCAGCCACAATCGCTGCTGGGTTGGAATAGTTTAACATCCAAGCCTCCGGTGAGTATTTTTCCATAAAATCGATCAATTCAATTACCCCAGGAATCGAACGCATCCCATAAGCTACGCCTCCTGGTCCACAGGTTTCTTGACCAACGACACCATGACGCAACGGGATTTTTTCATCCAGCTCCCGCATCTTTAACCCGCCAACCCGAATATGAGCCATTACAAAATCTACATCGGAAAAAGCGGTCTCTGGGTCGGTTGTCGCCAAAAATGAAATATGGGGTGCCCGTTCTCTAATAATTACTTCGCAGGCCTTCGCTACAACCTCTTGTCGTTCTTGATCATTGTCATAAAATTTTAACTGACGCAGAGGGAATTTATCTTGATTTTCAATTAACATCATGACGATTCCAGCAGTATACGTACTACCTCCGCCAGCAATTACCACTGATTGTGCTTCTAAACTCATTACTTTCGCTCCTATTCTTCAATTCCTAAAATTTCACAGACTGTTTCTTTAAACTCTTGCACACCCATGCCAATAATGACCTGAATATTCTTGCCGTTTGTTACGACTCCCTTGGATTTGGGAAGATTTTCCAATAGAAGGGTATCTACCTTTTCTGGGTCCTTCACTGTTACTCGCAAGCGGGTAAAACAGTTAGTCACCAGTTCAATGTTGCCAGCACCACCTAAGCCGGAAATAACTAAATCCTCCTCTTGCTCTGAAACTTCGATCGCTGTTTGATCAACTAGTCCATTGCCTTCTGCAACTGCTGCTTCAACTACTTCACGTCCCGGTGTTTTAATGTCCAGCTTTTTAATCAAATAAACAAAGGTAACAAACCAAACTACCATCATGACTAGACCAACAATAATCACTAAATAAAACTTAGTCAGCGATGGACTAAAGACTGAATTGGAAACAACTGTATCAATTAGTCCGTACAGCATATATGTTCTTGCTCCTAATGCCCAAAGCAAGGTTTCTGAAATGGCGGTTAACAAACTATTCACCAGCCATAACAAAGGTGAAATGAACAAGAAAGTGAAATCTAGTGGTTCTGTAATACCCGCAATCGCTGCCACAAACATTGAGGGCAGCATCATCCCTTTTACTTCATCTTTTCGTTCTTTGTTGGCACAATAAATAATCGCCAAAGTAATCGCAATCGAACCGAAAATCTTAACAAAGCCAAAGGTCGCAAAACGTAATGATGAATCCAATTGAGTAATCGTATTGGCATTCGCCATCTCCGCATAAAAAATGTTTGCCGCACCACTATAAACCTGTCCATTGATTTCCGCTGTTCCACCAAGAGCGGTAAAACAAAACGGCATCCAAAGCAAATGATGCAAACCAGTTGGAATCAAGAAACGATTCCCAAAGGCATAAATGAAGACACCTAGCAGGCCTGTAGTCAAAATGACATCAGACAATGACGTGATCCAACCATTAATCACCGGCCATACATAAGACAAAACAATCGCTAGTGCCAAGATAATGGGAATCACAATCATGAAGGTCAGTCGTGAGCCACCATAAATACTCAAAATATCATGCAATTCTTTATTAGAAAATTTATTATGCAAATAGCCTACTAGACAGCCTACAATCATCCCTAGAAAAACATTCATATCAACTACCTGAAACCCTAATACCATTCCTTGGCCTGTTCCGAACAGCCCCATTTCGCCAGCTTCCGCAATCATGTGATTCATGGAAAGCCAAGCATTATTTGCTGCTAAGAAAAACAAAAAGGCAATAAGGGCAATTAATCCTGCTTCCACTTTTTTCTTTTCAGCCAATGATGAGGCAATCCCAATACAGAAAATCAACGACAGGTTATTTAACATACTGTCCATCATCGTTTTAATCAACGTTCCAAAGGTTTGTAAAAAAGCTGGCATGAAGCTCAATTGTAAAATCACGGCCAAAGCAAGAAACAACCCCATTACCGCCATGAATTTCACTGGTACAATGACTGCCCGTGAAAATTTTTGCATCGCTTCTGTCACTTTTATTTTCATTCGTTCTCCTCCCAAAATTTTTCGATACGTATCTATGTCTCTAATTTACCTGTCGCCGCAACCGATTACAATGGATCATCCGTATTGTGGACCTAGGTCCACAGTTTGAAACGCAGTAGTCATCCATCAAAAAAATATTTTGCACGACGCAACAAAAAAAGCAAAACCTCAAAGATTCTGCTTTCGTTACACTATTTCTTGTATGTCTGCTTTTTCACTTTCTTCTCTAGTCAGCTTGTAGATCCATTTACCAAAATTGGCTTTCAGAAAGACTGGGACGCATTTAAACAGCTGATCCGAGTTCAAGGCAAAAACTACCACTGCTGGTGAGGCTTTGAAATAGAAGGCCAATAGATAAGACAGCGGAATCACAATTAGCCAGCTGCTGATTAAATTCATCTTGATGATAAACATTGGACTGCCGCCGCCCCGAATAATTCCTTCGCTGGTGGGCATCTGATACCCCATTCCGACGTAAATGACACTCAAAATAATCAGAAATTGATTCGCCATCGTTTGGGTTTCAATTGACAAATCATACAAGCCTAAAATCGGAACACGAACAATAAACAGAAGAATTCCGCCGATAATGCCAATAGCCAAGTACATTTTTTGTAATTTCTTCGAATAGACAATGACTTGGTCGAGATTGCCTGAACCTATCTCTTTTCCGATAATAATTGCTCCCGCTGAAGCAGCACCCACAGCTCCACCCTTAACCAATAGAAAAAGAACAGAAGCCACACTATTAGCAGCAATTGCGGTCGAGCTCATGTAACCTAAAATCGACGTTTGCAGTCCCGTACTTAATCCCCAAAGTGCCGCAATAGCAGTCATTGGTGCTACTACCCGAAAATAATCTTTTCTCAATAACGAATCGAAGGTCAGGTAATCCTTCACCTTACTGCGCAGCGTTTTATCTCGCAGCTTTAAATAAAGCAGCAGTAAAGTCAGTTCAATTATTCGAGCAATCAAAGTCCCGATAGCGGCTCCTTGAACGCCTAATTCTGGTGCTCCAAACTTCCCGAAAATCAGGGTATAATTAATGCAAATATTTAATAAAAACGCTGCGATTGACAGATAAAACCCAATCTTAACAACTTCAACACTACGCAGAGAAGCCAGCAAAATCATGGTAATTGCTAAAAAGAAATAGGAAAAACGGACAATCATTAAGTAGTTGATCCCCTGCTCAATAATCGGCTGGGAAGTCGTGAATATCCGCATGACCTGCTCTGGAAATAACGACACCGCCGTAAATAACAGCACCGCTGCGCCAATCGTAATTTTGATCGCAATAGCCACAATTTTTTTGATTGGTTCAATCCGATCAGTTCCCCAGTACTGACTACTGATCATCACAACCCCTTCACCTAAGGCATTTAAGATTTGCTGGTAAAAAAATTGTACCTGATTAATCGCCGCCACACCCGATAAAGCGATTTCACTATAGGCGCCAATCATCATGTTATCAGTTAGATTCACACTTAAAGTAACAACATTTTGTAAGACAAATATCGTATACAAGGAGAAGAAACGTTTTGAAAACTTCATGCTCAACCTCCTTTTCTTATAAGTATAGCATCGAGCAGAATGGAAATAAAAGAGCTGTAGACGATTGTTTTGTCTGCAGCTGATTGTTTTTACCCCTACCTATCGAACTAAACTCGGTCATTTTCATTCCAACCACTTAAGCAATGACTTTTTTCTCTGCCTCTATTAATTGTTTTGGTTCATTTTGATCGAATGGATGCCCATCAATCAGTTCCTCCCAGGATTAAACGCTATTGTGAAAAAACAGATCGCCCTAATTGATATTCTAAAAGAAAAATAAGAAGAAGTATCACTTGTACGATACTTCTTCTTATCTTTTATTCCTCATCATTGACCTGAAAAAACCGTACCGACTGCTTCATTGTTAATCACCCTATACAAGGATTGAGGATTATTGCCGTTAGTAATCACAGTATCAATTCCCCGTTCCATGGCGAATTTAGCTGCTCGCAGTTTCGTGATCATCCCGCCTCTTCCTCGTTTAGAACCTGCGCCTGATGCTAGTGCCTCAAGCTCAGGGTCAATGCTTCTTACTTGGTTAATCAGCTGGGCATCGGAATTTATCCGCGGATCTTGAGAATACAAGCCATCAATATCAGAAAAAATAACCAGCTTTCTAGCATGACATAGACTGGCAACCTGTGCGGATAACATATCATTGTCTCCAAACAACTGATCTGCTGATTCTATTTCCGAACAATTGATGGAGTCATTTTCGTTAACGATGGGAATGACTCCAATCTCCAGCAGGCTTTCAAAGGTACTTGTTAGGTTTTCCTTCCTTTCTGCCACCTTCAAATCTCCATCATTCAATAGAATTTGTGCCACAGTTTTCCCATAATCACGAAAGAATTTGTCATAAAGCATCATAATGTTGCATTGCCCCACAGCCGCTGCCGCTTGCTTCATGCGTAAAGATTCGGGATAAGCTGCCAGCTGTAATTTATTGGCACCAATTGCAATGGCTCCGGAAGAAACTAAAATCAATTCATACCCCAAATTTTGGATGTCCGCCAAAACGTAAGCAAATTGATCAAAAGACCGCAGATCATTTTTTCCGATTTTATTAGTTAATGAAGTCGTCCCCACTTTAACAACCAGTCGATTCTTGTGTAATCCCATAGACTAGACCTCAATAATGGTCAGATCATGCTTGCTGTAAGGTAATAATTTTTCAACAATATCCTTTGTCGCTATTTTTAAATAACCGGTGGTGGTTCCATCACTGCAGCCATACCACTGATCATTGACTACATCCTGATCAAAAACAATCTGCACTTTTTTCTCTGGATCAATTAAAACACTAAAAACAGTGGCTGCCCCAATTTGGGTACCCAGCAGCTCTGCCATTCGTTCTTCTGATGCAAAGGAAACACGGGCGATTTCTAACGCTTTACTAAAATCCTTTGAGCGAAAGGGTTTATCTCCTCTCGTTACAAACAGATAAAAATTAGTTTGCTGCCGATTACATAAAAACAAAGTTTTGACCATATTCATATCCAAACGCTCATTAATTTGCAGACAATCCTCCATTGTAATTACTTCATCAGTTGCTACACGTTCGAAAGAAATCTTCAGTTCATCCATAGCTTGATACGCTTGTTCTTGTACAGCTGTCGTCAATTCTGTTGGTGTGTCAGTATAAATCTCACTCACTTGAATCATTTATTCTCCTACTTTCCGGTTGAACTTACTGTAGAATTAGCTTACCATGAATTTAAACATTACAAAAACGAATGTTTATCATCCTTAACATGATGATTCCAGATGAAAAGAGTGAGATACCTATGGATATGAATATTCAAAAATACATAGCTTTCGTCAAAACAGTTGAGTTAGGCAGTTTTACCAAAGCTGCTGAAACACTTAACTATTCACAATCCGGTATTAGCCGCATGATTAACGATCTGGAAAAGGAATGGAACATTACCTTATTGGAACGTAACCGTGCCGGATTGCGCCTCACCTCCGATGGCTTAAATATTTTCCCATTGGCAAAAAAATTATATGAAGAATATGAGGCTGTGCAGCTTCGTCTGGAAGAATTGGGCGGCATCCAAACTGGCGGCATTCGTATCGGAACTTTTTCTAGTGTAGCCACCCACTGGCTGCCGCAATTAATGAGTGATTTTCAAAAGGATTACCCCAACATCGCCTTTGAATTGCTCTTAGGCGATTACGATGAAATTGAAAAGTGGATCGTTAATGGCCGCGTTGATTTTGGTTTTCTGCGTTTACCAACGCTACCTGAATTGCAGGTTCAGTATATTGAACAAGATGAGTTGAAGGTCATTTTACCTGAGAATCATCCTCTGACTAGCTTGCCGCAGGTTTCGCTGCAGGATCTTTATGACCTTCCTTTCATTTTGCTGGAAAAGGATGGCAACTCAGACATTACACGCCTGTTGAATAAGATGAATTTTTCACCCAATGTCCAATTTACCACCTGGGACGACTACGCCATTATGGCAATGGTAGAAAAGGGATTAGGAATTAGTATTTTACCTAGCCTAATCCTAGAACGAATTCCTTATAAATTAGTAATTAAGGAATTAGATGTCCCAGCCTTTCGCAAAATCGGTTTAGCCTATAAACAAAAACAGATGCTTTCCCTGGCCAGTAAAAAGTTTATTGCGGTATTTGAATAGAAAAAAGCAGTTAATCCATTTAATGGTTAGCTGCTTACAATACATCTTCTTTCATAATAGCGATAGACGGATAGTGCTCCAATGCAGTTAAGTCCATATCTAATGGCACACTGTAAACCATATAATAAGCTTGACTGTCCTGCTCAGCCAACTTTCTTAACTTTGTTTCCGCTAACTTCGTTTCCATTGTGGCATAGACAAGACTTACCACACCAACTTTTTTATTTTCAACCTTCTCAACTTTTCCTTGCATGATAACTTTCAGTGGCGCATCACCATTTATACCTAATTGGATGTACTGTTCCAAATCCATACTTATTCCTCCCCTATCAAAACCATACTTTGATTATACTAATTGCTACCATCGAAGAAACATGGAGAAACGGGTTAGCACTATTGACAAGTCTAAACGTAGGTAAAAATGTCCTCAAAATTAAAAAATACCTTCAGGTTCATAACTACCTACCAGCTATAGTTCTCCTTTGCCTTCTCGCTAACTCATTCATGATCGATGATTAATTTAGTCTATAAACAATCCATTCTCTGCCATTGATCCCAAAATAAGCAACGCGTAAACCTCATTTAACGTAACCTCTGATTGAAGAACTGATCCAGTAGTGGAACTGCTGCTGCATTTTCCCCATAGTCAACACAACCACTTCCAACAAATACATAATGCTGCACAATAAACGATCATTATTTAAAAATTTAGCGGCCTTGTATTCGCTATTGCTGCACCAAGCTAGTTTATTGATGACTTCAGGACTTACCGTTTCACACTAATCGAAACATAGGAGTACTTTTCAGCATGATACCAAGATTCCGCATATTCCATAGCCTGTTGATTGACATCATACAAAATATCCATAACCTTCAAGGCAATGCCGTGTTCTTTCCCATATAACTGCTGAGCAATCTCACCTTCTACCTCAATCGCACTCACAACCTCTTTATTGTAAGAAAACTCCTTGTGGTAATCCTCCTCCAAAATCCGATAAAATGATTCATGCTCAAGGTCATACGTATCTAGGTTAGGAACTAAAGATACTGGTGTGTAGATCGTTTCTACCGCAAAGGGTTCATTATCTGCAAATCGTAGACGCTTCACAAAGAAACAAAATTCCCCTTCCTCCATACCTAGAGTAAGCCGAGCAATTTCTGGTGGGAGTATTTTTTTTAGATCAAGTACCTCGCTGCTGGGGGTTAATCCACGTTCCTCCATCTGTTCAGTGAAGCTGTAAATGTATTGACTTCGTTGAATAATGCGTTTATTAATAAAAACGCCCTTCCCTTTTTCGCGATACAGTACTCCTTCAGCCACTAGATCGTTTAGAATTTGGCGGGCACTCATGCGGCTTACTGAAAAACGTTCCATGATTTCTCTTTCCGTTGCGAATTTCTGATTGTCTGCATGCTGCATCTGATTGATCTCGTCATGTAAAAGCTTTGTAATTTGGTTTGTTGAGAGCTTTTCTGATGTCATTTTTCACACTCCTTGCTTATTGACCTTATTATTATACACCAATTTCGAGAAATTGTTGACACGCTTCTCTCTTTTGTATAGACAATTATCGATTCTCTTATTGACTTGCCGAATATAAAATAGTACAATCATTTTAACGAAATTGTATATACAATAACGCGTGAAACTACAAAAAGAAAGGGATGTATTATTTAGCTACTAGATAATACCAGGTGTAAACCATGAGCTTAATGCAGGATTATTATCAAGAAATTCAGAAAAGTATGACATACGTAATAGAAAATGAGCAGGATAGAATAGAAAAGGCAGCTGCGATGATGAGTGAATGCATCCAGCAAGAAAATAAAGTCTACTTCTTTGGAACTGGCCACTCTTATATCGTTGGACAGGAAGTTTTTGCTCGAGCAGGCGGCTATGCTGGATTTGTACCAATTTTAGAAAATGAATTAGGGATGAACCATGCCTTTAAAAGCACATTGATTGAGCGAACAACTGAATATGCCAGTGTTTTGATGGAGCTTTACCCTTTTAAAAAGGATGATGTGATAATCATGTCTTCAAATTCAGGGAGAAATGCTCTTTTAATTGAATTAGCTTTACGTCTTAAGGAGTTGGGCGTCCGTATTATCACAATTACTGCCTTAGAAGCTTCTGAAAATAGTACCAGCCGCCACAAAAGTGGTTTGCGTTTATTTGAAGTTGCTGATGTTGTTTTGGATAATCGTTCAGTATATGGGGACGCTAGCATCTCTCATTCTGAAATAGTTAAAACCGGTCCTACTTCTACCATTATGAGCTGCTTCATTGTTCAATTACTGGTTACAGCTTTCGTACAGCTGGAAATTGAACGAGGAGTGGAGGTTCCCGTTTTCCGAAGCAGCAATATTGATGGCGGTGATGAATACAATGAAAAGTTATTTGACTTGTATCGATAATGTCAAAACAGCCCTTATGAAAGAATTATTCTTCCATGAGGGCTGTCTAAAATAGTAATGATAACTCAGCTATTCTCGCAACAGTTTTTTCGTCAGCCTGATCTTTCCTACATTTAGGTTCTGCAAAAGTTTCATCAACTGACAAACAACCTAACTTTTCCTCTAACACCAAAATCGCTACTCCAACTTTTGAAAGAATTAATGCGGTATAGATCATTTCCAAGGCTTAAATAGCAGACACAATGTTATAGAGTCAATGACTGGTTTCATCTCCCTACTAAATAATGAACTCCTCCTAAGTATTTGACGACAACTGATTCCCCCAAAAATAGAGACACTCATTTATCTCAATTCATTCTCCTTCTTTTTGATGAAAATAAACAGCTACCCTAGTGATTCCCCTCTTCCTTTGAAATGTACTGATAAAGTAATTAAGCTATATTTTCTTTTTCCGCTGTCTCTCTCTTTTCCTCTCTTATAAGCTGCTTAAGCAATTTGGGAGTAAATTAATTCTATTTTTAGAGTATTTGAGAATGGATAAAGTAATTCTTCTTGCGCCATTTTATAATCGTGCTCAACAATTCGCAAAATTTCTTCCGCTTTTTCTAGCAGCTCGCTTGTGCTTTGTGCTAAAAACCAAAACAGTAAATTACATTTTGCATCTACGGCTAAAATTTCTGGCAACAATTGATGATATGATTCAGGAGATAGTTGACTCAATAATTTTCGGCCGCTGTTTTGCAACGAGTAATAGTATTGTTCTAAAAGCGGGATCTCTTTATCAGTATCGTCAATCAATTCCGCCCAAGACGTCTCCCAAATGATGTGCTTTGGAACATCCGGCCAGATAGTATAGAAAAGACTGCGTTGCTTATTCAGCAAGCCATTGTCTCTTTGGTCATAAAAAAACTGCAAATATTCCTTTTCACAATAACGGATCAGCGACTCCATAAATGGTGCTTCAAAAATTTCTGGATAATTTAACCCAAAACTTATCGACAATAATTTTTCTTCAATCATTCTTAGTCGTGAATAGTTTTCCAAAAAAGTAGCTGGTGAAAAATTATTCTGCAGATCTTCTCTTTCTTGTAGTAATCCTCTTAAATATTCGCAAATATGTAAAATTGGACTAGTATTGATTGTTGTCTCGTCTTTCATTGTGCTTGGCACTCCTTTATACTTCTCTATTGGCTGTGGATTAAAACCCATTTTATCCTTTTTATTCTGAATGATTTCCTTTTGATAACGTTCTCATAGTTTTTACCTTTGCTCAATCCATTCTATTTATACTTTTTCTCAATGACTTCAAATCAAAGGGAAATTTTTACAACAATGATTCGGCATCACACTCTCCATCATTCAATGGTCATCGAAAAAGAGCGTGAATTTATCCTTTTTGAAACTTTATCAGCAGTTAGCTTCCCTTACTTACATTTATTGAGCTGGAAATGGTTGCAAGATTAGAATTGTCTCGATGAATCGACAATAATAATTCATTTGCAGCAGTTATACGGCTGAGCGTTACTGGATCATCTACAATAATCGAGACTACGCTCTGAAATTCCTTAAAATCTTTGTAGCTATCCAATTTCTCAACTCGCTTTCCTTCATTTTCTTCTTTCTCTTGAATCACTCGCAGAGCCATGTTGCTTGTTACTACAATCAACTTCTTTGAAGCACGTTTCCTCTTATTTCTATCCATGAAAATCGGCAGAAAAAGTGCTACACATACCGCTAATAATTCTGCCAATCCTGTTACCCATTCTGCTAAGCTGCCCAATTCCACATAGACCACTCCTCATAAAATAATTTTCATGGAGTATAATCACTCTGATTTGTTCGTAGATGATTAAACCTGTTGTTCACTTGATTACTGCATGGTACTTAAGAAAATTTCACAGGAAAACGTATGATTATTTGTAGCGAAAAATACACTAAAAGTCTGTGATCTAAGTCACTACTAAACTTTCTTCCTCAAGTTGTTGCATCTGTAAGAATTTATCGGCTCCACAAAAAACTATAAGTTGGAGAAAAATCGCTAGTCGATAGCCTCTTCTTGTCAGACCTTCTTTAATCACAGTCAATTATAAAAATTACTTAAATAACTCCAACTTGCTTGGCTGCTAGGCTAGTTAATTCGTAAATTTAAAAAGGTATGATATCTTGAATTATTAAGCGAAATCTGGGGGGATTATCGTGCGAATATTTATTATTGAAGATCAGTTTATTGTTAGAAAGCAGCTGATTGAATCTATACAGCAAGTGAGCAATTACTCATTTGAGATTATTGAAGTTACTAACGAACGAAATTTCTTTCTAGAAATAGAAAGCATAACGATTAAACATTCTGACTTATTCATTATCGATATTGATCTTAATTATTATCTAACTGGTATTGATTTGGCTGAAAAAATCCGTCTAAAGAACGAACACTGCGCTATTGTTTTTAGTACTTCGTATGATGATAGAATTACCGAAATAGTTAACAAGCAGATACTTCCTTCAGGCTATTTAGTCAAAGGGAGAGAACATCACTTGCTTTTGAAGGATTTATCAACTATTCTAGGTAAACTTTTGTCTAATTTTGCCAAAGAGAAGTCCGCCAATAACAGACTATTGATCAACTATGGCAATGAGAAGCTGATTTTAAATGAAGAAGACATTTTGTATGTAGCTACCGTTCCTAGTCAAAAGAATTTATTGTTAGTCAAATATTTAGATCAAGAACTGCTCGTTCCCGGGAAGCTGAGATCATTGAAAGCCTCCATAAAGAGCCCCTATTTTATAAAAAGTTTGAAATCCTTTGTACTAAACACAAACAAAATAGAAAGACTTTATATTGCCGAAGGTGCAGTTGAATTTATTGATCAAACAGTTCTAGAATTGGGCGTTGCTGGCACAAGAAAGATACAAAGCTTTTTGAAAGCAGAGGGATCTTATGTCGCCGAATAATTCTATGGCCATTTATACATTAAATTACTTAGTTATTCTTTGGACTATTATTGACAGAACGTTCATTTCTAGAAAATCAACTTATCTAGTTACTCTATTTCTGTTTGTTACATTCTTAGTGGCCTTTCTGACAGATGATTTGTACACGGTCATTAACTTTTATTTTCTCTATTTAATTGAATTTTTAATGATGAGGTATTACCTTTCGAATTGGTTAGCTCCTGCAATGGTATTGTTTCTTCAGTATGCACTAACTAGTTTTATTCGTTTAATAACCTATTACATGCCATCGTTCTATGTTCCCACTATCACTATGACTACTCCGGTTGAGCTAACAACAATGGCTGTTTTCCAGTGCTTACTGTTGCTAATTGCAGCATACCTCTTAAAGAGGGCAGATAAAAAGTATGGTGTTCTCAGTTCTCTTAGAGAAATGCCGCACACCTACCTTTTTCCAGGTCTTTGTATTTTTACTTTGTTCCTTATTTTAGTAACACTGCATACATACCTGTATTTATATGATCGGTTCTATATCACACTTCTTCTATTAATGTTGCTCTTTTCAATCACCTTGCTGATTATCACGTATTATACTTTCAAAAATAAAAACTATCAGCAAAATTCCTATTTGAAAGCATTACGACTTTCAATGAATGAAGAAAAACAAAATTATGAATTGGCCCGTGAGTATCGACACGACTTTAGAGGGATTCTCCTAGGTTTAAAAGAATACATCAATGCTGAAGATTTCATCGGTGCTAAAGAATTCCTAGATCAAACCATTCAAGATTCTGACAATTATCTGCAGGAATACCGTTTTGTACAATTGGCTTCCATTAAAAATGCGGCCATTCGAGGGCTGCTTTCAGATTTTGTTAAACGATGTGACAGTCGTGAAGTCTACTTAGAGTTAAAAATAAAGGATCAAGGAAATCCATCGCCTATTTCGCAAATTGATTTGGTTCGCTCAGTATCAATCGTATTGAATAATGCTTTTGAAGCTTGTTTGCTGGAACAGGATCAATACGTTTACATCACTCTAGAGAACACCTCTGCGCAATGGCAGCTGGAAGTAAAAAATCCATCCACTACACCTATTTCGAATACAGCTGATCTCATGATGAAGAATTACTCTACTAAGCAAAATCATAACGGATTAGGCTTATATAATTTGAAAAAAATTACCAATAAGTATGCTAATTTTTTTTCGATGATTCATTTGGAACCGGATCAATTCACCATTCGACTGAATATTTTTAAATAAGTTATATCAATGAAACAAACGATGATTACGTTAACGACTAATCATCGTTTATTTTGCTTTAAGAACAGGCTGTTAGTATAATTCACCAAATGCTGTTCATCCATTTTGTTGAGGGGCCTTTAGTCTTTGTTCACTGTAGGATAATTAACTTATTCACCTAATCGGTTCATTCTTTCAATCGTTTTTAACTCCTCAGCAGGTCCTAAATAAGTAACAGTGATTTTGCCTTGATAATTTCTTTGCTGATTTGTCTGATTTTCTTTAATTAATTTATAGAGCGGCGAATCTGGCAGAATTTTGGTTAGTATGCCCTCGTTAATCTCAGATTTTTCTTCATCCGTTTTCATTAACGGCTGCGTTTCACCAGTTTTTTTCAATACTGATGCTTCACCAAGTTTAGGTTCCGTCACCTCATTTATCTTTGAATCAGCCGGCTTCTCTAACGTGCCATGATCGCCTAAATAGAATTGCAGATTCTCTGGATCTTCAATATATGCAGCTAAATAAGCTGAATTGTCCTTGAGTTCAAGTGAGTCTGTAAACAAAGAGGTTCCACTGTACAGTTGAATTGCGTAAATACCTTTTGACTCAAAGGAAAAATCGTGAACTTGTCCATCATACGAAGCTTGAAACACTCTCTCAGGCTTTATTGATTGAAATTCATTGCTTTCAGAATTCATCAAATCATCATCCTCGCTTCCCAACTCTTCCCCAAGCGAGCGAACAGGAGGCGCCATATCTTTATATTTAAGATCATTTATTCCAATAACATAAGTTTTTTTATCTACATATTTTGCAAGTGTATAACTTGAAATTGTCAAAAAGACCAGGAAGAGCACCACTATAGTCTGATTCAATCGTTTCACTTTATCACCGTCCTAATCAATTTGTTCAAATATTGGAACTAAATTGATATATTTGTCTGCTAGATATCCTTTTGGCTGTCCTGTTTGCGGATTTATTGTCCAATCATACTCTGCTCGTCCGTCATGTCTCAACAGAACGGTACATGTATATTTTTGTATCCTTTGCAAAACTGGGATGTCATAAGACATGAGTTCCTCTGAAGTTGGCTCTGAAATGATAATTGGGGTAATCCCTTCGCCAGAAAACTCTACCTTTTCAACATTTAGCGGCCGTTCAGGAATAGTTTGATTCAAAATAAACCTTGTGGCTATTTCAGTGTCTATTTCCAAATCGAAAACCACTTTTAGTTTCTGCTGGACTTCCTGGTCATTTCCGCTAATCGTATCAATATCATAAAAATTAACTCCCGGACTTGTTTCCCAATCATTCATTCGATTGTCATATTGACTAATTTCATTTCCCATTTGATCAACTTTGAATATTTCATTGTCTATCTTGTAAGAAAATTTTGCGCTTCTCGCTTCATCAGATAAAGCATACAAACTTGTTGTGTATTTCGCACTCGTCCATCCGATTGATGCACAGGTCAAGCAAGCGATTAGAAAAAGGAGCTGATACGAGGGAATGGTTTGCTTTAAAAGCTTAGACTTGTTTACTTTAAAAAAATTTCTCAAGATATCCCCTCCTAAACTTTTCCTCTGTATTATTTCAATTGAGTAATTTAGTTAAATTTCCTGAATCATTCAAGCTTTCTAAAATAAAAGCTCAGTAGTAACAGAATCACCAGCAACATAATCCCTAGTGGTGAAGAAATAACCTTCAACAGATTTCCTATAAAGGGAATAATCAAAATAACTTTACCGAAAATTTGTTCATTATGAATTGGTAGATCAGAACTAGTATTTGCATCGCCTTTGGTAACAATACTTTCTTCATTTATTGAAACAATTCGATGGGTTATCGGATATTTATCTTCAGGTTGGGCAAACGTGACAATATCGGCAGCTTGATAACTTCCCTTTCGTTGGACAACGATTAAGTCTCCCCATGATAGAGTCGGTTCCATACTGCCAGAAGAAACAATCGCATAACCGAAGCCAAAAGCCATAGGGAACTGCTGGTGATGAATCTTTCGTTGATAAATCCCATACAAATTGAATAGTAAAATGATACTTAACAGAATAGTAAATAAATATTTCCCTAGCCTACCGATTACTCGCATTTCTTATTTCCTTGATGAACTCTCCACAGAAAAAAGACGAAGACTAATATAAATATCCCAAACAATACCCCACCCTGAGATAGTGATTCTCCCGTTTTCGGAAGTTGCAATCTTGATTTATTTGTGGAAAGTGAAGCTCTTCTATCCTCAGTTGCTTGATTTTTAGTATTTTCTTCAGCAACTACATTTAATGTTAGCTGATAGGCTAATTTTTCGCTCAAAGCCCGTTGACCGAAAAGAGTATCGCCAGCATCCCGATCTCGTTCGAAGGGCCATTGCCACATCACTTGAATTGTTTCGTCACTACCAGAAAGAAGTGTTCGCTGGTAATTCAAAGGAAAGGTATCACTCCACAAACTCCAAGTTTCTTCTTCACCCTTTATCCAAGGTCCATCCATAATCCGAAGTTTGAATTCTAAAGGAATCTCTGGCTTGTTCTCATTACGACCAATCAGTTTGTAATTGATTGGTCGATGGTAATTATTATGGACTGTAAAAGAATAACTGCCACTTGTTCCCGGCGCGATTAATTTTTCACTATCCTCAGAGGGACTATCGACAGTTGGTTCAATAATAATTGAAAAAATATTGGTACTGGTCATTTCACCGGGCTTCCACCGATCGCCATACTGATCCTCAATAAAAACATGATCTTCAAGAGCAGCTAACACGGATTGACCCTTAAAAATTAGTACGCTATAAAAAATAAAGCTGATAACTGCTAGTCTTCTTACCCCACTCCTTTTGTCTTTCATAGTTTCCTCTTTCCTATTTACAAATTCTCAAAAGATTGCCTGAAAAAGACAATCTTTTGAGAAGCTGTAAATAACTCTTCTCATAGTACTTAATCCACTTGAACAGCATTGTACTTCATGCTCATTACAAATCTTGGCATGTCAGTATCTCCGGTATTCAAACTAGCTGCTCGGTTCCCAACAACTGTATCCCAGCCGTCTACTGCTGTTACACTTCCTGTTTCAGGACGTTCAAACGGCCATTGCCATTCAATTTTGACACCCATTTTTGCAAGTTTTTCTTTTTTGACTACCAGCGAGTCATTGGGATAAATCGTATCGGAAGATCCAGCTGCTTTAATTGCAGCATTTAACTTGTCGATTTGGATTCCACCATCATCAGGGTTAATTTGTGTTCCCCCTGAGTCACTAGTGCTTATTCCATCGTAAACCAGATCTGTGTAATCCTTGCTGGTTTCATTGAAGCTGTAAACCTTGAAACGTAATGGCCACCATTCAAACCCAGTACCATCTGCTTGACTTGCCCATTTTCCTAAGTATTTTCCATAAACTGAATCAGAGGCAAAATCACCATAACCATAATTCACCTTAAAAGCTACTTCAACATTATTCAATTTTGCATCAGAGATGGCTGGACTTAACACTACGTCTCCCTTAGTTCCCGGAGCCATTACTTTTGCACCATCTTTGCTTTCCACTGTATTGGCTGCTGCACCTGATATGTCATCATAAGCAGTCTTGAACATGTTTAATGATTGGGATTCTTCAGTAATTCCCCATTTAGCAACACGGGCTTCATCTTTGGCACTTCCCAATTCACTTACATATTTTGCTAGAGTCCCACCTAACAAGCTAGTGGTGATTAATACTGCACCAAATAGCAGCACCGCAGTCTTTACTGATTTATTCCTTTTTCTACCTGCTGTTTTATTCTTTTCCATATTATTAAACGCTCCTTTTTTATGCTATTTTATCTTCGTGTCGCCTGGAATGTTTCGCCACAAAGTCATACCCTAATAAAAGTAATAGTGGTAACCCAATACAAATCAACATACCTAGCGGGGTTTTGGAAAATAGAATAATCTCCCCTGCTTTTGGTACTCGTCCTACATATTTGCCAATAATATTTTCCTTTTGAACTGGATCTAAATCCTCTGTGTTATTGGCATCCCCTTTAGTAGTGAAAGTGTTGGATTTGCTATCGTAGTCAGCAATTCTGTGGATGATTGCACTTCGATTATTCTTAAACATGATGATATCTCCAACTTTGAGCTTATCCGCGTCAGTTTTCTTCGTAATTACTAAATCTCCGGCCTTGATTGATTCATCTTCGCCGGTGTTCATCGAATCTGTGATAACAGCCATAGGTGCATAGCCAAAAACAGTTGGAATTTCATTAGGGGAAAGACTTCCTTTGACGATGATGACCAGATTGATCAACAGAAGTGGCAGTAGTATGATACAACTGATACCTGCGATGGTCGAAACAATCCTTTGAGAAATTGATTTGCTTTCTTTTACAGGTTTAGCTTTACCTGTCGTAAGGTTCACACTTTTTGACAAAAAAATCCCTCATTTCTTTTTTAAATAACCTGCAATAAGCCATAATTTCTTAGTTAATCCATAAATATTTGGAAATGGGCAGGTTCCATCCATCTGATCAAAGTAACTAGGTAGTCGTTTATACCCTCTATCCTTAACGTTTAAGTAATCTTCCACGCCATACTAAAACTTACCTATTTTGTCTTTACAACTAATCTGAAAAGTTGCTTTTCTCAGAAATATTCTCTTCTACTCAAATCCTTCGATATATATTGTGGTAGCACTTTGGCCTGGTAAGGAAAGTTCTCTATTGCTTCATGTGATATCTGTTTAATTGAGGGAATATATTTCCACCTGAAAAAGGTTCTCCTACAAGTCTTTTATCAAAATTAAAATGGACTTTGCTTGATTATTCTTCACTATTTACTCTATATGTATCTGACACTTATTCCGTACTCATTTACTGCTGATCACATACTGAGTCTTCCCCCACTCGTCTCCATGCTTTGTCATCAAGCTCATTCGTCCATTCTCCTAGTTGATACAAAATTGGAATGATTTTTATCCCGGCCTTGGAGATTTTGTATTGAACGACTGGTGGAATATATTCAAACTGTTTTCTTTCCAGTAAATTGTCTGCACACATTTCTTTTAGCACCTTTGATAAGCTTCGATCCGAAATATAAGGGAGACTTTTTTTTAACTCGGAATATCGCAACGCTTCCCCATCCGACAACAAACAAATAATTCGAATTTTCCATTTTCCATTGATTAATGAGATAGCATAGCTTGAAGAATTTAATACTCTGACCTTTTCTTCTGAAAAAGACATACTTATTTCCTCCCAAATAAAACTGCACCTAATTTGGACTAGACCCATAAACAAGTCCCCTAGTCCATCATTGAATAATCATATAAAAAATTCATTTTATGTTAATTTGCTATTTCTTATACTCTCAAGCTAGTTTAACACTGTAGCCAAAAACAAAAAATAACGGTCTTTTTTTATATTAACTAAACAAAATGTTATTTACTCGCCACTATTTTTATAAAGTGCATTTTCCAGCTTTAATATCCTAAACTAAATGCAGAGTCCTCAAATATTATTGATTATTTCATTAATGGTGCTCTTTACAAAAATTTCTCTCCTAAATGAACATAGTCATCAGGAACATTAGTTAATGTATCAATTTATAAGATCTGGTTCCTCGATTAATAACGCTTTCATTTGTTTTGAGATTTTTTCTGAAAAATATATCTCAAAAATCTCTCGCATTGAAGTAACTGCGAGAGATTTTTGATAATTTGCCATCTTATTGTCAGGGGATGGGGAATTCCTTGATGAATAATCCTTTTCTTTTGTTCTATTAAAACTAGACCAAATAATGTTAGTAACGAGAGGTTTTATTGAATATCTTTGTTTTCTTCTACAAAAATTCATTTACTTGCCTACTGGTCAATTGTTCCGTAACTTCATTACTTAAATGGTTTGATGTAGTTACTCAATTTCAATTAATCGTTTTGTCCACGATTGAAAAATATCCTGCTGTTAGCAACAAATTGATACTTACATTTTTCATTTAATAAATGAATATAAAAAACCTCTCGAAAAAGGGGCTGCTTGTTCCAGCACTTTTTTTGAGAGGTTCAATTTTTGTAAACTTATTTAAATCTGTCTTTATTCTTTTTACTCATTTTTTTGAATTCTTCTGCTATAGATTTTCCTTTTTCAGCATATTCGCTGCCTAGGTCCTTCCCTTCCTCCTTATACATATCGCCTAAATCTTTTCCTTCACTTTTTAGGGCCTCAGCCTTATTTTTAACTTGGTCAATTTTGTCTTTAAAAGATGTCATTGTCTATTCCCCTCTCGTGTCTTTTATCAAATAGATAGTTAGGTTCGTGATTCATTTTTTGAAAATGCACATTATTTTTACTTCTCACGTTAAATTTTACTTTGAAGAAACTATGTTTACTCTTCCTTCAGAAGACTTAATGGTCCTACAATTTTGGCTGAAGAAATAATTTTCCCTACTAAATCGGTGCTTTCCTGCATGCCATTTTTTATCCAATGGAGAACTATTTCAGCCAGCGTGCCATACAGGATAATCTCTAAATAATCTTCAGGAACGCCAGGAAATTTTGCATTTAATGTTTCAGCATATTCCTCAAAGAAGTATTTTAACAAATCAATCAGAGATTGCCTTAATTGAGTATAGAAACCAGGATCTCCGTTTTCACCTAAAAGCATCATCAAAACTTCTTTATTTTGCTGTGCTGTTTGAAATGAATTTAATACATCTTGATAGTCTATTAGAATTGTATCTCCACTATCAAAATCAATACGTTTTGATGAAACCTTCCTGCTCTTAAGTTCTTCGATAAATTCGACAGAATGCAGGCTCTTTAGTTCATTGATTAGGTCATCCATATCTTCATAATGAAGGTAAAAAGTCGAACGATTTATGCCTGCTTTACGGCATAATTTGGAAACCTTTATATCGCTAAGCTTTTGAGATTTTGAAAGCGTGATTAACGCTTCTAAAACTTTTTTTTCGTGTTTTTAATTTTCAAGTTTTCTTGCAAGAAATCCCTCCTATCTATTCAAAAAAAATGCCGTTCCTGATCAAGAGCTAAGGTAATCATACTACCAAAACAACACGTTGTCTATTTAAAATCAAAAAACTTAGGTTGAGCGGTCTCTTTCTCCATTTGAAAATCCCTTTTTTATCAAAAACAGTCGATCATTTCTTTTCCTAAACAAATTGTCATAGTTCAATGCTGCTTTTGATAACTGCTGACCTTTTTAGTCGCATATCTATTGAAAAAATGGAGAAGATCTCTATTTCAGAAAATTTTTTACCTATAGAAATGATCCACTTTCCTCAAAAAATCCAAACAGAATTTGCTTGAACAAATTATGCAATAGCAGTAACCGATTCATTATCTGGATCATTTAGAAAAGGGTTTGAGTTTATTATTTCACTGACTGAATAATCGAACCCTACGAATTGTAAATCTGAAGTTTCAGCAGCCAATTTCTCTTAATACCTAATTCATACATACTGATTATGTACAATCAATGATTTAACGATACTTCCTCCTTATCTTTCTAGATAGAACGCCACTATACGAAATTACCCAGATTCACTTGCAACTACGACCTCTTTGCTTAACCAGCTTAAAAAATGTATACCAGTGAAAAATCGCTGCTTTGCTCATCAGTTTTTTACTAGATATAGCGGGCGGCATTTGCTTTTCTATTTTCTGAACGTTATACTCTCTAATATCTATTTACAAGGGAGTCGATCAGATGAAAAAATCGGGATCATGCACCACATTATTGGTTGGTAAAAAGGCTTCAATAGACGGATCTACGTTGATTGCGCGAATTGAGGATTGTGGCAGTCAGCCTAACCCACAGCGTTTTGTCGTTGTTACACCCGATCAACAACCAAAACAGTTTAAATCGGCAGCTTCAGGAGTTGAAATTATCCTACCAGAACAGCCCTTAAGATATACTTCGACGCCAGACGCAGATAGTTCATATGGCGTTTGGGGTGGTGCTGGGATTAACAGCGCCAATGTTGCCATGACTGCCTGCGAAACCGTGACTACGAACAGCAGGGTATTAAGTATTGATCCATTTTACGAAAAAGGGTTGGGAGAAGCTGACTTTGTGACAACTATCCTGCCTTACATTACTTCAGCTCGTGAAGGAGTATTGCGTTTAGGCGAACTACTTGAGAAGTATGGAACTTATGAATCAAATGGCATTAGCTTTTCAGATAAGGATGAAATCTGGTACGTCGAAACAATAGGCGGTCATCATTGGGCAGCGATTCGCATTCCAGATGATGCCTACGCAATAGCACCTAATCGAATGAATATTGATGTCTATGATTTTGATGATTCAAATAGTTTATACTCAGCTGATTTACCGGACTTGATTGAGAAGTATCAGCTGAATCCAGATTTTGAAGGAATTAATTTGCGCCATATATTTGGTAGTTCTACCGATAAAGATGCTCATTACAACAACCCCAGAACTTGGTATATACAGAAAGCATTTAGCCCTAAAACAATAGAAAATAAATCGCCGGAAGACCAAAATTTGCCTTTCTTCTGCTCCCCAGAGAGAAAACTAAGTATTGAAGATATTAAATGGGCTCTTAGCTCTCATTATCAAAATACTCCTTTCGATCCGTATGGAGAGGGAACAGAAATCGAAAAGAAAAAATATCGTTCGATTGGTTTAAATCGCAATGAGGAAACTCATGTTTTACAAATTCGTCCAGATGTTCCGGACGAAATTGCTGGTATTCACTGGTTAGCTTATGGACCGAACACCTTTAATAGTTTGGTTCCCTTTTATGCTAATGTCGATAACACGCCCCAAAACTATTTTTCAACACCAAGCGAATTTGATCCAACTAGTATTTATTGGCTAACTAAACTTGCTGCTCTAATTGGGGATTCTAATTTTTCTTTGTACAGTGAAATGGAACAGAATTTTGAAAAACGAATTATGATTTTCTGTCAGAGTGTTCATCATGACATTGAGGAAAAAGTTAATACCCGGGGGTTCCGATCTTCTGATTTGTCTACCGTAAATCAAAAAATGGCAAACTACTACTATACTGAACTGAATGTTTTGCTGGGTGAAATGGTTAAATTAGGAACGGTACATATGAAGCTCCGTTTTCCTTAAAGGTTACACAACGAAAAGCCGAGCAGTTTTTTTGAACACGCTGCTCAGTTTTTTTATTTTCGCTTACCATCAAACAATCGACAAAATCCTCTTTATGAATTGGATTGTCAGTTCGACGCTTGTAAATGCAGCCAGAAAAATATACTCATAAAGCCTATAATTTATCCATTCGCAATCTTAGTAAATACATTTCTAGTTTAAGGCAATATCTAAGCTCTACACTGCTATATGGTTTTTCACTGGAACTATTTCCTATCAGCCTCCAATCGTTTATAATTTCATTTCTGTAAATAATTAGCACTATTGCTGAAATACTACAAGCACCCTTTAGCCTATATTCAAAATTTTTTTCAATGATTGAACTTTGCAAAATTCTGTTTCTTGAAGAAATGTCTTTTCCCGGTTAAAAGCAGAAAACGTGTCCCAGATTCCCTTTATTTAAGGGATGATCTTTCTCTAAAATCATATGAATATTTTCATCATTTTCGTGCTCTTTTCGATTTCATTCATTACGATTTTCTAACTGCTTACAACCTATTTAATTTATAAAATTGATGGACTGTTACATACATGAACTCACAATCACTGACGGATGATGGTATCTTAGTTAGTCTGCTTGAGACCATTAATGAGGAGGCAATATTTTCGAAGACAAGACTGTTTTGAGATTTATGGGACTTTTGCGCAGTTGCGTTTATCGTTAAAAACGAACGGTCGTATCATTTTTTTGCTTTTATTAAGAAAAGAGACGCAACTATTCTTTCTCTTAGACAAAAGAACGGCGATAATTGGAAGCCATTTTTGTATGATTGATAACTAGAGGTTTTATACAAAGAAAGCTGCTTAACAACATAAAGAAAAGCCGCGACAGTTACATCACAGCTTCCCTTTAGTATTGATTTGGCCAAAACCTCAAAAGCAGCCTCGGAATGAATGGCCGCAACAAAGCATAAAACAGCAGATTACCTACACCATGTAGAGTATCAAAATAGATTCCCTGCACATAGTACGGCCAAAAAGCACGGATTCCATAAATGATTGTATCGCCGCAAGCTGTTAGGAAACCGAACAGATATCCAGTAAAAAGTGCAAAAATCAGCTGGGGTAATTGGTGCTGAGCAAACCAAGGCATTTGAGAGAACCCGCAGCTCACAATAATAATTACGGTATAAGAAAAAACTTGTGTCAGCGTCCAAGGGCCCATTCCCATATAAATATTGGTCGTGAAAATTGTCAGTAATACAATTAAAAAGCTACGCAAAAACCCTTTGTTGAAGCTGACTAAAATAAAAATGGCAGTAATCGGCTGAACATTAGGAATAAATTGAAAGGCTGTACGCCCAACTACACAGGCCGCAGTAATCAACGCTATAAAACAAATATCGCGAATGGTAAATTTGTTACTCGACTTTGCCATAATCAAACTCAACCTGATCACCATTTTTTACGAAGGTTTCCTGTGCTCCTTTTGTTGCCCATTCACCATTGATTGTATAAGTCCAGTAATAACCCGCCTGTTCATCTTGCTTGAGGCCATCAATTGCTGTGATCATACCATTCTTCTCTTCCAGCTTATGTTCCTTTTTCATTAAATCCATCAGACTAGTACCTTCAGTTATTTTTACATTTTTATTAGAAACCTCTTTAGTGTTATCAGTAATCTTGACACTAATTGTGATCTTTTCCTCCTTAGAAGCAGTCGTTGATTGATTAGAGCTGGTCAAAGTATTTCCAGTCGGCGAGCAACCTGTGATCAATGTTAAGGATAGTCCTAATAATAAGATAATACTCAATTTTTTCATGGGTTGTTTCCCCTCCTTTTATAATTGAAAATAATTCCTAGCAAAATTTTACTCTACTCTTTAGTGTATCACAAGGGTAGAAAGTAAAAAACATGGCTCCCACCTCCCATCAACAGGTCAGTGAAAATCCATGTTCTCTTTATGAGAATCGATCAGCCTAAATCAATTGCCGAGGCAACGTCCTGTTCATATGCGGTCAACATAGGATAGTTTGTGATGGTGGTCGACTGATCTCGATCCCTCTTTTTTTGTATTACCAAAGGATAGAATGCGTTTCCATTGTTTGGCACAAGAATATTATATATATAGCACTACCAAAATTCAACCAAGAAGTGTTCAAAAATTGTGTTTTCTATTTTAGTGATCCATCCTGCCACTAGAAGTAGAATAGGCTAGCTAATCTACTTCTAATGGACTGGCCAAGACTATCTCATTTTCATCGCAGCTTCCTAGATTAAGTAAGATTTAGTATTACTAATAGTGCTTATTCATTAGGTTCGGTTGATGGACCATCGTAATTTTTGAAAAAGTTGTAGCTAACTATTCGCTAAGAAAAATAAGTAAGCAGCAGGTGATAAAGGACCTCTGTATAGGACCCATTAAGAGATGGTTGTCTCAAATTGTAAAAACTTGCAACATACCTGAATCGACAAAATATCTGTCGACCTCATTGTTTGCTGAAGTTAGATTGGAATCGTGTTTCTACTATTATATATATGCTGAAATCGTGTTTTCTAAGCCTTAATACTAAATCCACTGCCGTCAAGTCTCATTTAACGAAGTATTTTGAACAAAGCAGTAAAACTCACTTCCTCTTTATCTAGATTCAACTACTAGTAAATAGTCACTTTAGCATCTGGTAGATTAATACTGTAACGTAATCCAAATATAGCTTTATGGTTTAGTGAATCCGCGAATATTACATGCTTTAGTAAAATATCCACATCCTTCAAATGTGTTTCAGCATCATAGCCATAGCAAAAGGTATAAGTCGTTGTAACGCTGACTTAGGAGCAGACGCTAAAGGACCTGATTGATGCTTGGTGTATATCCAGACGCAAAATAGCCGACAAAGAAAGATGCTTTGTCGGCTGCTTTTATTGACGTAAGGGTTGTACTACTCGAACTTCGTTGTTGCCGTAAGCAATCCATTGCTTACGTTCGTTAAGATAAAAATAGATATTTTTTTGTTTAGTACGTTCATTATGGTCCAGCACAAGTTCATAAACAATGTTACTGGAGAGCCAGTCTGTATAATAAATGCGAACGTTCTCATCAGTTTCTATTTTTTTGCCACAGCAGAAAATCGAATAGTTGGTAAAGCATTCCAAGTCATCATCCAAGCATTCTTCAATATACTGATTTACGATTGTCATTACAGGCCCCCCTTTCGTTCTACTTTAGATTGATTCTTATCATAACATATTTTGATAGCGCTTTCCATAACTAGGATTGTTCTTTTTTAGTCTTTTAATAATTTGTTCAGTATTTTTCAAACCAGCTAGAAAAAATGGTGGCGTTTGATCGATTCTATAGAAAAAATAAGCTTTTGGTCTTGGAAAAAAGTTGTGAAGTATCCTTAAGATTTATAATCTATTGCATCACTAGGGTTTTAGTAAACTTAATTAAATAGAATGAGAGAAAATTAAACTAAGGGAGTAAAAAAAATCTGCACTTTTTGAATTTGCAGGTACCGTTCTTCTAATTGGTATATTTTTACTGACTTATTTAATGCTGTTTGCAAGCGTTCATTAAGGGGGAATTAAAGGCACTTAGAGGAGAAAAACATGGATTGACAATAAGTTATTGAAGTTTAAGACCAACATTAACCGTAACAAAAAACTTATATAGGAAACTAAACGAGTTCAGGCTCTGGCTTTCTCTCCTCCTTACCATTTGAAAACAGCTCAAGCTTTGATCATTAGTTACCTTGAATTTATGATTGATTCTTAAAATATATCTTAATTTTAAACGAATCATTTGCTAGCTGTTCCCTTAAATAACTGTCTGTCGCTAAAAACTCTGACTAACAAACTTTTCGACACACTCATCCTGATCTGCAATAATTAACCGCGAAGTTCAATTTATTTTTATAGGAAAGAAATCCAACCTTGAATACATTGTGCACAGACATTAAACAAGTTGTTCAAAAATATGATCGTATGAGATTCTATTAGTTTCACTATTCCAACGCCGTAAGAGATAGAACCTAACAATTTAAGATCCAGTATTTCTAGCCAAGAAGTAATAAATTCTAAAAATCAAAATGAAATTTTTTTAACCTACATCAATAACTTTCTATCAAAACAAGGATGCCCGTTTCATTTTAGTGATTGCTTATAATTTTTTAGCACATCATGTAATAGTTAAAACTAATAGTCAAGCGGGTATTCTTAGGTCTCGCCTTATCCTACTGTGTATGACAAAAAAACGCGTAAATACTACGCGTTTTTTAGCTACTGAAACTTCTAATAACACTAGAACATGTGACGTTTTGAAATAAATTTCCTCACTTCAACAATTTCAGGCATTGAACAGAGAGCACCTTTCTTTGAGGTAATCAAAGAAGCTGCACCATTGGCTATCGTTAACATCTCTTTCAATTTATCCCACGTCAATTCTTCTAAACTCCAATCAAGAATGGCATTGAGTATGCATCCACAAAAGGTGTCTCCCGCACCGGTTGTTTCGATTGTATTTTCATTAGCAAAAGCAGCAACCTCTACCATCTCTCCCTCGTAATAAGCTCTACTACCTAGGCTTCCCATAGAAACAAGAATTAATTTAATAGGGTAGCATTTTCTGATTTTCTTTACTCCTTCAGAATAATCTGCTTCACCTGTAAACCATTGGATCTCATTGTCAGATATCTTGAGAATATCACAATAGCTCATTCCCAATTCCACTTGTTCTCTAGCTTCTTCCAAGCTTCCCCATAAAGGTTCCCGGATATTGGGATCAAAGGAAATCAAACAATCATTGCGTTTCGCTATCTCCAACGATTTTTTTGTTGCTCGACGTACGCCTTCATGAGTCATCGAAAGTGTTCCAAAATGAAAAATCTTGGACTGTTTGATTACTTCTTCGTTGATTTCATTTTCAGTCAACTGCATATCCGCTCCCGGATTACGACAAAAAGTAAAATCCCGTTCGCCATTTTCTCCAGTATGCACAAACGCTAGTGTTGTATGCACATGCTTATCAAAGTATAGATGACTCATGTCAATACCTAAGTTCTCTGCCTTCTGCTTCAAGAACCAGCCAAAATTGTCATCTCCAACTTTTCCAATAAATGCGGTTTTACGATCAAATTTTCTTAACATCGCCAGTACATTGCACGGGGCGCCTCCTGGATTCATTTCTAAAATTGGATTTCCTTGTTCACTTGTACCATTTTGTGTAAAATCAATTAGAATTTCACCTAAGGCAGTTACATCGATCGTTTTCATCTTAGTCCTCCATAGTTTAGCTTCTATATGAAGCTCGTTCACTCCCAGCATTTGGCTATATTGTTCGCTCTAACTCCCACGTGTTAAGCTCACTAATCACCAGTGTCCCCTCAGCTACTGATACATAGTTCTTGTTTTGATTATTTCCAGCAAAAACATTTAAACTATGACAGGTTTTATACTCATCGGTGAAAATTTCAACTGAGGATTGATCAACGAACAAATGAATCATCAACGTATCCTTATCCTCTAACAATAAATTGCTTTTGGTCGTACCTTGACTCCAGTTATCGGAATTGTCGCGGCTAACTGACAAAAGCTGTTTTCTTAAATCAACTGTTACGATTGTAGAAAGAACTTCATTACTTCTTAATTTAAGCTCAAAGTAATCTGTTGTGCTGCTGGCAAGATCAATAGTCAGCTTGAGCTCAAAGCAATTTCCATTTTCTGTCGGAATAAGCAAACCGTTTTTTCCTGTAACCGCTGTTTCTTGAATATTTTTTGGTGATTTACGGATCGACTGCAGCTCGTGGATAGGGACAAACTTCAAGCGATTGTCCTCATCAAGAATTACTTCTCGTGGAAGATTGAAGGCGCCACACCAGTCTTCTTTAAAGGTTGGACCCCAATCTTTCCACCATGGCATCCAATCCCAGCCATTCGCCCAGGCAACAAGGATTCGCCGGCCTTTATGATCAACAAATGATTGCGCTGCATAATAATCAAAACCCCAATCAAGGCTGCCAACAGTCGCATAATTAAACTTTCCAGTATCGTAATTCATTTCCCCTACTAAGTAGATATTTCCTCGATCTTTTACCCCCATCGGCGAAAACGTCAATACATACTTTTCTCCAGTTGCGTTTTTCAGCGGAAAAAAATCTGGGCATTCCCACATATAACCAAATTCCCCACGACTTTCTGCAAGAACATTGAAGAATTCCCAATCTTCCAAGTTTTTAGAGCGATAAATCAGAGCCTGGCCGAGATCATCTTTCTTTGCACTACATACTAAATAAAAATAGTCTGCATGTTTCCAAACCTTTGGATCTCGAAAATTACCACTATCATAACCAGTCGGCGGTGCAGAAATTACTGGGTTTTTTTCACTTTTATAAAAATTGATTCCATCATCACTGTAAGCCATACATTGATTTTGAACAAAGCCTTCTCCGTAATTAGTGGAAGCAGTATAAAGAAGGTATAATCTTCCCTCATGTTCAATAGCACTACCTGAAAAACATCCACCCTTTGGATGGTTATCGTAAGATTCGCTGGGTGCTAATGCAACTGGTAAGTATTCCCAATGAAGCATATCATCGCTAATAGCATGTCCCCAGTGCATAGAGCCCCAGTAAGAATCATAAGGATTGAATTGATAGAAAAAATGGTACTTTCCCTTGAAGAAAATAAGACCATTGGGATCATTTAACCAACCTTCCTCGGCCATAAAATGGTATTTTTGGCGCATCGTTCCTTCACTTACCGCTGCTTTCTTTTTATCAATTTCGACTTGGGCTCGTGCAATATTCTCTTTCATTAATTCGATGGACAATTGGGCCACCTGCCTTTCAAAAATAGTCTGCAACAAATTTTAACGATTACACGGAATCCGGACTTCCGTTTTCGGATCGAAGAAATGCCCTTTAGTACTATCTACTGCTAATCGAACCGTTTCACCTGGACGATGGAAATCTCGAGCATTCATCTTGGAAACGAACTCTGTTTCGCCAATTTTACTATAAAGTAGTGTTTCTGCTCCTAACAGTTCCGATACAACAATTGTTGCATTAATTGTCGATTCAATCGATGAATCCAATACGATCTGCTCACTTCGAATGTCTTCTGGTCGAATTCCAAAAATTAATTCTTGTCCTTCATAGCCTTTACCTACCAAAACCTTGTTTTCACCTTCAGGTACCCTTAATCTAAAATTTTGGCCGTTAGTGATATAGCCATCCTTCAATAAAACCTTAAAGAAGTTCATTGCGGGTGAACCAATAAAACTTGCTACAAAAATATTTTTAGGTAAATCATAGACTTCTTTCGGACTGCCGATCTGTTGAATCAAACCATCCTTCATGATAACGATCCGATCCGCCATTGTCATAGCTTCCGTTTGATCGTGTGTTACATAGATGGTTGTTGTACCTAATCGTTGATGCAATTTGGCTATTTCAGCACGCATGGACACCCGCAATTTTGCATCTAGATTCGACAAAGGTTCATCCATTAGAAACACTTGTGCATCTCGAACGATCGCACGGCCTAGTGCAACCCGTTGACGCTGTCCACCAGATAGGGCAGCGGGTTTTCTTTTTAAATATTCTGTTAACCCTAAGATGTCTGCCGCTTCGTTAACTTTCTTTTTGATTTCATCGGTCGGATATTTCCTCAGTTTTAAGCCAAAAGCCATATTATCAAACACTGTCATATGGGGATACAAAGCATAATTTTGAAAAACCATTGCAATATCTCTATCTTTTGGAGCCACGTTATTGATGACTTTCTCACCAATCTTCAATTCTCCTTCAGTAATGTCTTCCAATCCAGCAACCATTCGCAAAGTCGTTGATTTCCCGCAGCCTGAAGGCCCTACAAAAACAATAAACTCTTTTTCTTCAATTTCTAAATTAAAGTCTGTCACAGTATAATTATCCGCATTTGGATACTTCTTATAAATATGTTGCATTGAAAGTGTTCCCATAGTTTTTTCCTCTCACTTTTAGATGTTAAACACAACTGACTTTAAACTTCTTCCACCTCTGTTGCTGAATCATTTCGTCATGTAATATTTGGCTGGCACGGGAGTTGCTCGAAACGCATTTACTTCCTTATCCATTTCCACTTGCGTTTCCGAACCTGAATCAAGGACTGTATTTCCGAAAGAGCGCTTTTCAATAACTACTGTTTTCACTTTGAGCCCATCTGCTTTATTAATAGTCAACAGCGCCTCTACTTGTGCAGAAAAGCAAGAATCACTTGAAGTTGCTTCCGCCTTTACGGCAACAATATGATTATTAGAAATATAATTCTCATGACCAGCTAACACCCGAATAATGATCGGAATAGCTCCCGCTGGAGAAATTTGTTTCTGATCAATAATCTCAGAAAAATGATTGCCGATTATTGTATTTCTGCTACCATTTATGGCTAAAAGTCCGTAAGTATCTTTTAATCCATTATCTCTTCCTTGTAAAGGCGCCCAGGGTTCATGATCGTGTAAAAAATGATTTGATGAAACTGAGTTTTCTGAGCTGTTTTTATCCAATACAACCATACCGGGATAAAATGCATGGAGTCTATTGTTAGTAACCAGTGAGCGGGTTACGCCATTAAAATGAACGCTGCTGGCTCCTCTGGGGAAAATGTTGTTTGCGGTAACAAGCAAACCACCAAAGTTCTGCGCATAAATCGAATATCCCTTGAAGCCGGCACCAATTAAGTTATCGGTAATTTTCGAGGCTTGGCCCCATCCACGTAATTCGATGCAATTGCCACATTCGGCGATAAAATTGTTATGGATGGCAAGCGCATCTGCATGGTAAATAGTTAAGCCATGCTCCAAATATACAAATCCCATTCCTGAGATGCTAAAGGAATCATTGGCACTAGCGACATAGATTCCGGTTTTTCCGTTACTATAAGTATTCTCCGGATTCCTTTCGTTAGAACCGTCGTCAACAAAATGCAGTCCATCTATACAAAAATTAGAAAATTCAACCGAACTGATCCGTGGATCACCACTGCGACACACATAAAATGCCGCCGCAGAGGCTTCCTCCGAATTATCAGGTAAATCAACTATAATTCGACTTCCGCCAGGCCAGAGCTCATGAAGCTCTGACCATTTACTTTTTGGAACGTTGTAACGGATACTCGAAGAGGTAAAACCATGACCTGAACCCGCAATCTTCAAAAAACTAAGGTCAATAAGAACTTGGGTTTTTAAATGATAATCACCTGGAGGAATATAGATCACTGCACCAGGCTTCCCACCATCTTCTACATCCAGTTCTCTTTGATTGACTTTGACATCTGAAATAATACTGTTAATTACCTCTCCTATATCTCGATAAGGGTCGCCTATGTGCCATTGGGTAACATCATAATAATTTTTACTCACTATAATTCCTCCTGATAAGCGGTTTTTCTATCCTAACCACTTTTTTGTCTCTTTTACCTACCCGTTAGCTTTTGACTGAGCCCGCAGTAATCCCTTGAACGATGAATCGTTGAGCCACAATCGATAGAACCATTACAGGCAAGCTGAAAATCAAAGCACCTGCACACATTGGTCCCAAATCCATACTGTAGGCGGATAGAAATTCAGATAAGCCTACAGTAAAGGTTTTTGCTTCTGTGCTGGTCAAAAGCAGAGACAACAGAAACTCATTCCACGATAAAAACAAAGTAAATACAAATGCTGTGGCTAACCCTGGTGTACAAATAGGCAAAATAATCCGAATGAAGGTCTGTAAACTCGATGCTCCATCCATACAAGCTGCTTCATCAATGCTGGTTGGAATTCCTTCGTAAAATCCAAGCATAACCCACATGACAAAAGGCATGTTGATTGCTGCATATACGATAATTAAGGCAAACCTTGTATCATACAATCCTAGATTCGTAATTAATTCGTATATAGGGACAGCAATACTGGAGGTTGGAATCATCTTCAGACACAGTACAACAACAATTAAGAAGGTAGCAATCTTAGCGCCCGAACGTTGAATTGCATATGAAGACAAAGATCCTAAAATCACAGCGATTAACGTACTGCAGATTGCCACCAAAAAACTATTAAAAATGTAGTGGAATGCAGGCATCCGTTGAAACAAGCCAGTGAAGTTTTCAACTGAAAACGCAGTTGGAAAAAACTTGGCTGGAATAGAGACAACTTCAGCTCCTGGTTTAAAGGCTGAACTAACTAAATAAAGATAAGGAAATAGCCAAATCACCGCGCAGACTATCGCCAAAATTATTATTAATTTGACATGAGCACTTCTTTTTTTCACCATCAGCGATTCCCCCTATACTGATTGTTTCTTTTTCGGATTCCATAACCCCTGCATGAATACCAAGGTGAATACAACAAGGACTACGACAAGAATTAAAGCCATCGCACTTGCATACCCAACTTTATTGTATCTAGTCAAGGTTTTGTATATAACTACACTGATAAGCTCAGATGAATTGTTCGGTTCGCCCAAACAATATCGAAGGTTCTAGCGGCATCAATAATTCGAATGGATAACGCTGTTAGCAAGACTGGTTTAATATTAGGTAATTTGACTTTAATAATTTTTTGCCACCAGTTTGCCCCATCAATGGTAGCTGCTTCAATCATACTCCCATCAAGTCCTTGTAACCCAGCTAAAATCATAAGCATCATAAAGGGCGTTGTTAACCAAATATCAGCAAAACAACAAGCAAGCAGTGACCATTTTTCATCCGCGAGCCAGAGGATTTGATTGGAGTTTTCCAAAATGCCAATGTTTACCAGTAGTTGGTTGATGATACCAAACTGTGCACTAAGCATTAGTTTCCAGATCAATCCTGCTACTAGAGGGGCAATCATCAAAGGTGTCAAAATAAGCGAACGAATGACTTTGTTTCCTTTGAAATTTTCTTCAAAAACTAAGGCTAAAATCGTGCCTAAGATCAACTCTACAACAACCGCAATAAAAATATAGATCAGTGTATTTTTTAATGGCTGCAAAAAACTTTCATTACCAAAAGCCTTCACATAATTATCAAAGCCAACGAACTCTTTCATACCGTTGGGGTCAAAACTGTACAAACTATCAAAAGCCATTTTGAAAATCGGGTAAATCATAAAAATCCCCATAAATAAGGCGCCAGGTAAAAAGAAGGCGAGGACTGTTTTTTTGGATATCAACTGCATGATAGCTCCTCCTTATGATTGACTTACTCTATAATGGCCTCGATCTCGGCTTTCGCCTCTTTAAGAGCCTCTTTAGGAGTTGCCTTTTCTGACAAGGCAGATTGAACTGCTTTAGCCAGAACCTCTTCGATCTCTGTCCAATAAGGAGTAGCAGGTCTATTTTGAGAATACGGATTATCAAGTGTTTCTAATACTGCTCCAAGGTGTTCATCACCTGGTTGTGATTCATATTTTTCATAGACAGACGTTCTTCCGGCAATCTTCAGTGATCCTTCAGTCATATATTTCTCGTTGTTGTTATACATAAATTTCAAATACTCAATTGCAGCGTCTTGGTTTTCTGAATTCTTCATCACACATTGATACCAGGGTCCTGTAGTAGCCGCTACACCGGCCGAACCACCAATCATCGGAGCAACACCCACATTATCTTTATTTAACTCATAAGCAGCAGGATACTGATGACTCCAATTCAATTGCATCGCTAATTTTCCATTGTTAAACATTTCCTGAGCCTCTGTAGATGCTATAGACAAGGTTTCTTCTGGCACATAACCATCTTTATAAAGGTCACATAAGTATTGTAAAGCATCCACATATGGTTTCTGATCAACTAAAACTTCATTGTCTTTTCCTAAAACTAAATGTTCTGCTCCTGCTTGCGATGCATGATCAAGGAAACTACATACGGTATCTCCTGATGCCATACCGAAGACAGCTGTTCCATAGACATCATCCTTCGTGAAGAATTCTGCACATTCTCTGTACTCATCCCATGTAGTAGGAACCTTTAAATCATGACCAAATTTCTTGTTGAATTCCATTTTGTTCGTTTCATCATCAAAAAGATCTTTTCTGTAAATAAGAACCTTGCTATTGATCCACATTGGAAGGCCTAACAGATTATCATTTAGTGTCCCGCCCTCTTTTAGAGTCGGTAGAAAATCCGAAGTAATATCTTTATCAACAACTTCATTTAAAGGAGTCAATGCGTTTTCAAAAGCCGATAACCATAGGACATCCAACGAAACTACATCATGAGCGGCTGATTTCGATTTCACTTCTGTCGAAACCTTATCGTACATTCCAGAATAAGGAACAGAATCAACGACCACTTCATATCCTGTTTCTTTCTTAAACTCTTCAGCGGTGCTATTGGCAATTTTCTCAGCAGGACTTCCGCTCTCTACAAGAACTGTAATAGTCTTGTCTTTTTCCGCTTGCTTACTACCTGAGCCATTTCCACAGCCCGAAAGTATTGCAGTACTCATTAGAACTCCCGCAGCTAACGCAACTACACCTAATCGTTTCTTACTTATTTTTTTCATTTTCTTACACTACCTTTCTTCTTCAAATTCCCAAAAAATAAACTGATGACTAAATCAATACTCTTGAGCAAACGTTCTTGATTCTACCACCTTAAGCAGATATAAATCGGTTTCATTATTAGAAGGCAATTAAACGTATGCTGGTGGTGTCCCCTCTATCCACTTAGCAAAAACTTCTGTCTTTCAATTAGCTATTCAAGCAAATCCCCTTTCACTCCATGTAAGCTCTTACCAACTTCCTATGCCGTAAGTATAATTGATGAAATTATTAATGTCAAACGTTTTCAAAAATATTTTCTTTTGCGTCATTTGATATCTGCTAATTTAATTTTGAATTATTTGATAGATGTATTAGTTTAATTACCTGAACAGTATTGCTGACGTAAAGGTATCCTTGTTGTTCTTTTGCAAAATAGAAGAACTATATGAAAATATTACGAAGCAATTTATGAAAAAAATTTCACTAATTGCTTGAAAAAGTGCATTCTCCATTGTATGATAGGCGTACAACGATTAGATGGTTGATTAATAATGATTACCTACATGACAGGTAGCACAAATAATGGAATTTTATCAAGCAAAGAGAGGCTTTAGATATGGACAAAATCGGAATTAAGGCAATTGCTGAAAAAAGCGGAGTGTCCTTAGCCACAGTATCAAGATACTTCAATAAACCTGACTTGCTGTCACAAAAAACAAAAGACAAAATTCAAACCGTTATACAAGATTTAAATTATAGTCAGGATAATGTTGCCAGAATACTAGTTACGGGAAAATCAAATCTGGTAGGTGTTATCTTTCCACAACTGCATCTTAGTTTTTATACAGAATTATTGAATCAGTTAATTCGTTATGGTGAGGAGAAGGATTACAGTTTCATCGTTTATACCTCAAGAGATACAAAAGAGGAAGAGTTAGCTATGATTGATCTTTTAAAATCTTATCGGGTGAAAGGGATTATTTTACTTAGTCACATTTTGGACTCCGACGAGATTGAAAAGCTGGATGTTCCTATTATCTCGATTGAACGTGCCGGCGGAGACTTTTGCCAAATTAACAACGATAATTATACTGGGGGTAAGCTGGCTGGTGAAAAACTGATGGCTGATGGCTGTGAAGTGCTCGTTCACATTAATAACGGCTATTACGAAGAATGGCCTTCTTTCAAGCGGATTGTTGGATTTGAATTTTCTGTAAGGGATAAACCTCATGAAACAATCATTCGTGAAGAACTCACCGATCCCTATTCTGAGGTCGCCTCTACAACCATGTCAATTATTTTAGACGAACTTCTTGAAAAATATCCAAATAAAAAAATCGGTGTTTTTTGTTCCAACGATGATATTGCAAATATGCTTCAAAGGGATTGTATCCGCAAAGGGGTAAATCTACCGGAAAATCTAGAAATTATCGGCTACGACAATTCACCAGTCTCCGATTATGCTATCTATCCGATCACCTCGATTGATCAAAATATTCCATTGATGGCAGAGATAGCGATTAATTCCTTGGAGACATATATTCCACATGAAAATGTCGTTGCAGCTAAGTTGATTGAAAAAGATACAACATTGTAGAAGATATAAGACCCCTAATCGTTAGAGTTGACTCTAACGATTAGGGGTCTATTTTTTATAGCAATTTCTTTTCAGATAGCTTTCGGTTCCTAATCAAATTAAGCAAGCTTAACTACATCGACAAGTATTCTTTACCATTACTACAACGGCAGCTTCCGCCCAATTCCTTCTTGTAGAGCCTTCGAGAAGATCGCTTGTCCCATAACCACATCGCTGACAGAAATTCCTACGTTGCTGCAAACAATCAATTCGTTTTTACTAGTACGTCCTGGATGCACACCGGCCAAAATTTCACCTGTCTCGCAAGTAACTGGTGCCAGCCCATCTGGGAAGTAACCCATGTCTGCAAACAATTCGTGTTCTTCCTTACTGTCCAGGATATACTTGTCCGCCATATAGCAGATTTCTGGATCCCAAAACGTGTTCAAATCACAGGGGAGAATCGTCTGACCTTTGCCAACCCAATCCTTTTTCACTACCTTTAAGGTATCCTTTAAAATAACCGTTGCTGAACTCACCACTTCCGATTGCTTAACCAGCTCTTCTGGGCTATTCACTTTAATAATCGGAATCGTAATTTCACCTTTGACTTCCTCAATCAATTGATCCATTGTTTCGCTATGAATATCATAGATGTAAATCTTTTCTAATTTTTTTAACGTTTTTACAATGTATCTTACATGGGCTACTCCCTGAATTCCACAGCCAAACATACCAAAAGTCGTCGCATCCGGATGCAGCGCTTTGGCAGCCAAGGCTGTTACAGCTGGTGTACGCATTGCCGTCAGCCACGCTGAATCCATCACTGTAATCGGCACACCAGTTGTGATGTCATTCAAGATTAACAGACCAGTTGTTTGCGGCAAGTTGAATTCTTTAGGATTGCGAGGATAGCATTCGATCCATTTTACACCACAAGCTAAATTGTCTGGAACATAAGCTGGCATGGCATGATAGAACACATCAGGATAAGGATGAATACCAATTTTAGCAGGCATTTCGTAAGCTTTTTTTCCGTGAGCAATCAGTGCTTGTTTCACTAATTCCAGCGTTTCCTCAATATTTGGTCCCACCTTTTTACATTCATCTTGGGTTAACCAGAGTAACTCTTTACCTAAATCCAATTTTGTTTTTAAATACTTATGCTGCTTCTGAAAAGATTTAAGCTGTATTTCCGTTGCTTCATACGACATATAAAGTACCTCCAATTTTTATTCTATTTATAAACAGCAGGATAAACTGCTCTCATATCCAATAAATATCATTAAAAATGTAATGAAATCACTATAATTCTAGTGTAAGGTCGCTATGACTCCTATGTCAATAAAATATTTTTTGTGCTTATTACCAGTAATTTATTCAAATTAAAATCATTAATCAGTTCGATTCTTAATATATGCCGTTAATGCTTTAGATAAAAATAGCGAAAAATCTTTTCCATATTGCTTAAAATACTCTTGGGACTGTGGGGAATCTCGATAAAAAAGCACAAACTTTTCTAAGCCTTCTTTCTGAAAAGAAGCCCCATAGTTTTCTGTTAACATAGTAACAAATTTTGCTAATTCCTGTTGAACATGATTATCACAAGCGGATAATTGCTGAAGCTTGGCAAGTTTGCGAAAGTGAACATCAAAATTTAAACTGCCATTGAATTCTTTCAAATAAGATAAATCCTGAATATTTTCAAAATCTAACGTCCAAATATTCGAAAGTTCAGCCTTCAACGGATTATTATCTATAAAAATATTTTTTATCGCACGTTCTTCCAAGTCTTTTTCATCACTTAAAATCTGGTCAATTCTTGCTAAACGATCTTTGATTCTCTTGACCTGCGTTAATAACAGTTGCTCTTGTCTCAGTAACGACTCTTTCAGCGGTTCATTTGGATTTTGCTTAATTTGGTCAATGATCTCCTCCAAGCTTAACCCCGTTTCCTTTAACAAAATAATTTCGTGAGCCAAAACCAAGTCGCGATAAGTATACACTCTATGTCCACTAGACTCTCTACTTGGAACGAGCAAGCCAACTTCATCATAATAATGTAAGGTTCGTATCGTTAAGTTAGTTAATTGGGAAAATTCAGTCATTTTGAACATTTACTTGCACCTCACGTAACGTTATGGAATACACTCATCTTATCATAGTAAAACTCATGGAGGAAAAAATGAAAAATCAGGTAACTAAGTATTTAATCGAAAATAAACAGCTTCGCCTATATCTATTGTCAGGAAAACAAATCTATTCAACGGTTAAAGAATTATCTTTGGTTGAAGCTGATGCCAATCAATTTATAAAAGCCTTGAATATCACTGCCTTGGTGAACGCTTTGACGATTGGTAAGCAAAGAATATCGTTTACTTTTTCATCGAAAAACAAAAAAAATAAGCTCTCGACTGATTCATTTTCCAACCATACGATTACTGGAACAGCTACCTTACAAGAGCTGCCCACTAATTTTAAGAAAGGAACGATCCAGACGATTTCAAGCTTAGAGGGGCAATTTGGAAGTGCCCATACTTCTTATTCATTGATGAAAACCGGGGATTTTTATTCTGATATTGAAGCCTATTTTGCAGATAGTGAACAAACACCTACTTATTTCTACCCTATCTCGACAGAAGAAAATGCAGAAAATATTGTATTGTTGCTGCAGCCATTGCCCTTTGCACTGGATGAAGTGGTGTTGAGTTCTTTAGAACAAATTGAAGTTCTTAGAAAAGATCTTGGATTGGCAACAATCGAAACGGTTGAATCAAATTTGGCTGTTTTATTCTCAGATCAACAGTTTTTAGGGCACACTTCGATTAACTACCACTGTGGCTGTTCAAAGCAAATGTTTTTGCCGTTAATTTTTTCCTTAAGTAAAAAAGAGGTTGAAGAACTTGTAACACAAAAAGAAAATCTCGAAGCAATCTGTCCCTTATGCGGTAAATCCTATACCTTCTTGCCAGAAGATATTTTGTTTTATTTACAATAAGATGAGTTGACTTGAAATTGTTCTCCGTTTTATACCCTTGTTGAAAACTGTAATAAATTGAGGGTCTTGTTTTAATCAGTTAAGGCATTAAATTTTCAGGAAAAAATGATAGGACCTTGACATTCGTACAGTTTCTTAGTAAATCAATCTAAAAAATTTTTACTTGCTGTTATTACTGTTTAAAAGACAAGTCCATCAAGTAATAAACCCATAAATTGGAGAAAAAGTAGATAGTTCTTTATATCAATGCAACTGCCGATTTCTGCAAAATTTTTCAATCTGTGAATATTATCAGCATACTATCAAGACAATTGACAGGCAAAGCTATTTGATAGGATTTATCAACAATACATTTTCTGTCCAATTATTTTTCTCTCCCATTATCAAAAGTCAAAATGAACCTTTTTATTGTCTTCAGTATCTCGATTTCGTAAATCTTTTCCTTTAATCAATACCAATGGGACTTTAGATCATGTTTCTAAGATTTTGTGTTAGCTGCTCGCCATGAAATTGACGATCCGTTTACTTACCTATTTACAGCAGGATACATTTCACAATATACTGAAAGAAAGTCGTTCTACACAAAGAGGTCGGTATGAATAAACTACAACTCATCAACCAAAGCATTGACTATATCATTCAACATTTAAATGAATCGTTAACCTTAGAAAAAGTAGCAGCACACTTCCATTTCTCTCATTACCATTTTGGTCGTCTATTTAAGGAACAAACTGGTGAAACTGTCTATGCCTTTATTAAGCGCTTGAAACTGGAGCAAAGTGCAATTGATTTGAAGTTAGAGGTAGATCAGCGCGTAACAGATATTGGATTGAAATATGGCTATAGTTCTTCTAATTACAGCAGCGTGTTTAAGCAAAATTACGCGACCTCACCTAGTACTTACAAGCAATTCGTGACAGCGCCTCAAGCGTCGAATCCATTTATTGCAGCTAAGTTGGAAAAGTTTTCAAGCTATGAATACTATCAGGAAAAAATAGAAATTGAGCTGCTGCCGGATCAACTGGTTTATTATGAACGATTCATTGGAAATTATGCTGAATTAAAGCAGCACTGGTTGTGTTTTTTGAAGGAGCATCGGGGAAAAATCCACGGGAAAACCTTACTGCAGGAAAAATTTTATAGCGATCCGGTTTCGGCGGATGTCGATCGTTGTATTTGTGACCTGTGTTTTTCAGTCGACCAGATGCAGGATAGTACCACTACTATAAAGGGCGGCACCTATGCTATTTATGCTTTTGAAGGAAATATTGAAGACATTTTCAATGTGCTTCAGGGGATTTTTCGGATCTGGCTGCCCCAGAGCAACTATCGAATGCGTGAACGTTTTGCGATTAATCAGTATCTCTATATCGATTCTAATAATGAATTCGTCAGTATGAAGTTGTGTATTCCAATAGAGAAGCAAAGCTAGTTTAGTATAATGTCCTAAACCTATATCATGAAAAAATTTAGATCTGTGGAGGATTGGATAATGAAAACGAAGAAACAAAAAGAATTGATTGATTCATTTTTGTTAATGCTTGGAGCTGAAAATGAATCCTTATACCGTGAAATTATTCTCTATTTGTCTGATCTCGGTTATAATCCGAAAAAAGATCGGTCAAATATTTCATTTAAGCATAATTTACACAATAAGCAGATAGTTAAAATAGGAATTCGAGGCAAAAAAGACCCTTTACCATTTTTTGCCTTGCGGTTTTCAGGGTGTAAAGGATATTCGCAACGGTTTGTGGATGTTGTTCATGCTGCGACTAATAAATTTCCTAACAGAACTCCCAAATGTCTAGACAAAGAATGTGACTATTGCGCTGGTGATCCAGATACACATGTTTATACGCACACATTTCCAGATGGGAAGAAAAAATCGCATTGTGGAGCCTATGCCTTGGAAATATTGGCTATTACTTTTGAAGATTTAGCTGAGATTAAGAGACTCATCCAAGAAGAACATGATTATCTACTGAAACATGAAGTAAGCACAGTATAGGCATGGTGATAAAATATTAAAGTCCCTGAAAAACAAGTGATCGATGCTGCTGAGGTAGCTCTTTCGAAAATAAGCTGAATAATCGCAAAAATGTAAGAAGCTTCAAGGTATTATTGTTCGATATCGATTTCAATAGCCATTGGGTTCTATCGACATTTTTTGGATTATCCAGCTTATTTCTTGGAGCTAGATACCTCTACTCTGCCCTTTTGTCAGTATTCTAAATCGTTGAGTCGGTCACTAGTTCAAAGAATTTTATTAAAACAGCATCTTTTTTACTGTCTTTTTATCTACTGAACTGATGGGGCCGTTGTGGCACTTCAGTTTCCTCTTTTTCAGTTTTACTCGTTTTTTTAAGCCACTGTGCGTTTTCTGTTTCGACATGTTTTGACTTCCTTTATTATAAAATCCGCTCAGTCTACTTTAATTGTAGGTGGACAATACTGAGTAATGATCATGATGATCCTCCTTTTTCTTAGCTAGATTACCAGTTACTCTTCATTTTTCATTGGATTCTCTTCCCTTCTATTTCCTTCATTCTATGCAAAAAGAGTGGGAGAAACTTCTGAATTCTTGCTATGTTGCAGATCAAATGTTCACCACCAAAGATGAGATAATTCATTTGTCTATACTTATATTCGAAGGCATTTTGATTGTTTAATTAGCCACTGATCCCCTCTATTTTATTTTTTCGAATTTGATGGACTTCTTCCTTGTCCATATCTTTTTAGCATAGAATAAGTACGGACAGGATGATATAATTTGATGAGATTAAAGCTTAGTCTCATCACTTAGCTCTACAAGTCCCTTGTTCTCAGTAAACGACACTTTCGCTTTAACCATCACATAGAAGGAGAATATATGCCTACTTTACTAAAAGACCAATACTACAATTACGATTCAGTAAACCAGTTGGCTTTGAATCTTCAAGCTGTTGATCCTACCTTTCCTACCACTGATTTTATCAATGATGTTATGAATGAGACTTGGGAAGAACTGGCATTGAAGGCTCGAATGCGTCAGATTACCTTAACTCTTGGGAAATATTTACCACCTGATTATGAAAAAGCATTGCACATGATCGACCAACTTCTTGCCAATTATCCAACAGGATTCAGTGATTTTTCTTTAATGTATTTTCCAGATTTCGTGGAAGTCTACGGTCAGGCTGAAGAACATTGGGATTTGTCTATTGCAGGATTAGAAAGATATACGCCTTTTTCAACGGCCGAATTCGCAGTGAGGCCCTTTATTATCCAGCATGAAAAACGCATGATGGACCATATGGCTGTATGGGCGAAGCATGACAACGAACATGTTCGGCGCCTTGCCAGTGAAGGCTGTCGCCCACGCCTGCCTTGGGGTCAAGCATTAACTAGTTTCAAAAATGATCCTACTCCTGTCCTTGGCATTTTGGAACAGTTAAAAGCCGATCCGTCCTTATACGTTCGGAAAAGTGTCGCCAATAATCTGAATGATATTTCAAAAGACCATCCTGACTTAGTAGTAAAAACCGCTCAAAATTGGTACGGAAATAATCCGCGGACTGACTGGATTGTAAAGCATGGCTGTCGAACCTTGCTTAAAAAAAGTAATCACGATGTATTGGGTATCTTTGGATTTTCAGATGCTGATTGCCTAGAGGTTACAGATTTCGCGTTAGATACTGATGTGGTTAATGACGGACAAGATTTGAACTTTTCCTTCCAGGTTGGAGCGAAAAAAACAACCAAGGTGCGACTAGAATATGGGGTTGATTATGTCAAAGCCAATGCCACCCGCAATCGAAAAATTTTTCAAATCGCTGAAACTACGCTGCAAGCTGGAGAAAAAAAGTTTTTTACTAAGAAACGGTCTTTTGCCAGAGTAAGTACTAGAAAGCATTACCCCGGAACCCATTCAATCACCTTAATTATGAACGGCGTTGAGCAAGGTACCTTGGACTTTGATGTGTTGTCTGAGAGTTAACTTTCAAACCTCATCGTCACTTAGAATCGAAGGACTGTTCTCACATTCATTTTTTAATTTAATAAGTAAGCTTCTATTTTTTGTGCTAATCTCATTTTGTATTTCAGACTACTAGGAAGCAAAAGGTGCATTCTAAGTACAAATTAATACCTATATTATGAGGAGCATTTACCCTAATAACCTTGACAGCTCATTGTCTATGATGATAGGATTAAAAAAGAATTTAAAGAAGGGAGAGAGCATCATGATTAAGACTAATAAAACAGCTTTAATACAATTGATTGATCAGTTCGTTTCGTTTTATTGCACTAGTGGGTCTTTTTCAGAAGACTCTCCATGCAAATAAAGCTTATTTATCAAACTGTCAATCATCCGATTGACAGTTTTTTTGTGTCGTTTTTTACCTATCTAAAAATATTTACGGAGGTGTTCCTAATGAGTGGAAAAAGAAAAAATCAGAGAGTCATACTAATGAACTAGAGGAATCCCTTGATTCCTCTAAAGAGAGGATTCAACATGTTAACAATAAAAGGAAAATACACTACAGCAAAGGTATATACAGATACCTTAACTGACAGTACAGTAGGTCAAATCATGACCCTATGCAATCAAAAAATGGCTAAAGATGCTAAAATTCGAATTATGCCCGATACCCACAGCGGTTCCAGCTGTGTGATTGGAACAACTATGACCGTAAAAAATCAGGTAGTTCCCAACCTTGTGGGCGTTGACATTGGCTGCGGACTCTATGTCGCAAAAATTAGAAAAGGCGTAAAGCTAAACTTCGACAAGCTAGATCGGATCATTCGTAACCGGATTCCCAGTGGGCACCATTCACACAATAAACCGCAGTATACATTTCCATTAGAGGATGTTCAAGCCCCGATCCATCGCGGCTGGGCATTACGGAGTTTGGGAACTTTAGGCGGCGGGAATCACTTCATTGAAGTAAATGAAGGCAGCGATGGAATTTATTTAGTCGTTCACAGCGGCAGCCGTGTTTTAGGAAAAGAGATTGCAGAATATCATCAGGAGATTGCTTATCAAAAACTAGCTCAAAGACGACAAGTTTTGAAACAACTTGCTAGGTCAGCGACCACTCCTAACGAAAAAGCGGATCTATTACAAGAACGGGAAGAAATTAAGATTCCTTATGAGCTATCTTATGTGTCAGAAAAGGATTTGGATAATTATTTATCTGATATGCAAATCGCTCAACAATACGCCGCTTTCAATCGCCAAAGTATGGCACTGATAATTTTGAAAGCGATGAAATGGGAAAAGTCCGTGATTGAAAGCTTTGACAGCCCCCACAATTATATTGACCTGCAGCACATGATTTTACGTAAAGGTGCAGCCTCTGCTAGAAAGAACGAAAAAATGATTGTTCCATTGAATATGAAGGATGGCTCGATTATCGGTGTGGGCAAAGGCACCGAAGAATGGAATCAATCGGGACCTCATGGGGCTGGTCGAATGATGAGCCGCTCGCAAGCTCGAGCTTCTATCAGCTTAGAAAATTATCAGCATATGATGCGTCATGTCTGGACAACTTCGGTCTCTAAGAAAACGTTAGATGAAGCACCTAAGGCTTATAAAGCCAAGAAACAACTAATGGCAGATTTGCAGGAGACCATGGAAGTAAAGGAAGTCATTCGGCCGTTGTACAATTTTAAGGGATAGTTGGACAAGTATTCATTCGCTTTATTTGAAAGCAAAACTGCCTGTCGCTCTTTTTAGCTAAAAGAGCAGCAGGCGTTTTTTTATTTCTGATAATAAGCTTTTACGTAAGCATCAACCGCCAACAGTGCATCAGCGACTTCCTTAGCAGTAATCACAAAGGGCATTTGATGAATTGTTTCGGCTGAGGCGGTGGCCAGCTCACCCACCTTCAAAAAATCCTCATAAGAAGCATCTGATAAATACATCTCTTCCAAGGTTGTCGGTAATCCGAGAGATTGATAAAAGCGAATGTAGGGATCAATTTCTTCACTAGTACGATTTTCCAAAAATAGTTGAGTTAAGGTTCCATAAGCAACTTTCTCTCCATGAGTCAGATGATGGATTTCTCCAGTTAGAGCGGTAAAGCCATTGTGAATAGAATGAGCTGCACCTAGCCCGCTGCTTTCAAATCCCACCCCACTTAACAATGTATTGGCTTCAACAATTGCCTCCAAAGCTTTAGTAACAACTTGTGCCTCGTTCGCCGCAACCGCACTCAGACTATAACGAAACAAAACATCCTCGCATGCTTCAGCAATTGCCACTGAAGCTAAAGTTTGTTTTCCCCCGACTAAATTCTCACCATTATTTTGTAATACTGCCTTGGCCTCAATCCAGGTTGCCATCGCATCTGCAATTCCTGATTTCAGTAAACGAACCGGAGCTTGACTGATTACCTCGGTATCTAACAACACCAAATCGGGATTTTTTTTGTAGAATAAATAGTTCTCAAATACTCCTTCATCTGAATAAACGGCCGATACTGAAGAAGTGGGGGCATCAGTTGATGCGATAGTCGGTAAAATGGCTAAAGCTGTATTAGTAAAATTGCTGACCGCCTTGGCCGTATCACTGGCCTTACCGCCACCTAAGCCGATGATTAAATCACAAGTCTCATTTTTAGCAATTTCAGTAATCCGATTAATCTCACTCATGGAGGCTTCCCCCTTGAATTTATCCACCGTAACCACTAGACCATTTGCAGTTAGATGCGTATAGAGCTTCTCGCCAACCTTCTCCCAAACAATGATATCAGTAATCAGTAACACGCGATTCCCCAGCTTTTTTAAATAGTCGGCACACGCGTTAAACACGCCAGCTCCTTGGATGTACCTTGAGGGACTTGCAAAAACTTTATTCATTTGGTTACTCCTTCTCCAGTATAATCTTGGTTCCAACCCTTAATTGCGGATAATTTTTGTCCTCCACATGAACTGTGCCTGGCAGATCTGCGGTGATTTGACCATTAAACTTGATCGTCATGTGTCCTAGTTCGCGGAAAGTATCATTGACTTTGTTTCCTATGGCGGTAATTACAAACCGCTGGTCATCAAAAGCCAGAATATCTCCCGTTTCTAATTTTCTTGCTAGGGGTCTCACTTGAATGCTGTAACAAAAATCCTTTAAATCCACCGGCGCTTGTTCACCAAATAGAACCATCATTTTTTCTGAGGCAAACTCTCCAGCTGCTGTCCCAATTTCTTTTACACTGCTTTCAAAATATTTCATTCAATTTACTCCTTCTTATTGGTACAAACCAAAGCTGGCCAGCCAGGCAACAACTACTCTGGGTACCCCGTTTAAAAATCGGGAATACAAAACTGAAGGTACACCCACTTCGACGGTTTCGGGATCTGCTTCTTCTAACCCTAAGCCCACCGGAATGAAATCGCAGGCATTCTGGGTGTTGATAGCAAACAAGGCCGGCAACGCAAATTGAGGTGGAATGTTGCCTTTGCCGATCTCAACTCCAATCAAAGCTCCAATTACCTGACCAATTACCCCACCAGGCCCCAACAAAGGAGATAAAAATGGTAAGGAACAAATAAAACCGATTAGAAGCAAGCCCCAAATGCTTCCAGCTAAGGGGGCCATAACCTTGGCAAACAAATCACCGATTCCTGAACCTTGGATAATCCCAATCAATAAAGAGACAAAGGCCATGAACGGAATAACTGTATTTAGCATCGTCTGTACCCCTTCACGGGCAGACTGATTGAAGGTGGCCACTACTTTGCCGGCCCCCATCCCAATTTTAGCGATAAAGCTGGATTCAGCTTTTTGTTCGGTAATTTTTTTGTTCATGTCATAGGTGGTAGTTTCTTCCTTGAGTGGTGTCGGGGCATTCTGTTCTACTCCAGCTTCTGCTAATTTAATCTGATCCAGACCAACAGCTGAAACATAGATTTCCTCCGTGATAAACTGCGCCAAGGGACCACTTTTCCCGGTCGGTACAATATTAATCGTAGGAATTCCTTTTTTAGGATAAATCCCGCAGCGCAACGTCCCTCCGCAGTCAACAATAGCCAAAGCAATTTCTTCATCGGGAATAGAGGTTTTGAACCCATTGATTGATTGCATGCCAGTCAATTTCTCAATCTTGTCAACAATCGCTGGTTTTTCACCGCCGCCCGTGATATAAATAAATTTATTTTTTTCTTTTGTTGGCGTAATGGTCAACGGACCGCCATATCCGCCAGGACCTTTAGTTACTACAATCGAACGATAATTTACCATCTTAGTTTTCTCCTCACTTTTTTGATAACGTTAACATTTTACGCATGAATTTTGACTTTTTTAGATAACTCAGTGCCCGAGGTTTTGCAGACAAAGGCGGTAGTAAAATCAGTAACCCAGCCGCCGATAAAGTTCATTACTAAACCTACCAGCAGATAACGGATAGCCAGTTCCATCGAATTCAACCCCAACTGCTCAACTCCGGTGGCAATTCCCAGCCAAATAAATAGTTCACCAGGGTTGATATGAGGGAACACGCCATTACTTGTATGGCAAAATTGTGCTGTTGACGCATAGTAGCTTGGTTTATAAAACTCTGGCATAAATTTCCCCATCGACAAGCACATTGGATTTCCCAGCATAAAAGCGGATAAAAATGGCAAAATCAAGTAACGGCTAACTGGATTTTTTGAGGAAAGTCGAGCCAGCTGCTCGACCTTATCCTCCCCTAAAAAAGCGATCAAGGTATTCATTAAAACCAACAGCATTAAGACAACTGGAACAATCCCAGTCATCCAACCAATAAAGGTCTGAGCTCCCGTTTGGAATAAATTCATAAAACCCTCTGCAAATTTTGTTACTATCTCCATGTATTTCAATCCTTTCTAAATTTCTTTTTATAGAGAAACAACTGATTGCTAACCAGTATTTTCAAGTTTACTCCCGAGTATACCGGCTGATGAGCTTTAGTTGTCGCCGTGCCGGAATGAAACTTCTGTAGATTTTTTTGACCTTGCATAACAGCCTTTTGGGTTAGCTTGTTTTCCTTCGCAAGAGCTGGATGATCTTCTGTCAGCTCTTGCAAAGAATAGCCAATTAACTGATCAAAGGCTCGAAAGTCGGCAAATACACTAGTTCCCTGCATTTTCTTAGCAGCAATAATTTCATCCTGTGAATTGATAGCGAATAAAACAATCGTTCCTGCAGTAATCCGGCCTTTATTTACCCCAATAACGACCTTTCCTTTTCTCCGCAGAATTCCATAATGCTGATTGAAATTTTTAATCTGCTTCATTCCCAGCAATGTCTGAAGAACGTAAGCTCCAATCACCGCTGCGCCGATCACGTAAATCATTCCACTTCACCTCTGATCATATTTTGGGCTTTACAGGTTATAAATTAAACTGCCTTCTCCAAACGTAGCCTCCCAATCCAGGGTAAACTGTTTGATACTTTTTTCTGTTAATAAATGATCACCACAGGCTTTCAACACATCGTAACCAAGAGCCGCTCCATATGCGCCGGCAATAGCTGATTTTTCAACTTGCAGGGCATTCTTGAAGGAAGCTCCCACAACTCGTGTGTCATACTCGGACAATTGCAGTGCGGTTACAATATTTTTCAAAACCTTATCACCATCGCTAGCAATATTGCTAATCCGATTTACATAAGGGGCCACGTATTTTGCTCCCGATGCTGCCGACATCATCGCTTGATTCAAGTCAATAATCGCAGTTGCAGTCACTTGAATTCCCTTTTCAGTTAGCGTTCGCATCGCTTTATATCCCTCAGAACAGGCTGGAATTTTAACAAATAAATTGCCAGAAATTTCTTGGCTCAAACGTTCACCATCTTTAATCATTTCGGATGCCTGCTCCCCAACTACTTGAATATGAAACTCTCTTTCCTCACCAATTAAGGATCTTACCTCTTTGGCATGTTCAAAAAAATCAATATTTTTTCCTTTTAAATCCATCATAGCAATCGTAGGATTCATAGTGACTCCATTTAAAGGAAAATAGTTAAAGGCTTCCTTCACTGTTGCTAAATCAGCTGTATCTACATAGTATTTCATAAACTATTGCTCCTATCCTCTTGATTTCCCACCAGTAATATTGATTGTCGTACCAGTAATATAGCTTGCTAAGTCTGATGACAAGTAAGCCACCAGGTCGCCAATTTCATCCAGATGTCCTGCACGGCCTAAAGGAATCGACTTCTCGTAGCCGGTATCCACGTTTTCCACTGGAATATTGCGGGTATAAGCTAAAGCTTCATAATGCTTCGGAGAGGTGATTCCGGTTTTTTCATTAATCCCCGGAGCAACACCAACTACTCGAATATTCCAGGCTCCCAGCTCCTTAGCCCATGAACGAGTAAAGGCATTGACTGCACCTTTAGTTGCCGCATAACAGCTCTGGCCGACAGAACCTTCCATGCCAGCTTCAGAGCTGATATTAATGATTACTCCAGCTTTCTTAGGTAGCATCACTTTAGCTGCTGCTTGAGAAAACAGATAAACTCCTTTTTGATTGACATTAATCATTTGATCAAAGTCTTCTTCTGATAAGACAAATTCCTCTGTTTTACCGTACAAATCTACTAATAGACGCGGCTTGTTGATCCCAGCATTATTAACCAAAATATCAATACTGCCAAAAGCCTCCAAAATTTGATGCGCGGTTTCTTGAACTGATTTTCCAGAAGCCACATCACACACATAATAGCTGACACCTGCCAATTTTTCTTCAGGAATAGCCAAATCGACCACTGCTATTTCCGCACCGCATTCTGACAACTTTTTAGCAATGCTGCGGCCAATTCCTGATGAACCACCGGTTACCACTGCTACTTTTCCCATTAAATTAATTTCCACAATGGATTCCCCCAACAAAGATTTTAGAAAAACAATGTCTTGGCCAAGTCAGTGATTTCTTGGTTGTATTATTGCAGAGATTTTTTCATTTGGAAAACTTGGACAACCTGTTTTGGTACTCAATCGAACCCCAAATCCTTTATTTATCGCCTTTAATATAAATGCACAATTTATAAATTTGCATATTTATGCCAATCCGAATTAATTTCCATAAGCATTTTATTTCGACAGATTCTGTTTTAAAATAGAGTCAGAGGTGATGGGGATGGATAAAAACAGAGAGAAGCTCTTAATTAAGGTGGCCTATCTTTATTACATAGAAGAAAAGAAGCAAAGTGAAATTTCTCTTGAGTTGAATATCAACCAAGCAACGGTGAGTCGTTTAATCCAGGAAGCCAAAGAAAGAGAAATTGTTAAAATCGAAATCAAAGACGATGCCTACACCAATTTGATCAAACTAGAGCGCTATGTTCAAAAAAAGTATCGGCTGAGAAATGTCTTGATTGTCAGCAGTACCAAAAAAATGACCGAAACTGAGAAAAGCTTTGCGGTCGCTAAAGAAGCTGCTTTGCATTTAAAACAAATTATCAATAATGACAGCATTGTCGGCTTTGCTTCTGGGAAGACGCTAGAACGAATGATCGGCAGCCTGCAAATTGTCAAAACGACGAATGCTACTTTTGTACCTTTAGTAGGTGCTCCTGGGCATTCCAATTCCAAATATCATGTTAATGCAATTGTGTATGACATTGCTAAACAGTTTGATGGTCGCAGTATTTTTATCAACGCTACAGCAATTCAAGAGGATAAACGAACACGGGATGATATTGTTCATTCCAAATATTTTGAAGAAATCACCGATTATTGGAAAAAATTAGATATCGCTTTGGTGGGAATTGGTGAATCCTTAAATTACCCAATTCGTCATTGGCGAGAGCTGCTCACGGAAGAGGATGTGACTGATCTACGACTATGCGAAGCCACCGCTGAATGCTGCTGCACCTTCGTTAATCCTGACGGAAAAATCATTAAAAATGATCTTTACAAACGCAAAATCGGGATCGACTTAGCTTTGCTGAGCAATACACCTCATTCTATTGCAGTCGTTCAAGGAAAACAAAAGGCAGTTTCCGTACTGGCTTTCTTGAAAACTGACTATATCAATACTTTGGTGATTGATGATGAAACAATGGCTGAGATATTACGGAGAGACAACGATCCCTTTCTGAAACATTTGGATTGATGTAGGTTCGCCTTGGATTTTAAGTCCCTTTCGACTGAAAACCTTCGATTCTAGGATAAAACGCTCTCTCTGTGCCTTTTATTTTTCAAGCATAATAAACAACCTCTAGGCTAGAAAGCGAGTTTTAGCTAGAGGTTGTTTATTGTACTTCACAATTAAATTCTCTGATGAATGAAATTCAGCTTTTTTACTATAAGCTCCTTTATTGTCAGAATCTATTTTCTTTTAAGTGTTCTAATGTGACTTCTTCCTTCTTGCCTTCAGATAGTAGTTAGTTTCTGATACCTTATCGCCTAAAGGAAGTCATAGCAATTAAAACTAAACAAGTTACCAGGAAAATTATCAGAACGTATTTCCAAATATATTTAAGCCAGATACTGTATTCAACTTTGCCAATCGCTAATGAACCAACCAAAACAGCAGATGTTGGGGTTACCAAATAAACGATTCCGCTAGCGCATTGATAAGCCATAATGACAACCGAACTAGAAACACCAATAAATTCCCCTAATGGCGTTAAAATACCAATCGTAGCAGAAGCCAAACCTGAGGTTGAAGGAATCAAGAAAGCCATAGGAATATAAAATAAATAAGTCATCAACGTAAAAGCAACTGGTGAAAGTCCGCTCAAATGGATCTCACCAAAATGTAAAATCGTGGCAGTAATTTGTCCTTCATTCATAACTACTTGGATTCCTCGTGCCACAGCCACAACCATCGCTACTGTCACCAAATCTTTCAATCCTACAAAAAAGCTATCCATAATTTCTGATTCGTTCATGTGGTTTACTCTACCAATCACAAGTGTCATCATAAAGAATAAGGTCGACATTTCAACAAAATACCAAGTTCCCAGCGGAGGAAGGTCGCTTCCTAATAGGTTCCCCAATAGAGGCACATTTTTTATCGAGGTACTCAAAGAGTTAAAAAAAGTAAAGCTCGGATTGATATCAGTCCAAGGAATCAATCCTAAGATCATAATCACGAAAGTTAAGACAAACAAAATCAGTATCATTTTTTGGTTTTTATTCATCGGTATAATTTCAGTAGTATAGCTTTTGGCTATAAATGCTTCTTCCGGACGTTGATTATGCAATAAGGATTGACCGGGGTCATTTTTTACCTTCATGGCATACCTGTGTACGAAAGTAATAGTGATGAGCAGAACAATGACTAAAAGAACTAACCGCCAATTCAATCCATCTCCAGGTGAAATTCCTGCAGTGGCTGAAGCAACTCCTACAGAAAACGGATTAACAGTTGAAGCCAAAATCCCAGCTGATACTCCTAGGAAGACAATGGAAATCCCCGTCAACACATCAAACCCTGCTCCTAGCATAACCGGAATAATTAAAGGCAAGAATGCAATGGATTCTTCAAACATGCCATAAGAAGTTCCACCCAATGCAAAAAGTATGAGCAGTAAAATCATGACCTTAGTTTCTCTACCTTTATTTTTCTTAATGATAGTGGCTATTCCAATATCCAATACCTTAGTTTCATTTACTACACCTAAAAATCCACCAATAATCAAAATAAATAGTGATACTGGTATAGCTCCCGCCGTTTTATCGTTCCCAATCATCCCAATGATCGGGGCTTTAAAAGCATCCCAAATTCCTTGCGGGTTGCTGGTCACCCGTTGGTAGGTTCCAGCAATTAAATTTCCATTGGCATCAATGTCATACTTACCAGCAGGAATTAACCAAGTCAGGATGGTCATAACCAAAATAATGATAAATAAAACAGTATATGCACCAGGCATTTTAAACGTTTTCTTCTTTCTCTCCTTACTTGTAACCGAGTTTTCTTGCATAAAGGTTCTCCTTCTTTACGTAAACCTGAATAACAGGCCTTTCTCTTCATAAACAAAAAAGGCAGTAAAGCTGTATTAGCAATTACTGCAATGGTAATAACCCTCAAAATATTTAAAACCTTTGCCTAAAGTTTCCAACAGGCCCTTTTCGTTCTCAACTCTCGTTTACTTGGAATCTTTTCAAACTATTCTGATCAATTTTTCTAAATTACTCTTTCATAAAAATTACACCAGTCAAAGCCTTTATTATCAAAAGAAGCCAACGTTCCACTTCCTCGGTTAATAAAACCTTTGCTTTCATACAAACGTTTGGCGGGAAGGTTATTTTCCAACACATCTAGGCGAACTGCTTGACAGTTTGTGTCCCGAGCTAATTCAATTGAAAAATCAAGCATTTTGCTGGCAATTCCACTTCTTTGATACTCAACGGCGGTCATTAACGTGTGGATGAACAATATTTTTTTCAAAGAACCCTGCGGATCCGCCCATGGAATCAGCTTGTGTTCTTCTTCACCAGTATGATTCAAAATAACTGATCCAACAATCGTTTCGTTTATTTCCGCAATATAAAAATCGGATCTGCTTAGAGCTTGCTTGACTGTATCTATCGTTGGATAGATATTGGGCATCCAGCTGGTCACCTCAGGATCAACCAATGATACATTTTTTTCAAAGAATTGTTCGATTTGGTTAAAATCTTTCCTATCTGCCCTTCGCACGCTGATTGTCACTTGCTCATCTCCTAAAAGTCTATTCTTAAACCCTATCTAGCGTTTTTTTATAGGTTACTTCAAGACAGCTTTCAATCGCTCGTTCAAGCTTCCTATTGTATAACTGCTCTGCTTTTTTGATGTTCTAGTAGATTCGTTGGTTGCCTTTTTCTACATGATACCAATCATCTTCAATATTAATTCTTACCCGTTCTAAATAATCTTTCAGCTGCTGCGCTTCCGCTTCTGTAAAGCCATCCAACGCCACCCGATTCGAATACTCATTTTCACGTGCAATAAAGGGATGAACCTCTTCTCCTTTGGCAGTTGGATAGATTTTCTTCGTACGTTTATTTATTTTATCCACTGTTTGCGTGATTAAGCCGATTTTTTCCAGCTTTTTTAGTGCCTTAACGGTCGTCGCTTTATCCACCTTGATCATATCTGCCAATTCTACTGGTGTGATTCCAGGATGCTCACATATTCTGACAATATACAGATATTGACCTCTGATCAAATCAACTTCTTTAAACTCAATATTACTAATCGAATCTAACGCTCGTGCAATCATACCAATTTCTCTAAGAATTTCAACCATTTTCCCCATCTCACTTTCTCAAGTCTCAAAAAAATTATATCTATTATTTAGCGGCTTTGCAATAAACCTTGAGACTAAGGTATTTGCTTTTAATTTTATTACTTACTCCTCTTCGTTTATCCTAAAAATTAAGATGGATAAAAATGGATGAATGGCTCGTCTTAGCAGTATTACCAACCGAAGCTTATTCACATTCTATGTGATGTCGTCTTTTTTCTCAAAACGTTCAGACCATTCTTCACGAATTAAGTCAAACTTGAGTTGAATTAATTGCTTCTCTTTTTCAGCATTAAAGGCCTGAAGCAGAAGAAACAACAGAAGAATTTTGCAGAGGTTCTCTAATCCATTTAAACCAGAAAAGAGAAAATTAATTGTTGTTGTGATCAGAACGAATACATTCAAAGTGAAGAGCAGCGGTACGCTAATCTGCAAAACTTTTAGTGAAAATGGCTTCCGCGCGAAAGGAATTCGAATTTTGTTGAACTCTTCTTTGAACGTTTGATTGATTTCTTCACACTCAGCTTTTAACAACTCACACATATAGACATCTACTTTATGCTTCCCCTTACATTTGGCTTGGCGCATGAACACCTAACAATCGCAGACTTTCCTTCAGAATGGTGGCAGCTGCAAAAACAAGCGCCAGTCTTGATTCCCGATATGGATCAGCTGCCAATATCTTAGTGTGAGCGTAATAACGATTAAAAGCTTGTGCCAGTCTGATTGAATGTTTAGCCAGTACAGAGGGTTCGTATTGTTCCGCAGCTTGCAGAACAATTTCCGGGTAAGACTGGATTAATTTGATCATTTCCCAGCTATCCTCATCAGCTAATGCATAGTTAGCAGCAGAATCAATAGAGAACTGGGCCTTTCTCAATAGAGTCATTGCTCGAGCATAGGTGTATTGAACGTAAGGTCCTGTCTCACCTTCAAAACGTACCACTTCCTCCAACTCAAAGTCGAAGGTATTTAAGCGGTCATTTTTTAGATCGTGGAAGATGACTGCTCCTACACCAACCTGATGGGCAACTTCTTCTTTATTGGGAAGATCAGGATTTTTCTCATTAATTTGAGCTAAAGCTGCTGCCGTTGCTTCATTTAAAACCTCCTCTAGCAAAACGATTTTTCCCTTACGAGTTGATAATTTTTTCCCACCTTGAGTTATCAGACCAAATGCAATATGCACCATATCATCCGACCATTCGAAACCCAGCTCTTTTAAAACAGCCTTTAATTGTTTAAAATGAATACTTTGTTCGTTTCCGACAACATATAGGGATTTTGCAAAATGATAATTCCGTTTTCGATACAAGGCTGCTGCCAGATCACGCGTAATATAAAGAGTCGCACCATCCGATTTTCGGATCATTGCCGGATTTAAATCATAGGCACTCAAATCAACGATCTCAGCCCCTTTGTCTTCCTTCAGAAGATTTTTTTCTTCCAATAAAGTAATCACTTCGTCCATCTTATCGTTATAAAAAGCTTCACCATTCGTAGAATCGAAGGTAACTTCCAGCATGTTATAAATCTTATCGAATTCGGTCAAAGAGGCGCTGCGAAACCATTCCCAAAGGTTAATTGCTGCAGGATCGTCTTCTTCTAAGCGTTTGAACCAGGCTCGGGCTTCATCTTCCAATCGAGAGTCGTTTTCTGCCTCTTCATGAAATTTTACATACAAACGCAATAATTCATTGATCGGTTCTTGCCTGACTTTTTCTTCTGTTCCCCACTCTCGGTAAGCAACAATTAATTTTCCAAATTGAGTACCCCAATCACCTAAATGATTGATTCGAATCGAGCAATACCCGATTTTTTCCATAATCAAGCTAATCGAGTTGCCGATCACTGTTGAACGCAAATGCCCCATGGAGATTGGCTTAGCTATGTTTGGAGAAGACATATCGACCGTGACATTTTCATTATTTCCCACTTGGCTATCTCCAAAATGACTGCCCTCTTTTAATACTTGACTCAATACGTTGCTGGAAACCATTTGCTTATCCATATAAAAATTCACGTAGGAGCCTACTGCGTTGACTTTTTCAAAGGGGCCCTCATCAATTGCCTGCACAAGTTCTTCAGCAATTTTTTGCGGCGCTTTTCGATAGAGTTTTGCCAGTGAAAAAACTGGAAAAGCGACATCCCCATGATTGGCAAACTTAGGGGTTTCTAATAAGTTTAAGATCTCTTCTTTTGTCAGCTGCTCTTGGGTAATTTGGAAGATGGCTGCGGCAACAAGTTCTTTATTATTCATGGCATTCCCTCCAATATATTATGTTTACGCTTTTTGGACTGCCCTAGAAACTTCCTATTCATTGAGAAAGGTTGTTCGATCAAAGACGACCTACTAGGCTTCATCCACGATTAATTTTTTACCGCCATTGGGATATTGCGAATAGTAAACCTTAGCTGACAGTTCATTCGGAAATTCCCGATAGCGGTAAATGATGCTGAGCAGATTTGTTAATTGACCACTTTTACTGAGAAGTCCTAAAGCTTTTCAGCACTCAATGATTTTTTTGTTTGTTATAGGTTTAAAGCAGTTCTTTCTTCACCAATCGATGGTCATAGTCAGTTGAGATATGTTGAGCGTTGTTCCTACCAATCTGGAAATCCTATTGCTTATATTTCAACACACTTATTCAACTCACCAATCAATTGTTTGGCACTTTCCTCTGCGCGGGTCACTATAATCAACGTGTCATATCCCGCTACCGTTGCTGCAACTTGTTCAAAATCAATTTCGTCCATGTAATTGGCAATAACGTCGGCACCATGGGGTAATGTGTGAATAATAACCAGGAAGTTGACTTGTTCGATAACAGTAGAATAATCATTGATACTTTTTCGGAATTTTGTATAAAAATCCTGTTCACTTTGCTCCGAAGCAATTAAGGTAAATTTTTTCTTCCCTTCTTTGGTGTATGATCTTACGATGTTTAACTCTCTAAGATCACGAGAAATAGTTGCTTGAGTCAAACTAATATCCTCAGCTTTTAAATAATTCAGCAATTCGTCCTGTGTTTCAATTTCGTTTTCAATAATAATTTGTTTTATGATTTTATGACGTTCTGCTTTTCTCATAGTATCCTCCAGTATCGATAGTCATTTTTTACTCTAGAGACTAGTACTAGTCTCTAGAGCTTATTTTTTATACTAATAGCATCGAAGCAATCAAAATAATCAAATTACTGATTCCAATCACAATCAACGGTTTCCTCATAAATTTTGTCCAAGTTGAATAATTGATTTTAGAAAGCTCCAAACCACCCATTACTACTCCCGATGTCGGCGTAATCAAGTTGACGAGTCCGCATCCAGCAGTAAAGATCATTACCATGACGTTAGGGTTCAAGCCTACATTTTGCGCAAGCGCTCCCATAACTGGAATTGAAACATACGCTAATCCGGAGGTAGATGGGATTAAGAAGGATAAGAACAAATACAAAATGTACGCACCAATTACAAATAAAATTGGAGAGAACCCTTGTAAAAGTCCCGCTGATTTGTCTAAAATAAATAAATCTAAATGAGTAACCTGCATAATGACGGAAGCGCCGCGAGCGACCACAATAATTAAGACAACCGACAAAATATCTTTTACTCCATCGATAAAGGTGTCGATGATCTCTTTTTCTGAGAAACCATGAATCAGTGCAATCACTAAACTAGCTAAAAAGAACCACATAGCCAGATCACCGAAGTACCAGTCTCCAAAATTTTGTCCCGTTAAGAATGACGTCCAGCCATTAAAAAAAGTGATACCAAAAGATCCCCATGGAATCAGAGAAACCACCATCACAACAAAAGAAATCATAAACACAATCAGGATCATTTTACGTTTGCGGGTAAACTCAATATTGGCGGATCCCGAATTTTCAAAAGCAGTTTTCATGTCTTGCTGCTCTTGCAGGGAAAGAATGGTTGAGCCTTTATCAGCCTTGACTTTTTTCGCATAACTCATCACGCAAAAAATACAATAGATTGTAGTTACTGCCCACAGCAATAAACCAATCATCATGATTGTTCCCGCGTTAGGCTGAATACCCACACTTCGCAAGGCATCCATGGCAACGCCAGTAGCAAAGGGGTTAACCGTTGATCCAATCACTCCTGCTCCAGCACCCAGCATCACTGTCCCGGTGGAAACAATCGTATCAAAACCAGAAGCAACCATGGTGACTGCTAGTAGAGAATAGAAGGGAATGGTTTCTTCCGCCATTCCATAAGTTGATCCCCCAATTGAAAAGAGGACCATTAATACGGGAATAAGAACCAGTTCGTTCCCTTTTAGTTTCTTCACAACATGCTGAATTCCTGCCTCTAAGGCACCTGTTCCAGTAACAATATTTAAAAATCCACCTAGAAAAAGGATAAAGACACAAATATCTATTGCATCTCTAAAACCATTGAATGGCGACATTACTAAATCTGAAATTTTTGCACCTACTACTTGGCTAACCTCTTCAGTTCCGCCTGCTGGAATCGTTGGCGTGAATGTTTGTCCTGAGAAGAGCCAAGAAATCACCGTTAAGAGAATAATAATGATGAACAGAATGCTAAAAGATGAGATTGACTTTTTTTCTTTCTTATTTTTTTTACTCATTTTGCTCACTGTAATACAAAAGAGCTCCAGAGGAAAACATAGTACGCTCTTTTAGAGCTCCCTCATATTTTTCCTTTCTGTCGAGTCAGTTTATTTTCTTGAAATGAAATAGTCCGTATCAAGGAATTTTAATTCCTTATACTGATAATCAATTTTTTTTTGCTTTACCAACGCTTTAATTGTTTGGCTGGCTGTTTCTCTGGTTGTACCGCTATATCTCGAAATATCATTAATCATGATTGGATAAGGAATAACATAATTACCCTCTTGCTCTTCTGCTAAATCCTCCATTAAAATCGATAAGGTATTCTCAACTCGCTCAGTCGCCTTCGAGATTACGGAATATTGGATTCGCCTAATTTGTTTCTCAATCAAATGATTCAAATTCGAATTGAATAATCTCAGTTGATCATTATTCGATTTAACGATCCTTTCGAAAACCGCCGTTGACAAATAAAAAACTTGAATATCGGTCATAGCAATAGCAGAGAAGTGATAGTTTTGGGCTTCAAACATGCCTAACAATGGAAATGGGCGTTTTTCATTTAAGAATTCAAGAAAATTGTAGCAGGCAGTCTGATCCACTCGCTCAATTCGAATCAGGCCTTTATCTAAAATGAATATTCGGTCCCGTTTGTCATCTGTGTCGAACAAAACTTGTCCCTTTTTGTAAAATCGATAGTACATGTTTCGTTCCATCATTTCGCGGACTTCTTGATCCAAAGCCGAGAAATACGGATGATTATCTATTGCTGTAGACACAGAATTTTTTTCCATAACTATCACTCCAAAACCTATTTTTATCGACTGTTTTTACGAAATTACGGTGGTTCCAACAGTCCCTTTATCAATATCCCCTAACATTTCCAAGGAAGTAATAATCGCTTTGCATTTCGGCTTAGCCTTTACATATTGAATAGCTGCTTCAACCTTCGGCAGCATACTGCCGGGAGCAAAGTGCTTCTCTTCAATATATTGTTCTAATTCAGAAACAGTCACTTGATCCAGCCACTGCTCATCTTCTTTGCCAAAATTTAGGGCAATTTTTTCAACACCAGTCAAGATAACCAACAGATCAGCATCCAATAATTCTGCTAATTTTTCAGAGGCAAAATCTTTATCAATCACTGCTTCAACTCCTTGACCAGAATGCTGTTCGACAGGAATTCCACCCCCGCCGGCACAAATCGTCAACACATTGTTATTTACCAATGTATTTATGCTATACTTTTCTTTGATGGATATTGGTTTGGGACTAGGAACGACCTTACGCCAGCCTCGGCCAGCATCCTCTTTGTAAACAGCCCCCGTTGCTTGTTCCAGAGCTTGGGCCTGTTCATGCGTCAGGAATGGACCAATTGGTTTACTTGGATTTTTGAATGCCTCATCGTTGCCATCGACAATTACTTGAGTGATTATCGTTGCAACTTCTTGTTCCAGATTGGCATTTTGAATTTCTTTTTCAAGGGCATTTTGTAACCAAAAGCCAATGCTTCCTTGAGTCATAGCCACACAAGTATCTAACGGCATAGCCGGATTCTCTTTTGAATCAGCTGCCTGTTGCTGCAACAACAGATTGCCGACTTGAGGTCCATTCCCGTGTGAGATAATCACTTGCGTTTCAGCGTTAATCAGTTTAATCAAGTGCTGGGCTGTCTGCTTTAAAGCCTGTTGTTGAGCTTTCGCACTTGCATCGTTTGACAGGATTGCATTTCCTCCTAAAGCTACCACGATCCGTTTCTTTTGCTGCACTACGGATTTCCTCCTCTCTCATTTACACTTTTGGAATAAATAAATTACCTAATGTTGCAGCCATAATCGCTTTAATTGAATGCATCCGATTTTCTGCTTCTTCAAATTGGCGGCCATATTTACTGCGGAATACTTCATCGGTGATTTCCATTTCATTGATCCTAAATTTTTCTTTGATCATTTCGCCGTATTGAGTTTTTGTATCATGGAAAGCCGGCAAACAATGCAAGACAATTAAATCGCCATCCATATTTCCAGTCGCTTTTACCATATCCATATTGATTTGATAATCTTTCAGCAAATTCACTCGTTCTTCAAACTTATCTTCTTCTCCCATTGATACCCACACATCTGTGTACAGAACATTGGCACCCTTCACACCTTTTGCTACGTCATCAGTAATCATTAGCTGACTGCCAGATTCGGCTGCAAATTTGTTTGCGTAATCAACTACGGATTGTTCCGGTTGTAATTCCTTTGGTGCACAAATTCTTACATGAACACCTAAGATTGCTCCAGTTACCAGCAAACTATTTGCCATATTGTTGCGTCCATCACCAACATAGACTAAGGTAATATTTTCTAAGGTGTTGAAGTTTTCTTTGATGGTCATAAAATCAGCGATCATTTGAGTTGGATGCCACTCATCGGTCAACCCATTCCAAACTGGAACACCGGAATATTTAGCTAAGTCTTCAACGACTTGTTGACTGAATCCGCGGAATTCGATGCCATCAAACATGCTACCCAATACCTTTGCTGTATCCTCAACCGATTCCTTTTTACCTAACTGAATGTCATTCGCCCCTAAAAATTCTGGGTGTGCACCTAAGTCAATTGATGCAGTAGTAAACGCTGCCCGAGTACGAGTCGATGTCTTTTCAAAAAGCAAAGCAATATTTTTTCCTTCTAAATATCGGTGGGGAATATTTCTTTTCTTCAAATCTTTCAAATGGATCGAAAAATCAACTAGATATTCTAATTCCTCTTTAGTAAAATCTTTTTCTGCTAATAAACTACGTCCTTGAAAAACAGTTGTCATTTTTTATTCCTCCTAAAATTTAAATATTTTCTCTGACAAACGGCATACTCATGCAGCGTGGACCCCCGCGACCACGAACCAATTCACTCCCAGGAATATAATTCAATTTCACGCCAGCTTCTTCCAATTTATTATTAGTAATTGTATTACGGTCATATACCACTACTTCACCTGGTGCGATGGCAAGTGTGTTGGAGCCATCATTCCATTGTTCTCTGGCAGCAGCAGTAATATCATTGCCGCCACAACGAATCAGTTCAACAGCCGGAAGCTCTAGATACCGACACAAGATATTTTCTAAGGTATCCTTTTCCTCGACAATTTTTATTTGTCCATTCGGTTTCGAAAGTGAGTAAACTACCAGATCACCTTCAATTTCAGGATGAATCGTAAACTTGTCGTAATCCACCATTGTGAACACTGTATCCAAATGCATGAATTTGCGTTCCTCACCAATGTTAAATGCCAAGACATGCTCAAAGCTTGGCTCACTTTCAAAAATTTGAAGGGCCAATTTTTCAATGGATGAAACATCGGTTCGTTGGGAAATCCCTACTGCCAAAACATTCTTCGAAAGAACCAGTTCATCGCCACCCTCAATACGAGTATCATTTTCTCGGTTGTATACCAGATTAACCGGATTTTCGATGAACATTGGATGATATTTAAAAATGTACTTCGCGTATAAGGTTTCTCTCCGCCGGGTTTCTGCATACATTTTATTCAGAGATACGCTGTTCCCAATAGTCGCAAAAGGATCGCGAGTGAAATAAAGGTTTGGCATTGGATCAATATAGAATGGATATTCATCCTGAACCATGTCAGAAAGATTCTTATTCACTCCCACCGAAAGCTGATTTTTTCTCAGTCCAGCCATTGTTTGGTCAATGAACTCCCGATTGTCCTTAATTGCGGAGAAATAACTTTCGATTTCCTTACGTGCATCCGAACCCTTAATATTTGCTTCATTCAAATACTCAGTAAGAAATTGTTGTTTAAGGCCATCACTAGTTAGTGCTTCCGCAGCCAAATCCTCTAAATATAATACATCGATCGCCTTTGATCTCAGGGTATCAGCAAAAGCGTCGTGCTCCTTTCTAGCTTGGTCTAGAAAAGGGATGTCATCAAACAATAAGCGCTCTAGATAATCAGGCATCAAATTTTCTAACTCTTTACCTGGTCTGTGAAGCAGTACTTGTTTCAATGGTCCGATTTCTGAAAAAACATTAATTGCATTTCCCATAAAACATTTCCTCCTTTGTAATATTGGTACAAGCACATACTAACAAAAGGTATGCGCTTTCACTACGCAGGTTTTGGCAAAATAAATGTCGGTTTCTTTGCATTATTCAAAAAGTATGTATATATTCAATTTTTCGAGAATAAATACTCCTTGTGTTATTTCAAAACCTAATATAAATACAGAAAAAAATTCAACTTTTTTTAAATGACATTTTGTCTCAACACTAATCACTGATCATTTCATCAATAGATTTGATTTGGTTCTTATATAAAGTGTAAATTAACTAGTCTTACGATACAAGTCTAGAAAATCTATTAAATGAACCGTAAAATATAACAATTTATAGCCTCACTCGATTTATCAAATACTGATCTAATGTTCCACATTGTATATTTTTCATCCTATCAAGAACATAGAACTATTCCAAAAAAACAAAAAATAACGATCTTTTTGGATTATCAGAATAACCGCTTAGTGATTCTCGTTTTAATTAATTTGATATCGTTTTTTTATAAGGCATTGCCTCGCTCTGATTAAAAAACTTGTATAAGCTTTCAGCACTGAATATCTAGCTTGTACAAAGTCTGGCTTTTTCCTGTAAGGACAGTGTCATATTTTGTTGGTTTCCTTTGATAATCGTCTCTTACTACAAAAAAACTGGCTTAACAGCTAGAAGCTGTTAAACCAGTTTTTGTTGATTATTCAATTCTAGATAGCGTGTTCCGTCCGTTCAATAATATCATCCTGCGTTGCTTTTGACAAAACATTGAAGAAAGCTGAATAACCCGCTACCCGGACAATCAAGTCCCGATGTTTTTCTGGATGCTGTTGGGCATCAATTAAGGTTTCGCGAGAGACGACATTGTACTGAATATGATAACCGTGCAGCTTGTTAAAGAAGGTCCGCAGCAGCATAATCAACTTTTGTTTGTCCTCTTCCTTAGCCAAAGTCTGAGGATTTACTTTCTGATTCAATAAGACGCCGCCGATAATTTCTTCGGTTCGCAATTTAGAGACTGATTTCAGTACTGCGGTTGGTCCGTTTTTATCCATATTATGGGAAGGTGAGCAGCCTTCTGCTAAAGGTACCCAAGCGTTTCGCCCGTCTGGTGTCGCCATAGTTGCTCGTCCTTGACCCACATTAGCTGAAATCGATGAGGTCCCTGAATAACGAGTACCACCAATAGGTCCTCGACCAAAACGAGTATTCGGATATTTTTTGACTTCATCAATGTAGCTGTCATACGCTTGTCGCACCAGTTGATCTGGATAATCATCATCATTGCCGTATTTAGGAACATCAAAAAGAATCATTTGCTGGATTTCTTTACTGCGATCACTTTCGTAATCAGTCATTAATGCTTCCCATAATTCCTCGGTTGTGACTTTCTCTTCTTCAAAAACCAGCTTCTTAATGGCAGCTAACGAATCAGCTAAATTGGCAATACCCACTTGCAGTCCAGAAATAAAGTCGTAAACTGCTCCGCCCTCTTTTAAGGTTTTGCCTCGTCCAATACAATCCTCTGTTAAAGCAGAACATAGAACATCTGGTACTTCCTTTTCTAACCCAAGATCAATCGCATTTTCCACAATCACACTCATGCGAGTCAGTTCTCGCACTGTTTTATCCCAAGCAGTCTGTAATTCTTCAAAGGTTTGCATCTCTTTGAAGTGTCCATTCCCTTCTACAAAACGTTTACCAGAAACTGGATCAATGCCGTCATTCATGGCAGTCATCAGAATTTTAGGGAAATTCATGTAGCTCATTCCAGTACAGCGGTAGCCCCATTTACCGGGGACCGCTGTCTCGACACAGCCGATTGCACTATAATCATAGGCATCTTCTTCTGTGACTCCGATGTTAATAAAGGATGGAATGATAATTTCGTCATTATTAAACGCCGGCATCCCGAAACCAATCTTCATAACTTCAATAGCTTCATCCATAAAATGCTTATCTAGACCAGCATGATAGCGCACCGTCAAGTTTGGTTGCGGCAGCTTCGTTTGTGCCACACTTCGTAAAACCAGATAAGACAAATCATTGACAGCATCTTGTTTATCTCGTGTTTGACCACCGATCGTCACATTTTGGTAAAGCGGACTACCCGCACTGCTGAAGGTGTGGGCTTGGCTTCGAACTTTATTCACGGTCAAGGTCTTAATCCACAGGTTGGTTAACAACTCAACTGCTTGATCTTCAGTTATGCTGCCTCTGTCTAAATCAGCCTTCAAATAGGGATACATGTATTGATCGAAACGGCCATAGGATAATGAGTGACCATTTGATTCAATTTGCAAAACTAGTTGAATAAACCACACTGATTGTATTGCTTCTTGGAAGGTTTCCGCCGGCTCGTTAGGTACCTTGGCACAAATCCGGCTGATTTCCAACAACTCGGCTTTTCTTTCGGGGGCTGCAGTCTCTGCTTGTTCCTTAGCCAGTTGAGAAAAACGCTCGGCAAATGTCTTCACCGCATCCAAGACCAGTAAGACCGCATTATAAAACTGATATTTGTTAATACTCTCTGGTTGGGTTAAATCTAAATTCTCTTTTTCTCTTAGAGTGCGTTCTTTGTAGCCCTTGAGTCCAACTTCCAGAACTTGCCTATAGTCAACTGCTAAATGCGCATCTCCGGAGTTCATCTTGCCTTCCATTCCGAAAAATCCGGTTTCCATAAAGACAGAAACCTCTTCCGGTAGTAAGCAGCCAGCTTTGGCACGTAAATTATTATTTTCCCAAAACGGCGCAATCGAGCGTAGCTCCTCTTTCGTTTGTTCTGAAATGTAAAAAACATCTCCATCACGCTTCTCAAACAGATCTAACTCGTTTAAAACAAATTCCATGGTATATTCTGGAAAGATCGGAGCATCCTTGTTGGAAGAGGCTTGATTACCTACAATCAATGTTTCATCTTCAATATAGATGGACATTTTTTCTAGAATGTTCTTTAGCATTAGAGCTCGCTTCATGACGTTGGTCTGATTCATGTTTTCCTTATAGGCTTCTGTTGCTAACAGAGCGCGTTCAGCACAAATATAAGGCTTCTTAGTCAGTACAGACTCACGATAGTCGTTCATGCGATTGGTTAATGTTCCAAAATAAGGGTAGTTTTCAGCCGAGCTTTTTTCTTTTGTTTGAATACTCATTACGCTTCCTCCTTGTTTTCGTTCGTAAACATTATAGTTTCTTTCGTAACCATAATAGCATGGTAATAGAATACTCGTCAATTGCTATTCAGTCATTTAAAAATAAAAAAAATATTGCACAAATGTGCAATATCAGACAGTTATTACTTTGATATGGTGATTAATTAAAAAAGCTTGGTTCTCTGCACTAATTCCCGCATCGGTAAATACCTTATTGACTTCATCAAAACCAAATTCGGATACTACACCATTTTGGGTAAATTTACTAGAATCTGTTAAAACAATCGTATGATTTGCAGCGGTCGCCAGTGTCCTAGTAGTATCACAGCGCGTAATATCACTGCCGGTAAAGCCGCGCTTTTTATCAAAGCCATCGATACCAACAAAAAGCTTATCAACGAAAAACTCACTAATTACCTTTTTAACCAATGGTCCTACATTTACCTGAGAATCCTTTTGATATTCACCACCAATAAGGATTACTTTAGCGGATTCAGCCTTGCGAATATAGGAAGCTATAAAACAAGAATTCGTAATAATAGTGATATCATTTCGATTGAAAGCCAATTCTTCTGCCAGCAATGTACAGGTAGAGCCTGACTCAATCATAATCACATCCCCATCGTTCACTATTTTACTTGCTTCTAAAGCAATCCTTCGCTTGAGATCATAATTCTGAGCCAAACGGAAATTGATATCGTCGGTATTATTTAGTAAAGCATAGCCATGCTGGCGGTGCAACAACCCCCTAGACTCCAGCTTATCTAAGTCTTTTCGAATAGTTACTTTAGAAACCTCCAACAGTTCTGAAAGTTCATTAACTTCGATTTTTTTCTTTTGACTAACAATCGAAAGTATCTCTTCTTCTCTAGACATTCAATCCCCCCTATTCTTTAACAGATTACCATATTTTCCAGCAGACAACAATCATTAAAGATAACCTACACACTTTCATTCGAAAGGAAAACTATTTACGTAAGGATTTTTATCTGTTAATATGAATTTGAATAAGAAAGGGGCCTTTGCCATGATGGACCAAGCATGTATTTTCAATATCCAAAAATTTAGTATTCACGATGGACCTGGAATTCGAACGGTGGTTTTTTTCAAAGGTTGCCCGCTCCGCTGTTACTGGTGTTCCAATCCCGAATCTCAAGCTGGTGATCCAGAAAATATGTGGGACACTCAAAAGAAAGATTACGCCACTGTAGGGGAATACAAAAGCATGGATGAAATTATTGATGAGGTCATGAAGGATGAACCTTTTTACGAAGAATCCGATGGGGGCGTGACTCTTTCCGGCGGCGAAGTCCTCTATCAGGCAGAATTTGCGACCGAATTATTGCGGAAATTAAAGGAGAAAGGCATTCACACTGCCAGTGAAACAACTGGGTTTGCCAGACAGGAAGTTTTTGAAAAGTATATTCAACAGGTGGATCTGTTGTACTTTGATGTAAAACACCATGATGAGCTACAACATAAAAAGGGCACAAAAGTATCTTTAGCTCCAATTTTAAAAAACTTGGCGTTTGCCTTGGAGCATCATACCAATTTAATTGTTCGTATTCCCGTTATTCCTGATTTCAACGATGGCAGAGAAAATGCGGAGGCTTTTGCTCAGCTGTTTGATCAATTGGGCATTCAAAAAGTCGAGCTTTTACCTTTCCATCAATTTGGTGAAAAGAAATATGCATTTTTGGATCGAGAATATAAGATGCAGGATATTCCTCAGCTACACACTGAGGAGCTGAATTACTTTAAGGAAATATTTGAACAACATCATATTGCTTGTCAAATTCATTGATAGCCTTAGGTGAAGTAAGATTTGAATCTGCTTCACCTTTTTGCTGCCTTAAATTATAAAAAAGAAATTGATGTATTTTTCTTGCATCTTTATTTGTAAATTAGTCATTTTAGTAAAAGTTTTATCGCTTGTTCTTTATTGTATTGTCACTGATTAGAATCAAAAATTATTTTAATATAGAAATCTGATCCGGTCTTTATTGGTTGGAATTCCTTTGTCTACTTTTTTCCATTGCCCTTCCTGATACAGCTCATATCGCTCAAAAGCACAAGGTAATCCTTGGGCTTTGACAATATTGCTGCTGTCCATTAATTGAAAATGCAAATGAGGACCGAAGGAGTTGCCTGAATGCCCAACACGGCCAATCAACTGACCCTTTTTGACTCGTTGGCCAGCTGCAACTTGTACCGAACCTGCCTGTAAATGGCACAAAGCGGCATAAACTTTTTCTACCTGCTTAATAATCACGTAATTCCCAGCTACTGTTCGGGCATCGTCGATAACGGGATCAAAATGATTGGCATTTTTGTAAGCATTTACCAAATCAGTCCGTAAATTCGTGCGCTCTCGTTCGGGATAATGATCTTCTGCTAAAACAACTTCTCCATCAAAGGGGGCATAAATCTCTTGCCCCCAGCAATAGTAATCACTAATAGGTAATCCGGATACCAAATATTTTGGCAAGCTGCTGCGATAGGCTGGCCAGCCGCTGCGGTTCCAATCCACCTGAATAAAATCATACGCATAGCGTGTTCCCAATCGATCCGTCCCATGACTGGGTATCTTTGTACCAGGTGTATTTGGCGACTGCCATTCTCCCCGCAGAGGAAATTCAACAATTATCGGATCCTGTATTTCAGTGTTCTTCACGAAATACCCTCCTATCTTGAATTGACTAAGCAATACAATTATCAATATAACTAAAACAAGTGCTGCCTTTTTATTCATCTGCTGCTGCATAAACTAATTTCTTCAATTCTTTTAAATACTCATCCAGTGTATCAATGACCGCCGCTTCATCGAAATCTATACTATTGGATGACTTAATCTTCTCCACAATCTGGCTGATGAAGCCTAAGTTGATCCACAAAATGAATTGCTTACACTTTTCATGATCTAGATCATTGCGAAATTTCGATTTATCAAGATTATCAAACAATTGCTGCTGACAAGTCTTTTGTTTCTCAACAGTCGCTAACCTTTGATTGATTTCAGCTGATTTTGTTTTTGCTGATAATTTGTCAAAATCAAGGATCCAAGGATAGCGTTTGATCAGCTGGAGCTGCAAAAGATATGACCAATGTAAGCGAACAAAGATATCTCCTTCTGAAAAATCCAGCTTTTCAAAATACTCCTGCTCAAGCAAATCCGTGAAATAGTCATAAACTGCTAAAAAAAGATCCTGCTTGTTATTCACGTAATGAAACATCAGTGCTTTGGACATTTTAGCCTCTTTAGCAATTACATTGGTAGAGGAATGATCATAGCCTTTTAAGACAAACTCCTTCAAAGCCGCATTCAACAGCCTGTCCCGTCGTTCCTGTTCTAATTCCAATAATTTTTTATCCATTTATTACTCCTTTCACCTCTCCATTTACCTATTAGGTCAACACAAGTATATCTCTGTTTACCTGATAGGTCAATATTTTTTATAGTACTAGAATTGTCATCTGTATATAATAGAAGACAAATTTCTTAATTGGTGCCTGAAAAAGCCCAAAACCTTTTCGTTTCGGGCTTCGGCACTATTTTATTAAGACAATAAACTCAACAAATAATAAACAATCCATGAATACCACTGCGTTCCCACAGCCAAGGAGGTGATTTCGGTCGCTTCCCCCGGGATTTGATAACCAATATCGGCTGCTAATCCAGTCATAATTGGTGCAGCAATTCCCGAAATATACAGGGTAATTGTTGCAATAAATATTCCGGTGATTACACCGCGAAATAGGTTCCCCTTCGAAGGCAAGATTGCAAAAATCATATAAAATGGCAGTGCGGTTAAATCAGCTAACGGCAAAGTTTTGTTTCCGGGAAGAATAAACGCCAGTACTAAAGTAATCGGGATCATCAACAAACCTAAAGACAATACAAAAGGGTGTCCAATTCCTAATGCAGCATCTAAACCAATGTAAATCTCTCGGCCTTCGAACCGTTTCTCCATGAATTCCTGAGCAGCTTCGGAAATGACAATCAAGCCGTCCATCAATAAGGAAACCATGCGTGGAATCAAGACTAGTGATGCAGCGATTGAAACAGCCGTAGTCAAGATATCAGACAAGGGCATTCCGGCAACAGCGGCTAACAAGCCGCCTATTACCAGCCCCATCATCATTGGTTCGCCAAAAATCCCTAGTCTTTTCTGAACATTCTCGGTGGTCCAATTAATCTTGTTAATCCCAGGAATCCGATCTAACAGCCAATTCATAGGATACCCTAACACTGCCCAGCCGGTTGTCTGCAGTGCCGGTAATGAAATTCCTTCCAAGCCTAAAACATCCGAAACATCTTTTTGCGTCATATCTGCTAATTTAAAAATAATTGCCATATTAATGACAGCACTTGCTACAGCCAAAACCATACTTCCTGTCGTCAGATACAGCGCACTAGAGATAAATAATGGCTGCCAGTAATTCCAAATGTCGACGTCCATCGTTTTAGTCAAATTAAACATTAACATTAAAACATTGGTGATAATGATAGCGATAAAAACAAAAGGAACAACGGGTGTCCCCCAGGCAATCGAGGAGCCAATTCCCCAGCCGATATCTGTGGCTGTTAAACTAAAATTGTACCGTTCAACTAAGGCTTTAGTTACTGGTGTAATAGCACTCATCATGACACCGGCCATTACATTAATTCCGATAAATCCAATCCCAACAGTCAGTCCTGCTTTAAAAGAGACCGACAGCTTCCTTCCAAAGATAATGCCCAAAATAGTAATAATAATGGGCATCATCACACTCACGCCTAAATCAATGATGTATTTGAAAAAGTCAAAAACAACTGACATTTCTTTTCCTCCTTTTTGCTAGAATTCTAAAATCTCACGCAGCTCTTGCTTTGTTTTATCCCGACCAATTCCGGTCAAAAATGAACGGCCTAAGAGCACTGGCACATCTCCTAAATCAGCAGAAATAGTGGTGGAGCTGATGACTATATCTGGTTTTTTATTAGCAACCTTAGAAGGAATGTCGGAGACAATATATTGACTAATATCGTACTGAATATTATTTTCATCTAAAAACTCCGAAACCTTTTTTACAATAACTGTGGAAGTTGCAATCCCCGTCCCACAGCATACATAGATTCTTTTTCGATTCATTTTTTTCTTCCTTTCCTAGACCTCTTCAGGGAAAAACATGATTTTGCCAAAATTGTCTTCTGGTTTTTTATGCGTGACGGTGTCAAATATTTCTGGTCCCTCAGATAGTTTCAAGCGATGAGTAATCATTGATTTTAATTCCAATTGACCATTTTCAAGCAGCGACATAATGGTTAACCACTCCTTACCAGGGAACGGTGCTGAAACACAACTCCAGGCCCCCCAAACCTTCAGTTCACTACGTACAATTTTTTCAAAATAAAAGCGTTCAATCATAATATCCGCATACGGAATCCCCATAAAGACTACACCGCCGCCTTTCTTGGCATAGGCGAATACTTGAGCGGAAGTAATGGGAGAGCCCGCCGATTCTACTACAATATCAGACATCAAACCGCCTGTATAAGCGGCAATTCTTTCTAAAGTCTCTTCCTTCAAAGAGTTTATGGTATGAGAGGCTCCAGCTTCTTCTGCCATTTTTAATGCCTCGTCAGCAATATCTACTGCAATAATTTTGGTAGCTCCGAATATCTTGGCAAATTTAATTGATAACAAACCAATATTTCCACAGCCAACCACAACTACAGTATCGCCAGCAGTAATATTCGTGTGGTAATAGCCATGCACCACTACAGCTGAAGGCTCAATCATAGCTGCCGATTCATAATCCACCGAATCGGGAATGGGCACACAATTTTTTTCAGGTAAACGAATGTATTCAGCATAGGCTCCACCATGACGAGCACCAATAACTGTTAAGTTTTCACAACGAGCAAACTCCGATTTTTTACAGTAATAGCACTCCTCAACATCCAAATCAGCACAAGTAAGACAAGGAGCTCCTGCCACACGATCACCTATAGATACATGTTTTACCTGCTCGCCAATCTCTATGACCTCACCAGAAAATTCATGGCCCCAAACCATCCCCGAAACATAGGGTCCTAATTTTTTATAGCGTGACAGATCGGAACCGCAAATTCCCACAGCTTTCACTCTGATCAACACATCGGTTGGTTTTTTCAACTGTGGTTTTTCGGCTTCTTCATAACGCAAATCTTGTTTTCCATATAATTTTAATGCTCTCATTTTATGCTCTCCTTACTGTAACGCATTTTCTAAAAGCTTAAATTTTTCGGTTGAATCCCCTGAGAACAGATAGGATCCTACCACAAACCAGTTAGCACCCGCCTGTTGGCAAGCCTTGATATTTTTAGTATTTACTCCGCCATCCACTTGGATATTAATCGGCCGTTCACCAATCAACTTCTTCATGGCCTGAATCTTTTGGTAAATTGGCGAATACAGCTCTTGTCCACCTAAACCTGGATTCACTGTCATCAGCAATACATAGTCAATTTCATCTAAAACCAACTGAATACTTTCTACCGGTGTACCTGGATTCAACACAACTCCAGCTTTTGCTCCCAATTCTTTAATCAACTGAATGCCCCGCAACAAATGAACCGTTGCTTCTTGATGGATGCTAATATACTCCACCCCAGCTTTCACTAATTGAGGAATAAATTTTTCTGGATTTTCAACCATCATATGAACATCAAATTGAAAGGGTAAAATTTGTTTTAAGTCCGCAACCTGAGTTGGTCCGAAAGCAATATTTGGCACAAAACTACCATCCATCATATCTACATGCAGCGTTTCTATCTCTAACTCTTTCAATGCCATAACGTCGTGTTGCAAATTACCAATATCAGCCCCGAACAAGGAAGGCATGATGCTATTTTTAACCAAGATGAAAATCTCCCTTCAGATTCTCGTATAAATTTTCAATCATTGTTTGTTCGCTGGCATAACTGCTCTTTCGATTAAAATACAGCAGTTGATATTCCCCATTCGACTGACTGGCAAGTTTAACCCACCGTTCATTCTTTGAAGGAATCAAAATATACCAGGGCAGTTTTTTCTTTTCCTGCTTCCAGATTTCTGATAGCTTCTTTACAGGAAGTCCCGGATTCATCAAAATTATTTGTTTGATGCGGCCTGGGATGTAATACATGTAAATGACTTTGGAGTACAGAAGCAGTGATCCATAACAAGCGAACAGAACGAGAAACAACAGCTTGTGTTGGATTAAAAATGTTAATACACTTTGTCCTACTTCTCCTAACATACGATCATTAATTTCTTCAAAAAGGCTTTTCATTCTCCTATACTCCTTTTCGTTAGTTTAATAATTGAAGAACAGCAGCTTCATCTTCAGCCTGAACAAGGGCCTTCATTTTTTCTTCATTCTCAATCAATGAAATTACTGCCTGAAGTGTTTCCAACTGTTTGTTGGGTTCCTTAATCGCCAGCATAAACACGAGACGAACCGGAACCTCCACATCTTCGGCACCCATCTCCTGAAAAATGACTGGTGTTCTTACTACACCGATGGCAATTGTTGCTTCAATTACATGCTTGCTATCGGTGTGAGGAATTGCAATACCATAAGTTGTAGTGTTTAATCCCGTAGGAAATGCTGCTTCCCGTTCCTTAATAGCTGGAATAAAACTGCTTTTTACATATCCGTTTTTAAACAGCCGACAGCCAATTTTTTCCAACAGCTGTTCCTTATCCAAATCGATCTGTTCATCAAAAAAAACAATGTTCTTCTGCTTAATCATATTAACTAACTCGCTCATTTACCTTTACCTTCCATTTTCCATTATTTGCCCAGCAAGCGATCTCCCACTGCACCACCAGGATGATTAATACCAAACTGCTCTTTTGTAAACTTGGTATAAGTCATCAAGGCTATGCACACCGCATCAAAAATCGAAATAACTGCCAATGTACTCGCTGTTGCCAACATATTAAAACTATCTGGTTCTTTGTCCACTGACACTTTGATAAATAGATCAGCAGAGTGACTAATGGCCGAAGTTTCATTTTCACCAACTCCGACAATATAAGGCTTTTGAGCTTTGATAGAATCCAACAAATGAACCAATTCTTTGGTATTCCCGCCTTTGGAAATTAGAATAACAATATCGTCCTCGGTAATGATCCCCATTGAACCATGCACAGCATCCGCTGGATTCAGATAGACTGCCGGAATACTGACACAGGATAATGAATGCACAATCTTTTTAGCACCAACTCCTGAAGTACCGCATCCGCTGACAACTATCTTGCCTTTTTTTTCACCAATTTTATGAACCAGAGTAGTTAAAACATCCAAATCAACAGTTTCACTTAATTTTGTAATGGCTGCTCCTTCAATAGCTAAAGTATTTAACATACTATCTTTGATTTCTTGATTATTCATACATAATTCCTTTCTTAATTCACGATTTCTTTCAATAGTTTTAAAATCGACTGCTTCTCATTCGTACTTGTCATTTTTTCTATCATTACCGGTGATTCAGCAATTGTTAAAATATCAATAATCGCTTGATTGTGCTGCTTCTTGTCAATCGGAGCGATCATAAAAACAATTTTGAGTGAATGGCTTTTAGAATAGTAGAAACCCTTGCGTACAATCAGCAGACTAATGCCAATTCTCTTAACTCCTTCGCTTGGTAAAGCATGGGGAATCGCTACCTCTTCTCCCAAAATTGTGTATGGGTCCTCAAAGTCATGGCTGTCAATCACCGCTTGAATGTAGCTTTCCGTAACTGCTCCTTCAGCCAAAAGCGGCTGACCAGCAATCTTTAAAGCTTCTCGATAATCAGCCACCTCATCTAGAATAGTAATTTTACTTTCCGAAAGAAACTCATATAGCCCCATGGTTTTATTACCACTGGTACGAATTCGATTTTCATTTTTAATGGGCAAACGTTCTCCTAAAATTTCCAGAATGCTGTTTTCGATTCTGACTGTTTGAGCATCAGGGATATATTCTCTTATTTCTCCCATAATTCGTTCAACAATAGTCGTACGATCTTCATCGCCAAAAACGTTCTTAAAGACCTGCGCTCGCAATTGCTGCTTTTCTTCTTCTGTCATCGCAGCCTGGACTACGAAGCAATTATCATAAGGATGAAAGTGTCCAATTGAAAAAATAATGTCTACTTTCAAATGACTCTTCTCAAAAGCTCGGTGTGACACGGGTTCATAAAAATAAACCTCGGGAAAAATCGTCATCAATTGAGAAAGCATTAATTGCGAGTAGGTTACTCCTTTTGGACAAATAACAATCGCTGTTTTCATTTTTGGGTACTCTGTTTTTCCCTGAGGTAGAATTTTTGACCCGAATATTAAGGAAATGTACATAATTTCGATATCAGGCAGCGGTACTTCCAATAAATCCTCTAAAGGCTTGAAACAATCTTCAATGATGGAATTTAGAAAATCATATTGAGCAATAACATTTTCCAAAAACTCCTTCTCATAAAGATCATTCTTTTCATTAATCAAATAGCGAATGCGATAATAAGCGGGTGTCAAATGATACATTAAGCTGTTTAAAATCAGCTCGCGATCCTTTAATTCAATTGAGGTTTTCACTTCGAAGTTATCAATACATACATTTAAAGCTTCTCTTAAACGATTAGTGATCGTTTCATTCACAAACTCTGCTGAAATAATTTTTGAAGTCAAAATCTGCAAGGATATATAGATCGTTTCTCTACGTCCATATTGTTCTAAACCCAGAGTTTGTTCGATTAAACGAACTTCTTTCAGTTGATAGATGTCTAATTCTTCTTCTGAAGTTTTCTCATTAACCAACTGTCCATAAGAAATCCGATTAAACACAATCAGTAAAAAGTATGGCAGCTGACTAAACTGTTCATCAGTAAAACGAATCTCCAGCTTTTGCTCGATTGCTTTCAATTTTTTCTCCATCGCTAAGCGTTCCACTCGTGTTAAACCAGAAAATTTAACCAAAAGTTGAGTTCCACTAGACATTTTGTTAACATATAAGAGAGTTTCTTTAATGAAATCTCTTATAAATAGTTCTTTACCAGAAAGTGAATAGCCTTGTGTACGAGAATAAACAACCTTAATTTTGTGGACAGATAATTTCTTTTTCAGCTTAGAAAGGTCTCGTAAAATCGTATTTTTACTAACCTTCAGCTCATAAGAAAAATACTCTAAGGATAAATCTAATGCTTCGTTGAATAACAATAGGGCAAGTATTGTTATTCTTTCGTCTTCTGAATAGAAAAGGTTAGGGTCTTTTCTTGCTTCTTCATCAGTTTGTATGAAGGCAGCAACTGATTCGTCAATGATAAATCCACCGGTTCGTGTTCGTTGTATACTTGGCAATTCATTTTCTTTTAGTTCACTGTTAATTTGACGCATCGCATATTTAATTTGATCCTTTGATAAATTTAGTTTGCTTTCCAACCCCTTTCGCGTAATGCTAGGGTTAGCAATCAATTCTGTCATTATGTTTAAATACTTTTCTTCCATCTTCAAACTAACCCCCTTTTTTCTTGGTACCTATCTGCTGCAAAACAATACATTTTCCTTATGTCCTTATTATAGATTTTCACCTTGAAAAAGTATAAGCGTTTTCATTCAAAAAATTCCCCAGCCATGTACCTCGCTTGGTGATGTTATAGAATGCACCGAATATTTCAAATGAATACAGGGAAAGCTTTAACTTATCTCAGCAAATTCAGTTATATTAATTATACACAGCTTATCTGCCAAGACTGAAAAAATTTTTTGTACTAACTAAAATAACTTTCAGGAACAGAAATTTTTTTAATTTGATACAAAAATACTTGTACTTTTTCATGCCCACAATTCTCGCAGAATCGTTCCAGTATTCCGCTTATCTTTTATATAGATAAATTATCTCCATTACTTTTATGCACATGATTGGAAAATCTACTTCTACAACTTTTGTACGATAAAGGTTTTTTGTCCAAAAACTTCCAAATTTATTTTGGATACAGTCACTAAACCAACAGCCGTTTGGTATTTTGCCAGTCTCTTTTTATTAGCACGCTGCAGACTATTTAACCCCTTCACAAATCCTAGGTAGCTTTCAAAAAATGCAAAAAAATAGCGAGAAAGCATACAGCTTCCTCACTATTCTTAGTGTTATTTTTCAATTTCATTTCAATGCTTGCATCACAGCCTCTACTGTAAACCCATACTCTTTGATAATGGTATCACCTAGAGCACTCGCACCAAATTTATCAATTGCCAAGATCTTTCCTTGGGCACTAACATACCGTCCCCAACCGAAGCTTGTATCCATTCCGATTGATAAGCAAACTGTCACTTCTTTTGGCAGAACAGAGTTTTTATACGCTTCTGTTTATTGCTGGAATAGTTCAAAGCTAGGTAAGAAAATTACCGAGACATCTTTGCCTTCTGCGACCTTCATACTGACCAGGCTTAAAATTTTTTTCAGCTGCCACCATTGTATTGTTTGAACCAGAAAGATCAGCTGATCCGCCTCATAAATACGGGATCGCTTTTGACAATTTCTGAATCATTTCTCTGCTGGATACGTGACTAGCTTGACTGAATCCACCTTCATATTTAGGCAGAGCAGCCTCCCAGTCCACCAGCAATTCACCAGTAAAAGCTTGTTTGAATTACTGCGCCAATTCTGGATATTCCTGCTCGTAGTAGATAAATGTTCATCCCATTCAGCTTCGGCTCTTTCACCTTCTTCAATCATCGTTTTCTTATTTTATTGTTTTGCCAGTCATATCTTCATAATCTTTAGCCATGATAGCAAAAGCTTTTGATATATCTTCATCCAAGCCGAATAACCCGCTGCGTCCTACAATATAAATGTCCGGTCCAGCAGCATCAATCCGTTTGAAAGATTTTCGGTTAGAAGAACCATCCATTTCAATTACATAATTGTAGCCTTTTTCTTCTCGTAATTCCCGTAACGCAACGATTTTATCTAAAGTACTCTCGATAAATCGTTGACCTGCAAAGCCGGGATCAATCGTCATGATAGTAATTTTGTCCAACAACTCGATATAAGGGAAAAGCATTTCAATCGGTGTTTCAGGGTTCAAAACGATTCCCGCCTTTAAGCCGGCATCATGGATTTGGTCGATCAGACGAAAAGCTAAGCCGTCTAATACTTCTGCATGCATACAGATCCATTCACATTTCATATCGACTAATTGCTGCACCCACAGACTAGGATTAGTAACCATCAAATGAGCCGACATAGGCAAATCGGTAATCTTGCGCAGCTCCTCAATGAACCATGGAGATAGCGTAATGTTTGGGACATAATGGCCATCCATAATATCAATGTGATAAGAATCTACCTTGTCATTCAAAAAGGTAATTTGTTCTTTAAACTTGTCTAAATCCATCGTCATTAAGGATGGTGAAAATTCTACTTTACTCATAACAGTCTCCCGTTCTTCCATTTATTTGTTTCTAGAAAATTTGAATGTCATCCAAATTAATCTCTTCTTCTTCTTTCTCTACTAGACCCTCATCAACTTTTTGTGAAACGTCTTTTTTAATTACTGCCAGAACTAATCCGGTAACAACTGCATTCACAACAATCGCAATTACACCGGCCATTGGTTTGCTCATGGTTGGAATCATTAATATTCCACCAAACGGAACTGTCGCATCAGCACCTAAAATCATAGTGGTTGCTCCACCTACAAAACCTCCGATAGCAGTTGCAGCAACACCGCGAACAATATCATTCATGACTAAGGGGATAACGCCTTCAACGATGTTGATAACACCCATAGGAACCGCTGATTTCAAGGTTTCAACTTCTAAAGGAGTATAAATAGTTTTTCTAAACAATTTAGCAATAAAGTAAGCTAAGCCGAAGCCAATTGGTGTTGCTGTATTGACTAGCTGTAAAGCTGTGATTGGTCCATTTAGCCCTTCCGCCTGCATAGTTAATACAAAGGCAAAAACAGTCTTATTGATAGGTCCGCCATAATCAATACCACTTAGCAAACCAATCACACCGCCGAATAAAAGCAAGGAAGAATTACCTAGTCCATCTAAGAAGTTCGTCAATAGTAAAGTCAAGGCCGCAATCGGTGCACCAATTATGTACACCATGATCAAACCGCCAATAATTGAGGTTAAGAACGGAATAACCAGGGTTGGCATTAGGCCTTTAGCCCAGTTTGGTAATTTCACATATTTTAAAATTGCTAATACAAGATAACCTGCTAAGTAGCCTCCTAAAATTCCGCCAATAAATCCTGCGCCAATCGCATTCGCCGTTAATCCAATGATAAAACCTGGTGCAATTCCTGGTTTACCACCGATTGAGAATGAAATTCCGGTTGAAATAACTACCGGTAATAGTCCTAAAGCTGCGCCACCCATGGTCGCCAGTGCATCCCAAATCGAGAATTCTCCTTGAACCAGCTGTCCTTGACTAGTTCCGCCGAATGCCATACCAATCGCAATTAGAAACCCTGCGCCACAGACAATCGGAATTAAATAAGAAATTGCGGTTAATAAGTGCCCTTTAAGATTTAACTCTTTGATTTTTTTCATCGTCCTACCCCTTTACCCTAATTTTGTATTTTCTTTATCAACAACTTCTTTAGCTTTTTCAATTAATTTATTGGGTGATTTTACGGCGACTTCCGTTGGAACCTGAATCACTCGTTTGCCATCAAATCGTTCACGATTGGCGATTTTAACATCAACCGCTAGAATCACGATGTCTGCTTGGTCGATTTCTTTTTGCGTTAATTCATTTTCAATCCCTATGGTTCCTTGCGTTTCAACCTTCATTTCAAAACCCGCTTTTTTCGCGGCATTTTCTAATTTTTCTTGAGCAATGTAAGTGTGCGCAATTCCCACTGTACAAGCGGCTACTCCTACTAATTTCATGCGAAGAATTCCTTTCCTTTAAGCAAATGCTGCAACGACCTCTTCTGGTTTCGAAGATTTCAACAAGTTATCGACAACTTCGTCATTACCAAGCTTTCTAGCAAATAATGACAATAACTTCAAATGACTAGTTGCTCCTTCATTATTGTTACCAACTGCAAACAGAATAATTCCCTTTACCCCATTGCCATCTAGTGACTCCCAAGGTATTTCCTGTTGATTAATTCCAATCGCTACTCCAATCTTATTCACATAAGCACTTTTACCATGAGGAATTGCGATATAATTACCGATACCCGTTTGTCCTTCAGCTTCACGAGCATAGATGTCTCTGATGAAACCGTCAATGTCAGAGATGTAGTTGTTTGTTAGTAATTCCTGAGCTAAATCTCTCAAAGCTTCATCCTTAGTTGTCGCATTCATATTAGTCTTAACCGTTTTCAAATCAACGATATCAGTTACTTCCATCTTGCATTTCTCCTTTTTATGCCGTTTGTTGTTCAACAACTTCCTTAGCTTTTTCGATTAATTTATTTGGTGATTTGACTGCGACTTCTGTTGGTACTTGGATTACCCTTTTACCATCAAAACGTTCGCGATTGGCAATTTTAACATCCACTGCTAGGATCACGATATCCGCTTGATCAATTTCCTCTTGGGTCAATTCATTTTCAATCCCGATGGTTCCTTGCGTTTCGACCTTCATTTCAAATCCAGCCTTTTTCGCGGCATTTTCTAATTTTTCCTGCGCAATATACGTGTGGGCAATTCCAACAGTACAAGCAGCAACTCCTACTAATTTCATGATAGTTCCTCCTTAGTTGGGGTAAAACAGCCAGCAATTTCGTGTTCACGAGTTGTTTTAGTGCTTGGTTGTTTTCCTTTGATAGCCTTATCATAATAGATATTTCAGAAAACGCTTCACTCAAAGTTGACCGTTGCAATGGACAATTTTGTAAATAATTATATCATGTTGCTATTGAGAGCCTTGTCACTGCAAGTTTAATTAGAAGTTTACCTTTCATGTTTACTTACCCAACTTTTTTACCTATTTTAATTGAACAAGTCAAAAAAGCGAGAAGCCTTCGCTCCTCGCCAAACGTTTTTTTTATTCCTCGATATTATACGCTAACTCTTTTTCTTCAGTCATTGTATTAATTCCCAGCTTGTCATAAATCATCGCTTTATAGGCAATATAAGCATTATATTCCAGACGCTCCAGCATATCGTTAGCCTTATTCAGGGAGTCTTCCAACACTAGAACACCGTGTTTGTTCAGCAACATCACCTTGGACAACACATCATCTGCCAAACTTTCCACATGCTTTGTCACAATTTCCGCTAGTTCGGGTGAGCAAGCTGGTGCAAAGGGCAGACAAGGAATCTCACCAAATTTTTGAGTGGCTTCGGTCAGATTCGGCATCGGCAGTCCCATGCTGGCAAAAACCATTGACTCACGGGCATGTCCATGTAAGACACAGCCGATTTTACGATTAGTGCGGTAGCAAGCCATGTGCATATTGATCTCTCGCGTTAAGCGACCATCTCCTTCAATAATATTTTCAGCCATGTCTACAACTAAAATCTGATAAGGAGACAAATCACATAGATGGTTCTGCGACATTAATGTAGGAGTCATAATCACATGATCCTCGTTCAGCCGTACACTGATGTTACCACCAGCTGCATTGGTCCCATATCGTTCGTAAACATTGCGGGTAATTTTTGCTAAATGCGCTCTTTCCTGTTGATATAGCATAAGTTTCCTCCTAATTTTGCTGTTTAATTCGAACCTTGTTCTTCAGTTCTTTGGCTTCTGCTAAATTAAAGTAGCAGCTATCTTCATATCGAACTTTGCTGGCAGCACAACCGCTTGCCATCATTAAGGACTGTTCAATATCACTTGTCTGATAAAAAGTCGCTAGAAAGGCACCTACAAAGCAGTCACCTGCTCCTGTATCATTAACCTCCTTCACTTCCGGAACGATCACTTGATACTGTTTCCCTTCAAAATAGCAGATGCTGCCTTGATCACCTCGAGAAGCAATCATTACGGCAACTTTAGCAGAAATTTCATTCAACTTTTCTTCGATAGTTTCCTTTTCTGACAATAATTCCCGCAGCTCCAACTCATTAGGTTTAATGAAATCAGCGCCTGAATCAATTGCCAGCTTTAAAGCCTCACTGGACAAATCGCAGGCTAAAAAACACCCTTTAGTTTTAATTAACTGCAAAAGCTCCGCTAAATCGATCAAATCAAAGCCTTCTGGTGTGGAGCCTGCTACTAAAACCATGTCTTGTGGAGTTAATGTAACCGCCAAATAATTCTTCAGCTTCTCTTTGTCAACCGCTGATACTGTGAAACTAGGCTCAGTTACCATAGTAGAACCCTGGTTTTCTGGATCAATTAGAATAACTGATTCTCTCGTTGAGCCATCTGTTGTGATGAATCGATGAGCAATTTCTTTATCATCCAATACCTGCTGAAATTTCAGCAAATTCATTATTCCAGCAAAGCCCAGAGCCAGATTTTCCACACCCAATTTTGATATGGCATAAGAAGCATGGGTGCCCTTGCCGCCGATATCGTACAACACTTTTTGTGCTCGATTATTTTTACGTTTTTCCAACTGTCCCTTTAAAAAAATCAAACGATCAATTGCCGGATTTAATGTGATAGTATAAATCATAGTGTGCCTCTCTTTTTAAGCAATTTCTTCGGTACCATTAATTTCGCTCTCACCTTTGTCCGCTTTGGCTTCCTTCATTAAGTCCCTATAGTAAAACACGAAACTGGTCACCCAAATTACCAAGATAATCGCTGGAATAAAACTACCTTCCAAGAATTTGAAGACATGAGAGAAAGCATAGGTAAAGACTGGCGCATCAATTGAGCTGTTAGAAATCATTTGACCAGCTGCTAATTCTACTGCCCCGGTCTGATTCGCTAGTTGGGTCATAAATGGGGCAAAAGCTGTTCCCACCCATAAGAAAATTGGTGAACCAATTATACAAAGAATGATCATTCGCAGTAAGTTGCCGCTCGTTACCAAATAAGCAGGCACCGCAATAGAAATGTTGATGATTCCAGCAAATGGTAAAATCTCATTGCCTGGCAAGAACATAGAGAACAGCAACGTCACTGGAACGGTGAAAATAATTGCTAGCCAGATTTCATTAGAACCACCCATAAACGGCCAGTCTAACCCCACTAGAAGTGTGCGCCCTTCGAATTTTTTGTTCATAAAATCGCTAACTGCCTCTGAGATTGGTGATAAAGCCTGCATGAAATACTTTGTGATTACTGGGAACAAGGTTAAGGATGTAGCTGCCTGAATAGCCAAAGTCAACGTTTCAGCCACACTATAACGAGCCAGCACTCCAAAGACGATCCCTAACAAAAATCCTAATACATGATTTTCTGCAAAAACACCGATTTTACTCTTCAAGGTTTCGGCATCAAACTTCCGATCCAACGCCGGAATCTTTCTCAGCATTTTGTCAATCGGGTAGAAAATTGCGGCCAGGAAAACCATTTTATGTGTACAGGTTACCCCAGGGATACCTGATAGTTTTTCGATTCGGTGTTGATGAGCATCAGCACTCATTAACTCGAAAACAATTTGGACTGCTGCTACAGCGAATGCCAGGAAAATGTTGCCGGTAATTCCCACCACAGCTACAGCTGTAAAGATTTTACCCCAAACATTCCAAATATCGGCATTAAAGGTATTGGTTCTATTGATTACCAGCATTAGCACATTGATTCCGATCATCAAAGGAAACATCAAGAAAGCATAAGGCCAGGACCAAGAAATCGTAGACATGGTAGTCCAACCGCCGTCAATAATTGGCAGTGAAATCCCGGTTGCTTTTAACATCGCTTCCGCTGCTGGAGTAATCGCTCCAGTCATAAAGCTGATTAGCATGGTCATTCCGGTAAATGCCACTCCCAGCGTAATACCTGCGCTAATAGCGTCCTTAATCTTCATCTTCACTGCAATTCCGGCAATGATAATAATGATTGGAACGAAAATTGCAGCACCCAAACTTAGTAAATAATCGATAACAGTTTTTAAGATATCCATTTACTTGCTCCTTTTCGTTTTATTTGCAAACTTCGATCAGCTTCTGTAACTCTGCTTCCTGCCCCATTCCGGTTAAAAAGGCAATGCCGTCAATCACTGGAATCGGGTATTCTTTAGTAGTTTTCGTAATAGTAATATAGGCCACACTCGAATCCATGTAACGGTCTACTGATTTCAGATCAACTGCCTCTACATAGGCATCTACCCCTCGATCCTTTAATAAGCGACTTACTTTGCTTGCTACCGTTTGTGAAGTTGCTACCCCACTTCCGCATGCTACAATTACTCGTTTCATTTTCCATTCCTCCATTTTCTAATCAATCGGTCCAAAATTGGCCTTAATAATATTGATAATCTCTTTTTTCTGCTCTACACTCATTAATGCACTTACCGCTTCTGTATTGCACAATAACCCCATCAGATTTTGTAGTGCCGTTACCTGCTGCCCATCTTTCAAAACTCCTAACATAAAAATCAGTTCGGCGTTAATCGCCCCTTCGGCAATGCCCATTGGCTCAAAGGAGATACTGTTTTTAGGCCGAATCACTGCAATGAAAGGTTTTTTCAAATTCTCCGGATCAGTGTGAGGGATCGCTACTCCCACTGTGCTGGTCTGTAATCCGGTCGGGTACTCCTTTTCCCGCAAAGTAATGTTGTCATAATAGCTTTCCTTTACGTAGCCTGCCTGCTCCATGTAGGCTGCAAACCATTTAAAAAGATCTGTTTTGCAAGATATTTCCGGCTCTAAAAACACCAAATTTTCATCAAATAACTCTATTCCTGCCATATCTTCACCTCTTCTATTCATTGATTAGCTCAAAAGAAGATTTCAACAAATCATAAAAAGCCTCAATAGTTGAAATTTCTTCAATTTGACGAATATTTTTCTCCTGCAATAAGGCATCATTAATCTTTAGCAGCCATTCCACATGCTCATTTTGCTTTGAAGGTGCCAGAGCGATCATCATTTTTAATTCTCGTTCACCAGCAAATTTCACCTTATTTTTTACCAAGACCAATTGATAATCTGGCTTAAACACATCATTTTCCGGCTTCGCATGAGGTAAAAAACAATCCTTGGCAATCATCATGAAAGGGTAGTCCTCTTCAAACAGCTGTAAAGTTCGCCCTACATATCTTTGATTGACACTGCCTCTTTCAAGCAGTTTTCCAAAGGCAAACTGGAAAACCTCTTGCCAGGAATCGGCTTCAATCATAGAAAATTGCTCAATTTTTAATTCAAAGGGATTACACTCCTCATCCGTATTCCCCGTATCCTTTTGGTAAAACTGCTCAATTCGTTTAACTGCATTGGCCTTGTTACCGTCTGGAAAAAGATCATCTAATAAGCCGTACAACTCCTTGGTTTTCTTTTTGATGTCCTGATTGATCGCTATTTCTACCTGCTGCTGAATTTTCTGCTTGGCTTGCTTGTCTAAAACTGAAGGAATAACAAAGGTTGTAATCTCCGTATCGATCGGAATGGTTGTGAAAATGAAATCTGGCAAAACCTCTGCATGGGAAATTTCATCCACTGCGTAAGTTCCTGCAAAAGCAATGTTAGGGAAAAGCTCCTTCAAATTCTCCTGCAGCAGCTTAGAAATCGACATGCCGCTTCGACACAAAACCAATGCCGTAAAAGGCTTAAAGGATTGATCTTGAACAATTTCCTTCATGGAGCTGATAACGATCATGGCGATAAAGGCCTTCTCTTCATTTGAGAAATGACAGCTGATTTTCTTCTCAATCATGGAAATCCCCTCACTGATCTTCATATACAGTGCACTGTACTCCTCCATAATTACTCTAGTCAGCGGATTACGAATATTTACACTCAACAAACTACGAAAAATCGCCGGCTTCAAATGCAATGCCAGTTTTTCCTTCAAGGTTGCCGGATCCTTGAAATGCATCAGACAACCATTTTCCAGAAAATAAACAAACTCATTAATCGCTGATTCAACCTCACCGCTACCATAAAGCTCATCATTGATCTGTAAAAAAGTAGAGGACAAAATTTGAAGAATCATATACAGCTTGTCATTTTCATTTAAATTAGGCATGCCTCGAAAAACATTCCGATAAGTCGGATACTCGCTGGTGTTAACAATATCGTATTTTTCAAATGGAAAATGCCACTTTATGCGCTGCTGCTGAGCTCGTTTAATCAACGTACTTAGCAGAATCGGCAATTCCTCCAGACTTTCTTCAGTAAAAGTCATTTTGACCTGTGATTGAATTTTCAGGAGTCGATTCTTTAATAGCACAATTTCACTATTACTGGTATAACCTGTCTCCAATAACAGATAGCGGCTAAAGGATTTACGCAATAAGCCTCGCAGCGAATTAACAATTTCATTACGAATCGAAAACTCCGGTCCTTCAATCGTATAACCAATTTTGCGCGAATAGTTGATCAAGATCCCTTGAGTCGTTAACGCCTCCCGCAGCCGTTTTACATCAGTTAAGGCAGTGTTCTTGCTCACCAAAAGTTGATCCGCCAGCTCCTGCAAATTAAGGTCCAGTTCACTCAAAGCCATATGCAAAAACAACAATTGCTGCCGATTCTCTGCATCGTAATAGGGCAGAATTTTGATATTATGCTTTTTCAAATATTTGTAACAAATGTTGCGATCCTGATCAGAAACATAGATTTTCCGTTCATCCAACTTTAGTTTGGCCTGCAATACCGTATTGATTTCCTCAACATCGTTTTTCAATGTGCATCGTGAGATAACCTGACGACTTAACAAGTCCTTGACTGAAATTTTGGACTGCTGAACACATTCTTGAATAATCTGAATTTGTGAACTCTTCATTTTTAAGCACCTCTTACACTAATTATCTTAACTGAAAAAAAAGGCCGTTTTTGAGAGTTCATCACAATATGAAAACGCTCTATTTTCTAAATTGTGATGAACTACTTTTCTGCTAAAATCACCCCTTTCATTAAAAATTAACCGAAACACCTCGTAAAATAAGCTAGCAGTCTCTATGTTAAACTACGGAAGGTGATTGAAAAAATTTCCAGTCGTTTGAGTCATTTTCCTTTTTAAATAGCAGGCAATACACTGATCTAAAGCTTTTGTGCACAAAAAGCCCTCTAAAACTTCAATGTTTTAGAGGACTCGCTTTATTCTAGAATGGAGATTCACGAGAAGCAATGGTTCATTTTGATACAAAAAGTCTAATTAAATCAAAAAAACTTGACTGGTTGTCAACCAATCAAGTCTAATTTGAAAATTATTTCACTGAGCCGCTAGTCATCCCTGAGATGATATTTTTCTGGAAGATCAAGTAAACAATCAAAATCACGATAATTCCAATCACATAGGAGGCAAATGACGGACCGTAATCACTGAAGTATTGCCCTTGGTAATTGTATTGGAATAATGGTAACGTCCAGCTTGACGAATCCTTATTCAAAATCAGCAATGGCAGCAAGAAGTCATTCCAAACCCACAACGCATTAATGATCAAGGTCGTGGCATGCATCGGTTTCATTAAAGGAAAAGCAATTTGGAAATACATTCTAAACTTGCCGCAACCGTCAATTTCCGCGGCTTCATCTAATTCTACCGGAATCGCGGTTTTGATGTAACCTACATACAGGAACAAGGTTTGTGGAACAGCATAGGCTAAGTACAGAATAATCAAACCGGCGATATTAGATAATCCCAATTTAGTCATCATTGAGGTAATCGGAATCATAATTACCTGAAAGGGAACAAAAATTCCTAAAATCAAAAAAGAATACATAAGAGCAAAAGCTTTTTTGCGGCTGATATTTCTGGCAATCGAGAAGGCTGCCATAGGAACAAATAAAGTAATTAAGCAAATGGCTACCACAGAAATCAGCGCTGAATTGAAGAAATATTGACCTATCCCATCAGCAATAAGTCGTTGATAATTCTCTGTAGTGAATGGATTAGGAAAACCGAAAAAGTTTCCGGTAATTTGATTCGTTTCTTTAAAGGAACTTAGCAGGGTCAAAAACAGCGGAACAAATATTAGGACGAACCCAATAATGAGTATCACATAATGACCAATGGAACCTTTTCTTTTCATGGGAATTCCTCCTTATATTTCGAATCGTTTGGATAAACGAATTTGCATTATCGAAATAATCGCAATTGCCACGAACAATACAATCGCAATCGCATTGGCATAACCATACTGATTATTTTTGAAGGCATAATTGTAGACTAACAAGCCTAAAGTGGTTGTTGAATCACTAGGTCCACCGCCAGTCAATGCGTAGATCAAATCAAATGCAGTTAATCCACCCTTTAGTGCCATGATGAAAACCATACTTAAGGAAGGCAGCAAATAGGGCAATTCAATGTTTGTAAAAATCTGCAAATTGCTGGCCCCATCAATTGATGCCGCCTCAATAATTTCTTCTGGAATACTCTGCAGGCCAGCCAGAAAAATCACAATAGGCATGGCCACACCTTGCCACAGTGCCACAAACAGTACACCCCAGAAAACTGTTTCCTCATTGGCAATCAGGTTTTGCTGCAAAAATTTAATCCCAAACGCTTCCCCTAGCTGAGGAATCCCGTAATTAAACACTTGCTTGAAGATCAAGCCGAGAGTTACCGTACTAAGAACCGCCGGGAAGAAGTAGGCTGTTCGAAAAAAACCTACTCCTTTCATTTTTCGGTTCAAAAATCTGGCTATCGCAATTCCTAGAACAACTTCCCCGACAATTAAGCCAATTGTGAAGATGATGGTGAAGCTAATTGATTTCATAAATTTCTCATCTGAAAGAATCGCCTGAAAATTCGCGAAACCAACCATATTATAGTTAGACGTTAATCCAGTCCAATCAGTAAAACTATAAAAGAAACCTTGCAGCATCGGAACATAAAAGAATACTATTTGCAGAAGTACAGGAACAATAACGAATAGGTACGCCCAGCTTTTATTAAAAAATCCTTTTCTTTGCATGTTCGTTTCCTCCCTGATTATTTCATCGTATCGAAGAAATTATTTAGATTGGATGCCAGCTTATCTTTATCTCCGCTGTTTACATATTCAACAGTCATATGATGGAAGGTTTCTTCTGAAGTCCATTCCTTCTGCAACCAAACAATTTGCTGATCAGTAAACACATACTGATTGACACCTTCCATTTCAGGGAATTTACCTTCTGTATCCACAGAGGTTACCGAAGTTGGTGCTCCATTTACGTCATAGTATTTTTGCATTGCTTCTTTAGAAGTCATGTACTCTACAAACTTTTCAGCTGTTTCTTTATTCTCTGAGCTTTCAGCTATCGATAAGGCTAAATCAGCCGCTCCAACCGTCAACTCTTCTCCTTCATTTTGTCCAGGATAAGCAAACATTCCTATTTCAAACTCAGGCGACTGATTTTGAACTGCCGGCAATGCCCAAATTCCGTTAGGGAAAATTAACGCATCTCCCTTAGCAAATGCGGCAACCGCATCATCATATGTCGCACCAGAAGCATTTTTTTGCCCGTTGTCTCGTAGTAAATCAAGCTCTTTTGTGACATTTTTGAAATCTGCATTGGAAGTTTTGATTGCTCCCTTAGGACTGTGTACCAATGCATTGTTGGCACCATCAAAACCACCATCCGTAGTTGCCCAAGCCAATTGATGATAACCGTTTAACGTCCAAGCATCTGTTTGAGTTAACGATAAAGCAAAAGGTGTTTCCTTTTTCTCTTTGATATCAGCAACCAGCTCTTCAAACTCGGCCCAAGTTTTTGGTGTTTCTAAGCCTAATTCTTCAAATTTATCTTTATTGTAAAAGAAACCCCAAGCATTGCTGGTTAATGGTACCGAGTAAATTTTATCATTAATCGCGTAGGTTTCAGCAGCTCCTTCTTTCAAATTCTTCAAGTAATCGTTTTCAGTTAAATCCTTAAAAACGCCATCTTTTGCCCATTCCTGAAAATCATTGTTTTGAGGATAAACGTTGATAACATCTGGAGCGTCATCACTAGATATACGCGTTTTCAGTACGGTTGCTCCATCAGGTACATTGGTAAAGTTTACCTTGATGTCTGGATTTTCCTTTTCAAAGTCTTTAATGATTTCATCTAAAGTACTTTGCATTTCCTTTTTTTGATTATAAAACTCAATCTCTGTTTTCCCACTAGAACTAGATCCTCCGCCATTCCCGCAAGCGCTTAACATTACACCAGTACTAATCAAAGCCAAACCACTTACAATCACTTTTTTCATATCCATTACTAAACAACCTTTCTTTTTTCATTATTGTTTTGTCGATTGTTTTCTTGTGTTTTTAGATTAACGTTTATCAGGCAAAAAGTCAATGTTTTTTTTACTTCGTTTTCTAAAAAGCTTTAACATCGCTATTTTATAGGCATTTAAATCCTATAAAACGCTTCATAAGATTTTTACCCCTGTCGGTAAACAAGCATAAGAAATAATGAAATTATAAAGGACTTCGTTAGCAATAAGTAAACAGCAGTAAACACTAACCTGCGCAAAAAAAGCCTAGAAAAGATTTCTAGACTAAATTTAGTATGTTCATTATTTTAGTTACGTACTTGTTCACTTTCTCGAACAATAATCGTCCCTGGTACATTAATCCGAACCGGAGCACAACGAACTCCTTCGATTTTTTCTGCCGCCATCCGTACACTAAGAGAACCAATTTCTTCAGTTTCAATATTGATAGTGCTCAAAGAGGGCATTAAGAATTCAGCAACCTCAATATTGTCATAGCTGACAATCGAAATGTCCTCAGGAATACGAATGTTTTTTTCTTGCAGCGCACGATAAACACCTACGGCCATCGGATCACTACCAACAACAATAGCTGTCGGCAGCTCTTTGTTCCGATACGCAGCTATGAATTCTTGTCCTAGGCGCATCCCTTCAATCGTCGTCCAATCGCCAACAAAAGCCGCTGAATATTCTCCCAGCTGTTGCCGTTTCATCCAGTTCAAATAGGTCAAATGACGAATATCATCATATTTGATAATTTCACTACCATTGTTGCTGCGAATCCTTCTGAAACCGCCGATAAAGGCGATATTTCGATGCCCTTTTTGATATATCCGATCCAGATGTGACTCAGTCGCTTCCTCTAAATCGGAATAGACGGTATCAAACTTTTTGGAGACCTTAGCATCATCAATAATAACAACATTCCTGTTTTTACTGTAAATTTCCTCCAGCAGGTGTTCTTCTACCTGTCCAATCACTAGCACAGCTCCCAGCTTGTCGATCCCCTCCAGCTTAGGATTTTGCGGTAATCGATAGACATTTTCGATGCGTAGATGCGCTCGTTTCGCTTCCTTTTCCATACCAATGCGTATGTTGCGGAAATAAGGATCATCCCATTCATTGATTTTCGTAACTGAAGTAACAATTCCGATTGTTGCCACCACTCGCTTGGATCGTTCCTTTTTCTCATACCCGTAAAACTCCACTGCAGCCATGATTTTTTGACGTGTTTCTTTCGTGACTGTCAATGAAGCATCTGCGTTTAAAACCCGCGAAACAGTTCCGGGAGATACACCGGCTTTTTTCGCAACATCTCTAATCCCAACCATTTTTTCTCCCCCTTTCCTGTCTTGCGAATTCTCTTTTAATCTTTCAATAGCTGTTCAATTGTTTGCAATTCTTGTTCCGTAAAGTTAACATTTCCTAAGCATTTAACATTTGACTCTAATTGCTTCAAACTGCTAGCTCCCACGATGACACTAGCCACCGACTTTAAGCGCATATTCCACGCCAAAGCCATTTCTGCCAAAGTTTGACCTCGGCTCTCAGCCAATTCATTCAGCCTAGCTACCGAAGCCAATGTTTTCTCGACCTTTTCCTCGTTAAGGAAAGGACTGTCTGAACGGCTGGCCCGTGAATGTTCTGGAATTCCATGTAAATACTTATTGGTCAATAAACCTTGAGCAAGCGGACTGTAAACAATCGCACCAATCCCCTCGTTTTCTAACACGTCCACCAATTCATCCTCAATCCATCGATCAAACATATTGTAGTTCGGCTGATGAATAATGAACGGCGTTCCTAACTGTTTGAAGATCTTCGAAATCTCCAATGTCCGCTGAGCATCATAATTGGACACTCCGATATAAAGAGCTTTCCCTTGATGAACCAACAGATCCAAAGCACGAGCTGTTTCTTCCAGCGGCGTTTCATAATCAGGTCTATGATGGTAGAAAATGTCAAAATACTCGACTCCTACCCGCTTCAAGCTTTGATCACAGCTGGCAATAATATTTTTCTTTGAACCCCATTCACCATAAGGGCCTTCCCACATGTAATATCCTGCTTTAGACGAAATAATCAATTCGTCACGGTAAGCTCCAAGTTCTTCTTTCATCATTCGACCAAAATTTATTTCGGCGGAACCAGCTGGGGGACCATAGTTGTTCGCCAAATCGAAATGTGTTATACCTAGATCAAAAGCTCCCAATACAATTTCCTTTTGATTCTGAAAATAGTCAGTGTCCCCAAAATTATGCCACAATCCTAACGACAATGCCGGCAATTTAAGCCCTGAATTTCCTACACGATTATACTGCATTTGCATATATCTTTCGCTGTTTGCTTGATACATTTCATCCACTCCATTATTTTTTCTGCCTTTACACTGCTTAGTCTCTCCAACAAGAAAACACCTAATCCATACTAAACTAAAGTAATCGGTTTCAATTCAAGAAAAAGCTAAAATCCTTAATCAATGAACATACAAAAAATGATTACACCTTTTTACCATAATGTTTATCCAAGTGTTTTCCACTTTTTAAGATTATCGTTTATTGAGTAAAAAGTCAACATTTTTTTAAATGTTTTCCTTTAAAACCCCGTCATTGCAAACAAAACAATTGGTAATCTATTCATGAAAAAAAAGCAATTAAGTGTCCAAACTTAACTGCCTAATAATAATTACTTTTCCTTCGGTACAAAGCTTTCTCGGATAATCAATTTTGCCGGGAATGATAGTGTAACGTTCACTTCCCGTTCTTTTTGAATTTTTTCATTCGCTAATCGGACTGCTGCCTTGCCCAATTCTTTAGCATTGACCTTTACCGTCGTCAAATTGGGAGTCAAAAACTCCGCAATTTCAATATCATCGTAACTGGAAACAACTACGTCGCGGCCGATCGTTTTTCCTGCTGATTGTATTGCTCGGTAAACACCCACTGACAGCGGGTCACTTCCAACTAATAACGCTGTCGGAAAATTATCTGCTCTTTCTGCCAACAGCTCATCAGCCATTCGTTTGCCTTCCAATGGTTCCCATTCTCCTAATTTGTAAGAAATTTTATCAGATAGACCTTGCTCGTTCATAAATTCCTTGTAAGCCTTCAACCGTTTCTCATTTTCGTCGGCAACTTCATTCCCCTGCTCGTCAATGTCTATATTATAACCACCAATATAAGCAATCTCCTTATGCCCGGCCGCAACAAATAGGGACAGAACCTTCTTAGTCACTTTAGAAAAATCAGTGAACACCAAATCGACAGACAAATCGATATCTGGATTGTCTAACAGAATAATATTACAATTATGGTCAAGCAGCTTCTCAATTGATCCCTTTTCAATGGTACCTAACACCACCAAAGCATCCAAATTACTGATTAACTTAGATTTCTTGAAAACATCCGCAAGGGCATACTGTTCTAAATTGAAATGACGTTTTTTGCATTCTTCCTCCATACTCAGCCGCAGCTCGCTAAAGTACGGGTCATCAATTTCTCGTTGACGCGTAATTGTAGAAACCAAGCCTATCGTGGTCGTCTTAGCCCGGTTATATTTTCTTTTCTTGATGTCATAATTTAGCTCTTGTGCTGCTTGATATATTCTCTCTTTCGTGGAATCCGTGACCGAAAGGGTTTCATCAGAATTTAGCACTCTCGATACGGTTCCAGGACTCACCTGAGCTCTTCGTGCAACGTCGCGAATACCTACCATATTATCAATACCTCATGAATTTTTACTTTAACAATAATACATGATTGCTGATAAGTCAAAGTTTCGCCATGATTGGCACCCTATTTTGAGTTTACTATTTTACCGCCAATCATCCGTTTTTGGAAATGATCGGTATTATTTACCCATAGAATTACCAATACCACTAAAACCAGTCCAAATAAAATTTTGAAAGGAGCAAAAATACTAGATGAGCCAGAAGCCGTTTGCAAAATTCTTAAGCCAAAAGGAGCCACGAAATTCCCTAGATTGCAACCAATTAAAATAATTGAAGTAGCATAGTTCATTTTACTAGAAGGAGCGTATTTATTCAGCGAATTGTAAATGAAGGGAAAAATAAGACTTCCCGGAATTCCACTGATAAAATAGCCTACCAACAGCAGCCGAAAATTATCCTCCGAATTACCAATGAGAATAGTCGACAACGCTAGCAAACCAAGACCGATGTACAAGCATTTCTCACCAAACAAGCGATTAACAAAACCAAAGGTAGCACCCGTCAGAATACCAATAATTGGCATTACAGCCAAAAAGTTAGAAGCATTGTAGCTATCTCCCTTTAAAGAAGCCACCATTGCTGGAAACCGTACGCCAATAGCCACGAAAATCATCACCAAAAACAAAGCAAACATCGAAAGCAAGTAGACTTGAGGTAAGACCCTGGTAATTTCCTCCGTGCCTAAAGTAGAAATCTCCTCTTCCGTATCTTGATCATTAATTTCCGGCACAAACAAGCTGAACATTATCAAAATCGGAAATGCCAACAAATAAACACCAAAGGACAACTTCCAGCCAAACGCTAAAAGCAAACCCGCCACAAGCGTCATCATTGCACTACCGATATTTTCAGCGGACCCTCGGAACCCCAGCAAAGCAGCTCGTTTGTTAGGCTCATTCTTATAAAGCAGATTGATAATAGAAACTGCCAATGAATTAAACAAACCAAAGCCCGCTCCCAGCACAAAACGGCTAACAATAATCAGTGGGTAGCCAGTTAAGAAGATCGGAACAACATCACCTATTCCTACCAATAGTAAACCCAGCTGTACGGTCTTTTTTACCCCAATCTTTTGGGCGATAAAACTAGACAGAACCACAAAGATCACTACTGCCAACGCCGGAACAGTCGCAACCAATTCTCCTTGAGTCGTGGTCATTCCTAGGCTGTTCTTCATCTGAGGCAATGCACCATTGATGGCTGTAGCGCTAGTTAACAGCATGGAAATTGCTAAAATTGAAATTTGCGTGATTACCGAATTCTTCTTAACCATTTTTTTACCCTACTTTCTTTTCAAATGAATCAGCTGTGTTTGAAAATCACCAAAGAAATCTGGGTAATACAAGCCGATATTCATCAACTCCGAACCCGAGTAAACTGCACCTGACTCTGTATCCTCGTATAACCCTTTCTCATCCAAACCTGCTAAACGAACTTCATTGAAGACAGGCTGAGCATTTGCCAATACCCTTCCAATAAATAGCAACGCTTCATCTTGCTCTTCTGAAACGAACATCCAGGAAGCCAAATTACCCTCAAAAGGACTTTGTAAACGGATAAAATTGCCAAATTGCACCAGCTGTCTGATTTCTTGGTAATAAGTCACCTGCTCCTTCACCTGAAGCTTTTCTTCCTCACTCATCAAAGTTAAGTCTAATTCGTATCCGAACACACCGCACATTGCGACATCCGCACGAGTCTTCAATGACGTAATCCGGCCTGTTTGATGATTTGGCACCGCTGAAACGTGTGCTGTAATTGCCGAGGTTGGATAGGCTAGGCTGGTACCATATTGAATCTTCAATCGTTCGACAGCATCAGTATTGTCACTGGCCCATGATTGCGGCATGTAGTACAAAAAACCAGCGTCGAAACGGCCACCGCCGCCGGAACAGCCTTCCCACAAAATGTTCGGATATTTCTTGGTTAGATTCTCCATCAATTCATACACACCTAAGATATAGCGATGTGCTGTTTCCCCTTGGTTAGTTGCCGAGAGGGTTAAAGAATAGGCATCCGACATACTGCGATTCATATCCCATTTAATGTAGTCAATTTCTACCTGATCCAAAATTTTCTCCATTTGGACTTGAATATACTCTCGTACTTCTTTACGTCCCATATCCAATAAATGCTGATCTCTTGAGGAAGAGGGAATCCTTCCAGGCTCGGTCATTAAGAAATCAGGATGCTCACGGTAAAGTTCTGAATCAATTGAAATCATTTCCGGTTCAAACCACAAACCGAATTTCAGGCCTTTTTGATGTACGTAGTCAGCAACACCTTTCAAACCATTTTCCAACTTGCCGTCAAACTCAAACCAATCCCCTAAAGAAGAATTATCGGAGCTGCGCTTACCAAACCATCCATCATCCAGTACAAACATTTCAATCCCTAAGTCGGACGCTTCGTCGACGATCTCTTCAACCTTTTGGCTAGTAAAATCAAAATACGTGGCTTCCCAATTGTTAACTAAAATCGGACGCTCCTGGTATTGATGATGTCCACGCGCCACGCGCTCTCGCAACAGATGATGATACGTATCACTCATTTTATTAAGACCTCTATCTGAATAGACTATCAAGACCTCTGGGGTTTGAAATTCTTCCTTCGGCTTTAGTTCCCAAGAAAAATTATAGGGATTGATTCCCGCTATAATCCGTAACTGATCAATCTGGTCTTTCTCCAATTCAAAGGCATGGTTGCCGGAATAAACAAAGTTAAACCCAATTACTTCACCAGTAAACTCATTAGTATCTTTTCCAGCAATCGCTACAAAGCTGTTCATATGATGGCTAGATGCACCACGACGACTTTCAAAAGTTTGAATTCCTGTTGAAATTTCTTTACGAGAGATTTGGCGCTCCCTAACATGAGCTCCCGGCAGTGAAATCACCTCCTGATACATTCCGTTGTTGGTCAAATCCAACTGCATCGAAGCGATTCTTTCAATGTTGATTGCCGTTTCCAGTCTGTTTCTGACTTTAGTTGAACGTGCGATAACCGCACGATTGCGATAAATTGTAAACAAAAGATCCACATAGATTTCTTGATCACGATCCTTTAGGATAATTGTTAAAGTGCTTGCTTCCTCATCCTCAGTTACATAGGCCGCTGGTAACCCTGCTAAAGCAGGCTTGCCTTCATCAATGAAATGATTAAAATATCGAAAATCATGCAGATTAGAGCCATTTTCTCGTCGAATGATTGAAGCGGGAATTCGATAGTCCATAGAACCATGACTAGAAAACTCTTGCGGCAGCGTGTCTTTAGAATAGGTTCGGTCAGGATGCCCTGGTACATTGCCGGAAAAACCGCGGTCTCGATGAGGATAGTTTTTATAGTCTCCATAGCTTGTGACTGTTTTGCCAAAATAAATATGACTTAATACATTGTCAGCCTCAATTTTCATAATGTAAGAGATTTCACCATTAGATAAATGAAAGACTTGTTGCTCTTTATTAAAGGTAATTAATTCTTGTGACATTCTTTCTCCTCCGCTCAGTAAACAAAATAATTTTCCTTATTTGTTTACTTTAATGTTTACTAAACTGTTTTGTCAATGGTTTTTTTGCTTTATCTACATCTTTTTTTATAAATAGCTAAAGATTACCGATTTTACAAAATACTTTGTAGAACAAAATAAAAAAGTGATCAGACTTTTGTCTAACCACTTAATTATTCTCACATTTATCAAATTTTCTTGGTTACCTCACAAGGTGAGCCAAAGGCAACTACATTAGGTGGGATGTCTTTCGTAACTAAACTCCCTGCTCCAATTACAGCATTTTCGCCAATTGTCACTCCAGGGAAAATAATCGAACCAGCACCAATCCAAACGTTTCGCTCAATCACTACTGGCAAATTGTACTGAGCATATTGTTTTCTCAACTGGGGATCAAGCGGATGAGTGCCCGTAATGATGGTGACATTCGGTCCAATCATTGTGTCCTCATGAATTTCAATTCGGGTATCGTCAACCAAAGTTAAATTGAAATTGGCGTAGACATTTTTACCCAGATAAGTATTTTTCCCCCAATTTGCATGGAGCGGCTGCTCAATATAAACACCTTCACCTTTGGCTCCTAATAATTTTTCCAACTGCTCAGATTTTTTCTCCACCTGATCTGGAGAAATCTGATTGAATTCATGCAACAGACGATTATAGTGCAGCTTTTCTTCAAAAATTTCACTGTTCTCATAATAGATTTCACCGGCATCCATTTTCCGTTTGATCTCTTGTGTACTATCCATCTTCTTCACCTCGAATTTTCCAGACATCAAAACGTTAAATTTTGATATGCTAATTGCGATAAGTTTACTAAACCTTTAGCTGATAATCAATCAGTTTCTTTAGTTGATTTTTAATAAAAAGGCCTCAGCTGCCAGCATTCTTCATAAAATCCAAGTAAATTAACGGTGTTAACCTAAATCAAATTTCGTCAAAATTTAGAAAACACCCTTCCAAAAGAGTAAATTTTCTAGTAAAATCTCGTTTAAGCACATCAATAGAGGTAACAATAGGAGGTCACTATGCTCAATTATCAGGAAATAAAAGCGCTTTTCCCAGCAGCTGTTTTAGCGGATTCTCCTCATCCGATTGACGAGATCACTTATTTTAGACACAAGAATCAATATATCGGTATACCAAATTCTGAGTTTACTCCGCGGGAAAAACAATTGTTAAAACTTTTATTACCGCAATCGAAGTTGTCCGTTGACAATAAACTTTGGTATCAAATCCTTTTTCAGCACAAGACAATTAAAACACAAGAAAGTTATCGACTCATTCAAGTAAAGTTCCAACAGGCAGACCCCCTTATGCTGAAAGCTTGGCAAAATGAGATCAAGGAAATTTTACCCGCTTTGGTGGATATTCTTGTGTTAGAGCGACAACAAGCTATTCTAATTGAAGCCTTCAGTGGAGAGCCTTTCTCAGCAGCCGATTTGAAAGGTATCTTTTTGGCTCTAGATACAGACTTTACTTTTTCCACCAAACTATTTGTAGGACCCTTTCATCAATCTGACCATGATTTCACTAATCTGCTCCAGGAGGAAAAACAACTATTCACCTTTGGAGAAGACTATTTACGGACAGTTAAATGTGTTACTTTGCCTCAATTGAGTGTTCCTTATTTTTCGATCCACAGCGCTCAAGACAGCTATTTATTGGCCTCTTTGTACAAGGATTGGTTTGCTAGTGATGAACTGTTGGAGATTATTCCTGCCCTTTGGAGTAATCATGGTAATATCAGTTCGACTGCTAAGGTACTTTTTCTACATCGCAATACACTCCTTTACAAGCTGGATAAATTTCAAATCGAGACTTTTATTGACTTAAAAAATATTGATCAGCTTTTTTTATGCTATTTAATTTTAATCAATTATCACTATTAGCTGAGCTGTTTTAACAACCTGTCCATATTCATCCAAAGAATCTTGTGCAAGTTGACGTTGTCCTTCTACCCGTTTTTTCGGTATATTCTTGTTAATCAAACACGTTGACAAGAAAGAAGGAACTGCTATGGTAGAAATGAAGCTGCAAAATATTTACAAAAGATATGACAATAATCCAAATAATTCTGTAACTGATTTCAATTTGGATATTGCGGATAGAGAATTTATCGTTTTCGTCGGCCCTTCTGGTTGTGGAAAATCGACTACATTGCGGATGATTGCCGGTTTAGAGGATATTACTGAAGGCGAGCTTTCGATTGATGGTAAATTAATGAACGATGTCGCTCCTAAAGACCGAGACATCGCAATGGTTTTCCAAAACTATGCTCTTTATCCTCATATGACTGTATTTGATAACATGGCCTTTGGCTTGAAATTACGGAAATATAGTAAGGAAAAAATTAAGGAGCGGATAGAAAATGCTGCAGAAATTCTCGGATTAACCGACTATCTTTCTCGCAAACCAGCAGCCCTTTCTGGTGGTCAAAGGCAACGAGTAGCCTTAGGACGGGCAATTGTCAGGGATGCTAAAGTATTTCTGATGGATGAGCCCCTTTCCAATTTAGATGCCAAGTTAAGGGTAGCTATGCGGGCGGAGATTGCCAAACTGCATCGTAGGTTAGAAACTACAACTATTTATGTAACTCATGACCAAACTGAAGCAATGACGATGGCTGACCGGATTGTTATTATGAAAGATGGCTTTGTACAGCAAATCGGTTCACCCAAAGAGGTGTACAACCAACCGAAAAATGTTTTTGTCGCCGGCTTCATCGGTTCTCCAGCTATGAATTTTTTCAACGTTTCTCTGAACCAGGGGATAATTACTGACGGTTATGGCTTAAGACTGCGTATTCCTGAAGGTAAAAACAAAGTATTGCTAGAAAAAGGCTACGAAGGTAAAGAATTAATCTTCGGTATTCGACCTGAAGATATTCACAGTGAGCAGGTTGCTTTAGATGCCGCAGTAGGTTCTACCGTTACTGCTGAAGTAGTGGTCTCTGAACTTTTGGGAGCAGAAACCATGCTGTACACAAAGATTGGCGAAACAGAATTCATTTCCAAAGTCGATGCCCGAGATTTCCACAATCCAGGTGAAACAATTGATCTGGCCTTCAACGTTAACAAGGCCCACTTCTTTGATAAAGACTCCGAAGAGGTCATCACCTTACCCTGAGGCACCAATCCTTATCCGTCGAATCAACAATAATTTGTTGATTCGGCTATTTTTATTTGACAAAACAGTTTACTATTTGAGGGATTGAAGAAAAACTTATACTTTCTCTTTCGCAAATGAAAAATTGCAAAAACAAAGGGGTTGCTACTATTTCTTTAGCGCGTTAATTAGAATTTATTTAAATAACACTTGTGTTTTCTCTCATTGTATATTAATATTTTGTCGTAACAAAACTAGAGAGAAGGACTTATCACCATGAATTATTCAATGACCACCCAAGAATTCGTCGCCCTTGCTTTAACGAAGCCCTTGCATGTGCTGGATCTTAGAGACCCAGATTTTTTTGATACAGAAGAAGTCAGAACGCCTTCTTCAGTCACACAGATTCCTTTGACTCAGCTGCCGAATCGCTATAATGAATTAGATAAATCAGAAACCTATTACCTATTCAGCCAGTCAGGGAAACGAGCGAAAACTATGGCTCGTTTTTTAACGGAAAAAGGCTATCATGCAGTCGATGTAATCGGAGGAACAACCGCGGTATTGAGCTATCTTGAAATTTTCCATCCGGCTCAGTTAAGCTTGGTAAAACACTCAGTGATCGATCGATTCTCCCAAAGCCTGATCGTAATCAAAATGCTGCGGACAAAAGAAGACTTGGCTCAACGCTCTGTTGAATTCGCTTAATATTTAAAGCACTATTTTCATCGTGAGAATTTTTGGTTATCGTTAGAGTATGGCACTTTCTGTTGGAATACTTTTTCCTTCGCAGATCACTCCTCACCCCCGACAATATCCATCTATCTGCCTTCGCTAAACCAAAAGATTCTCACCACTCTCAATTCTCACTAAAAAAGTCGAAAAGCTTTAACACTCTTCGACTTTCTTACTAATTCTCTTCAAGAGATCTTATTTTATACACAACAAAAATCGTCATACACAAAATAAAACCTAAAATAATTAGACTGTTGTTGATCGTATCATTCGTTTGGGCCAGTCTGCCAGAATAAACCCGTGCTTCTACTTCGGTTGAGCCAGTGACAACTGGCTGATCAGCAGGGATTGATTCCTCTGTTCCCAAGGTCCCAAAAACTTCAATCTGACTTGTCAAATGACTGCCTCCTTACTTAGAGGGATGAGTTTACCATTTTGTTGGAGTGAATTTCAGCCCTAAATCGTAAGTTTCAGTGATTTGACCAGTAACGCTGCCTTGATCAAAACTTCCTGAGTAACCAAAAGTAAAAGAAGTTGCGTTAGTAGTGGTTCCAGCTGAAGTCAACTTACCTTCACTATTCGCCAATTCCCCTAAGCTTGTTTCTGCTTCACCAGCAGGAGTTCCGCTGCTGATAACTGCTACATCAGTTTTTGTTCCATTCAAGTTTGCATTCAAGGCAACATTCAAACTGGTAATTTTGCTAAGTGCGCCATCTGCTGTTTGGGAAGAAAAACTTGCTACGGACACTGTCACAGGACGACCTGAATGATTTTCAATTGTATAATTTGGTGATTTAATCGTTGTTGATTTACCAGCACTGTAAAACAGGGTTTTACTCGGCACCGTCACGTTGACCCAATCAGTGTTTCCTTCGTCAATTCCGGCATCTGGTTTGGAGTTGTCCGCCCCTAGTGTCCCTTTTACTGGAACTGTACTTGTACCTGCTTCTGTTACTGTTTTAGTTCCATCGCCATTATCGGTTTCAGCTGCAGCTGCTCCTACAGCAAAACTTAACATTCCAGCACTTAACAATAATCCTGTAATAATTTTTTTCATTTTTTTATCTCCTCTTATTTGTTCTTTTATTGAACGACAATTTCCAGGGCAGATTTGACCTGTCCCTGTTGTTTCTTGGTATCTGAATTGAAAATTTCAAAGGTTGCAGTAGCTGAATAAGTGCCTTGATTTAGTTTTTTATCCAAAGTGGCTTCTTTAATTTCCTCTCCTGGTTGAATGGCACCTGAAGTGTAAAGAACCTCTCCAGTACTGTCCAGAGTAACGATTACGTTGGCCGGCTGAGCATTAGATGGTGGGTTTTGAATTGCTAACTTTCCATTCATACTTTCTTGATCAATTATTGCAGAGGCAACAATCCGCATATTAAATTGACTGTTATCCACAGCTTGCTGCGCATAATCAGCGACTTCTGCTTCGGTCATTTTAGACGCATCTTTTCCCTCTGGTAAAAAATTCCCGGCTATCACTGTGGCTGAATCATTTTCGGAAAAATAGTTGTAAGCAAAATATCCGCCAAGCAGCAGAAGTAAAAGCAGCACTAGATACCACAATTTTTTCTTATTTTCTTTCTTTTTAAAAGTCAGTCCCTCCTTTATCTAACTGAATTTCTAATTAACAGCTTTCCTCTAACTTAACTGCTGAGGTAAGTATCTTGCTGGATTGCTTTTTATCCTACAGCATTCGAGAATGAAGGTAAATACGTTATTTTTTATATATTTTCAATTTGTTTGCAGAAAAAATAAAAATTTCTAAGAGCGAATTGACGTATAGTAATCATGAAGTAAACTCGATGAGAGGAAGATTTATGAAGAAATTATCTTATTTACTCAGCATATGTCTGATTTTTTTCATACCAATAAAAACGGCGGCTGAGGAAACAATTGAAAGTCCTGAAACAAGTTCGACAGTTGCGTCTAGCCAAACAACTACCGAATCTACCAATGAAACAACAGAAGCTACGACAAATTCAAGTCAAAGCAGTGGGTCTTCTAGTGAAGAAGCAACTAACGAATCTGTTGACACACTCGAATCAGAAGAGCTGCCTAGAATGGAACGGTCTGCTAGGGCATACAGTGAAGTAACTGTTCCTGAAGGTTATCACCTATATGCTATCACCAACTATGCCAGCTTCAAATCGGCCATGGCAGATACTACCTACAAAAAAAAGTACCTGCTTTTACAAACAGATATTGTCTATGGATATGTAAATTTGGCGATCGATACCTTAACCTTTAATGCGGATACAATTATCGATGGAGGAGGGACTGATGGAACACATCAATACGGTATGTTTTTTGGTTACACTTCAAACGATGCAAACTTCAACACGAGTACTTTATTAAAGGTTTCATCAGCTAATTTGAATATCACTTTTCGCAATTTAAGCTTTGGCAGCAATGCCTATCCTAATTCAACCACTGCTGGATTAGTTTATCCGTATACTAATGGTTCTTCTTTTGCAGCCAATTTGAATTTAACGATTGAAAATGTAAATTATACTATTTCTGGAAACGGTGCAGTTCCTTTTAACGGTTATTACGGAACCGGCAGCACGATTACTTTTAAAGGCACTAACAGTTTTATTAGCTCTAGTACAGGAAATTACGGACGGGAATTCGCATCTGGCTTTCGCTGGATCATTTTCGATGCAGCCAGCACGAATTATATCAAGGTGATGTCGAATCCTAACGGCGAGGATGCTGTCTTTCGTGGAGAATCGGAGAAAGGGCCCATTGATGTATCTCTCAATCAGAATGCTCAAGTAACCATTGACAATGGAAAAAATGATTTATTTGCTAGTAGTATCGCCACCTTAAATGTTGGGGAAAATGCTCAATTTCACTACAAAACTATCAATGGTGGAGGTTTGCGGGGAACAAGCTATATGAATTCAGGTATTCGCAATGTATCAGATGGAGGACCCACTACACTGAATGTTGGAAAGAATGCTGAGGTATTTTTCGAAAACAATAAATCGGTTTCGACATCTTGGTCATTAAAGGGAAATACAGTGGTAAATGCGGATGATCCAAAACGAATTTTATTTTCTAAAACTAATGCAGGAACGAATCTATTTACTGGCGGGACAATGACCTTCAATCGAAAAGATGCTGATGCATTTAGGAAAGGACAAATAAACACCCTAATTAATGGAGCAACAGAAGCAGCAAATCCCAAACTATTAGATCTCAATCAGTCTGCTTCCTATACTGAAACTAATACTGCCAATCAAGTCACTTTACTTTATCAGCCTACTGCTAAAGTGGCGTCTGTCTCTGCAACTACTAAAGTTGCTCCAAAACAAAGTGATTTAATCCTGGGCGAATCATTGATTCCTATACCAACTGATCGTACCCTGCAGGAAACCACCTATAAGGTTGCAACCGCTGATTTAGTAGCCGATCAAAATCCTAATAGCGAAAGTTCACAAGCAGCTATCGAAAAGGCCAGCGGAAATACCTTGAAGGCGAACCAAAGTTTAACGGGTCAAACGCAATTTACGATCAATCAATTAGTTGCTCAAACTTATTATCTTTATACGAAGATTAAGGACCAGATCACTCTAACTGCTTCTGGTCGAACTTTCACTGTCGGTACCACGAGCAATTGGCTGGCCACAACCCAAACAGTTGAACCAGGAATTTTTGTTCAATTACCAGTTCAGGCGGCTTTTACATCCCCTATGACTGGTCCTTTCAAAAGCACGAGCTATGATGCAGTAAATCTGGGTAATACCCCAATTTTTGTTTCTGCAGCAGCATTAACTGATTCAACAAACAACCAATTCAAACTGGTGGATCAGCTAACCAATAATTCTAGTTTTGAAGCAACCTTAAATTTGGAGTTAGCTGCTTCTTACAATGCCCAAAAAGAACTAGTAAGCTTGACAAACATAGATACTCGCAAAGGAGTTACCTTACAGCCCTTTTCCGAAACCAGCAGCAAAGGTAGTTTCACCTTGAAAGGCGACTACTCTGGACCACTTTCTGGAGTAAAAAGCAGCAACTATCTGCTGCAATTTTCAATTCAAGCAGCGAACTAGTTAGCAAAAAACAGGACGATATTCGCGATGAGATCGATTGTTAAAATAAGGTTAGTCCCCAATTATCCAGGGATTAACCTTATTTTCTTTCAAAAAGTCTTCGGTTCCATGTTTACAGTATCATTTTATTCTAATTTCCAAGCTTACCAAACTTTTTTAGCCACTTCTTGCAGCAATTGAATTTTCGCCCACTGCTCTTTTGATGTTAATCTATTTCCTTCTTGGGTGGAAGCAAACCCACATTGAGGACTGATCGCCAAATTTTCAAGTGGTACATAGTCTGTTGCTTCCTTAATTCGTTGGACCAGCAAGTTCGGGTCCTCCAGCTCAGGAAACTTGGAGGTGACTAAGCCTAAAACTACTTTGCTATTTGGGTTAGTCCAATAACGAAGCGGTGCAAAGTCCCCTGCTCGATCCGAATCATACTCCAAGAAAAATCCATCGTAATTCGTTGAGAACAATTCCTTAGCAATTGGTTCATATCCACCAGAAAACAACCAAGAGGAGGCGTGATTTCCACGGCAGATGTGGGTGGTGATTATCAAATCTTCTGGTTTGTTTTTTAAAGCATCGTTGATGATTGTCGTACAAATTTGAGCAATCTCCTTTGGATTGATTCCTTTTTCAGTCAATTCAGACCGTTTATCTGTATCGGCTAAAAAGGCCCAATTAGTATCATCAAACTGTAAGTAGCGACAACCTGCTTGATAAAACGCTTGGATAGCCTCCTGATAGGTTTTTGATAAATCCCGATAAAAGTCCTGCAAATCAGGATAAATTTTAGTAATTTGAGAAGATCCATCATTTGCTAATAACTCCTGCCTTAAAATCATGGTCGGGCTAGGAATTGTGGCCTTAGCATAATAGCCAACCTCTGTTTCCACTAAATCCTTCAGAAAAATGAAATCAGCTAGGAAAGGATGTTCTGGATTGAAAGAAATCTTCTCTGTCACTCGGATATTGTAAGATGGAGCCGCCTTACCGTGAAACTGCTGATTGTAGCCTTGCTCTGGCACATAACCTTCAACTCCGTTTAAATTCTCCAAAAAATCAATATGCCAAAAGCCTCGCCGAAATTCGCCATCGGTAATCCCTCTAATACCTACCGCCTTTTGTTCCTTTACCAGCTTGGCAATCTCCTGATCCTCCAGCTTCCGCAACTCCGCTTGCGACAGAGTACCTGCTGCTACCTCTTGTCGTGCCTCCTTAATACTTTCTGGTCGTAAGAAACTGCCTACATGGTCTACTGTAAATGGAATTTTTTGAGTCATTGTCAACATCCTTTTCTTTTTAGTTAAAAAAATTTGATAAAGCGAGCATTGAAAAATAAAAAAAGCCCTTCTGCCAGCATTACTAGCAAAAGGACGAATGATCGTGTTACCACCTTAAATTTAGAAGGTTTCCCTTCCCTCAGTTCGACGTCACATTGTGAGATCGATGGCCCTGATATCGGCGGACATTCCGCTTTTGACTACCTATCGTCAAAAGTTTCTCAAAAGCCATTTTCAGCTTGTCACTTCTAACTCTTTTCACCTGCCAGAGTCTCTCTTAAACCGTTCCAAACTTACTTTCTTTCTCATCGAAAAAATATTTTATTAATCAATAGATTATCACTAAATTCTCATTTGTCAAATAGTTTTTTCTAATTTTTTGAACCAAACTTTTTCACTAAGCCTTAAAAAGTGCAGCTCCTTCATTTAAAACGCTTGACTCATTTTTTCCAACTTACGTAAATATTTCTCTCGTTTTTCTGGCGTCGAGCCTCGTAAATAAGCAATTTCCGTTAATTTAACTGGCTTAATACCGCACATTTCCAGTACTTGCCGCTTCAACACACGGCCATAGTCTTGTTGGAAAAAACGTGCATAAGGCTTCGGTGTATCATGACTGGTAATAATCCAAGCTTGGCGACCCTTTAATAGACCCACTGGCATCATTCCCTTGTGTTCATACGCAAAGCCCTTAGCAAATACCCGGTCAATAAATCCTTTTAAGATTGCCGGCATACTGCTCCACCAAATCGGAAAAATAAATATTAGCTGTTCTGACCATTGCAGCAGTTCACGATACTTTTTAGTTTTTTCATCCGTAGCTAAATCCCGTCTCTGATTCTGCTCGTTAAAGACTAACAAAGGGTCGAAGCCTTCTTGGTACAAATCCAGCACCTTCACCTGATGCTGACTACTCAAATTCTCTCGAACTGTCTTTAAGACTCTCGCTGAAAAACCCGTTTGATTTGGGTAAGCATAAATAATTAGAATATTCATTAAAAGTCTCCTTCAAAAATAGTTACTGATTATTATAGACTCTTAGCAGGTTAAAGGACAGAGTTATTTAGTATGCCTTAACTACCCATCCGTTGACTCAATCGCTAAGTCAATAATTATTCAAAGATGTTGAGGATCCTCATTGAATTCACACATGGTTGCCCCGTCAATAAAACGAATTTATATTTCCTCAGTCTCTTAATCGAAGGATTAATGGTATCTTGAACTTTTTGATTAAATTTAATGAGAATAAGCGATCAGTTAAATGCCTAATCCTGCCAAACCATTTGATATTCTAATTCATTGGTGTCCTGTTCAACTTGACTTCCAGTACATACAAAATTTTGTTTTTGATAAAAGTGCAGGGCTTGTTCATTTTTAGCATAGACAGATAAAGATAACTTTGTCTGCTGCTTTTTGACTTCAGCCATCAAGGCTTTGCCAATACCTTGGTGTTGATAAGCATCTCGAACAAAGATTCCGGCAATATACTGCTCCATTAAACCTAAAAAGCCGACAATTTTGTCTTCCCGATAATAAGCAAATAGTCTGGCATCCGTCAACAATTCTTTGACGTCCGTATAATTTTTTTGCCAATATTCAGCTGGAATAAAAGCGTGAGCCGAAAGATTGCTAGCCAACCAGATTTGGGCAAGTTCGTCAATTTCACTATGTGTTGGTGTTAATTCTTTAATCATAACTGATCCGATCCCTTCTCTGGTTTCACCGAATAAAAGCCAAAAGAGAAATATTTTAATACCTTACGATATGCTTCGATGGAGAAGTCAGGCGCATTAGTCAATACATCGTAAACGACCCCAAACTCCTTCACACGATAACCAGTATCCTGCATTTGATTGTTGAAATAGAATTTTTGTCTTCGTTTTCGCTGCGCATAATCAGGATAATTTGAATCAACGGTTTCAATCGTCAGAACAATTCCTGACTCCGCATATTCTTGTTGAATCCAGCGAATTATTTGCGAACCATACCCTTTTGAACGCATGTCAGGATCGGTCGCCAGATAGAAAACGAAGGTTAGCCCTTCGTTATAAACCAAATAAGCAAAACCACAAAAAACCTCCTGATCATAAAAAGCTAAAAAATCCACCTGCTTTCTACGCGCAAACAGGCGCATTAGCCAAAAGGGCATCTGTTCATCCTTTGGAAAAGAATGCTTATAAATTTCTACAATTCGTAAGTAAGCGGGCAGCTGCTTCGTAACAGGTTTGGTTGTGAGCATCAAATCCTCCTTTTATAAATAGATCAAAAAAGACTTCTTCAAGCTTAATTTTCTTTTTACTTGCTTGATTGTTGAAACGATGGCAATCCGCAGTTGAAATCAACGAAATGACCAGAATACATACCCCATTCAGACTTTTCAAGCACACACTCCATCTTTTCTACTAAAAACAAGTATAACAAGTCCCTATTCTCACAGCAAATTTCGAAAATAAAAAAAACGCTGAATCAGCGTAAAAGGGCGTGTTCGACAACTAAGCGAACTAGTATTGGTAAAATAATAATTGTGTAAAGCGTTCGACAAATTTGGATACCGGCAATTTTGGGCATATCACCGCCCAACTCTCCAGCAATTAGCGAAATATCCGTCGCTCCTGCCGGTGATGAAGCGAATAGAGCTGAACGCAAGTCTAAAATCCCCCTCTTGTAAACGATAAAACCAAACAAGATATTAATCAATAAATAACTGATCAGCAAAAGACAAGCAGGAATGAATAGCTGAACTATTTGTTCCAGACTCTCTCTAGTAAAGGTACTGCCAATAATCGAACCAGCCAAAATCTGAGCCAATTGCCGTATTTTATTATTCAAAGGTGCCGTATTTTTTAGCAGCTTCAACCCACAAGAAAAAATAAGCGAGAAAATCAGTGCTCCTACAGGTATTTCCAGGTACATTCCCAGCAAACCGCCAAGTCCGGCAATTAGAAGAATCAACAGATTATTTATCAGCTCATGATTGGTTCCAAAAGGCACAAGTTTATTGGACGATAGATCATCCGCTACTTCCCGTTTCTCGACTTTACCTAAACATTTCAGAATGAACGTAATCCAATAAGGCAATATCAGCAGCATTCCTACCAGACGTGCCAACTGCATGGTAGCAACAATTTCTGCCTGTGCTCCCATGTCAATACTAATCAATGACACATCCATGATCCCGCCTGGAAGACAGCTTAAGAGCGCTGTGGTCAAATCAATTGAAAAAAAACGAGCAAATAAATAGCCCATCACAAAGGTATTAATGGTGAAAAAGGTCAGCAGTAAAACAATCGATTTTGCCAGTTTAGGAAAGTTTAGCAAATCCTGCTTTGATACTTGCTGACCAATATATGCACCACTGACAATTTGAGCGATGACCTTTAAACTGCTAGGCATAAACATAGCATTCGACAAAATCGAAAAAAGCGCCACTGCCAGCACACTTCCCGTCATAAAAGCGGCTGGCATTTTTAAACGCTTGGCGACTGTCCCACCCAAAAAGCCGACAATTAATGTTCCTACAATTTTTAACAGCAACTGATAAATCTCCTTGTAAAAAGTATTGAACTCAATAGCTTCATTTTATCAGTTGATTACAGTTGGCTCTGTTCTTTTATTGTTCTTTTTTAAAAAATAGAATTATTCACCGCGGATACCTGAGATCTTCTGTTCGATCCGTTTCGCATCTAAACGATATCTGACACTGCTGGCACTTAAAACAATCAGTACGGTAATTGTCATGAAAAAAGGGAGCGGAGATCTTGGTAAATGAAGTTTCCCAAATAACTCATAGGTCACATAAATGCTGTTGAAAAGGCCAGCTAATGCTACATAGAACCAAGCGGTCGCTTTATCAAAATACAGCAGCAACTTTTTGAGATCATTGGCTTCTAATTTCATTTCACGGATAATGATGAGTGCCCGTTCCTTTTCTTTGTGGATTTTTAATGGAGGAAACACCCAGTAAAGGGGAGAAATTTTTTTGACTGTCTCTAATCTACCCGAAACCATTTTAGAAAAAGTTATTGCCTGATCTGATAGCTCTAAAAAGGCTTGGTACATAGGAAAGATAAAAATCAGCCATCCGCCAGTAAAACCCAATAGATTAATAAAAAGCGCCATTTCTGCACCCCATTTCGTTATGAAAATAGCTAAAATTTATTGCCATTTTTCCGATCGGATTCCCGAATTGGTCGAATCACTTTGCAAGGGTTCCCAGCGGCAATTACATTGGCTGGAATGTCTTTCGTGACGACACTGCCTGCACCAATAATCGTATTTTCCCCAACTGTCACTCCTTGTAAAACATGGACACCCGCTCCCAGCCAAACTCTGTCACCAATTTTTATCGGTTTTGAATACACAATATGGTCTTCAGCTCTTTCAATAGGGTCTTCCGCATGATTCGCGCCATACATTCCCACTCTAGGAGCAATATAAACACCGTTACCGATTGTCACTTGATTGCAGTCTAGAATAATTAGGTCATGATTAATGTACACATTGCTGCCAATAGAAATGTTAAAGCCAAACTCACACAAAAAATTTGACTCAATATAAACGTCCTCACCGATCGAATGTAATAGTCCTTGTAAAATTGATAGATCATACTTGTTTTCCGAATTCACTAAAAAATTATATCTTCGGCATTCCTGGATTGCTTTTGCCCGAATTGCTTCAACACCAGCATCCATATCATCGTAGGGTTCTCCAGAATTGATCATTTTTTTCACTGTTTCAATGTTCAAATTATTCAACCTCCTAGTTATTAGTCATTTGAGTATATCATTAAGTAAAAGACTTGTTACAACTAAAAAAAGAAAACAGCCGGATTCGACTGCTTTCTTTTCATAATTTTTTACTGTGCTTTCTGTGCATCCATATCATTTTCCGTTTTAACTAATTCCTCGTAGGTTAAAATGCCATCGTTATTAATGTCCGCCTGCGAAGTCTGTTCGCTAATCACTCGTTCGCCATTTGGCAACACTCGTAAAACTGTTACCTCTTCACCCCATGGCGTAATTAGGACTTTACCAACCTGAGCTTCCTGTTGGGCATTCTGAGCGTCCATATCATTTTCCGTTTTAACTAATTCTTCATAGGTCAAAACACCGTCGTTATTGATATCCGCTTGAGAGGTTTCCTCACTGATTACTCGTTCACCATTGGGCAATACTCGTAAAACAGTCACCTGTTCACCCCATGGCGTAGTTAATACTTGGCCAATTTGACTCGATTGCTGCGCTTCACTGGACGGCGTCGTTTGTTGATTGTTCGCCGTTGAAGTTGCAACAGTATTTTTTTCTTTTATAAAATCAGCAGATGGTGTAATTTTTACTTTCTGTTCCTTCTTCAAGTCATCCAAGGAGGCAGTAATAGTGATGGTTTTGCCTTCTGCTTCCTCTAATTTGTAATCATAAGTGAATTTCCCTTTGTTATCAGCCGTTACCGTATCATCTTCAATTTTAATCTTAGCCTCAGGATCAGTGCTTCCTTTAATCGTTGCTTTCCCGGTATCGTCCGTTGTAAATTCTTTGGCAACTGTTAATTTGAGACTTTTTACCTCAGAAGTCGATTGCGCCGTACTGGAGCTAGTGGTCCCGTTGCCTCCTGAACCACAGCCTGTCAAAGCAACAGAACAACATAGTAATAAAGTTAACCCAATGATTTTTTTCATGGTTTCACCCTCTTTTTCTCTCTGTAATATAATTGTAACAAAAGAAATCTTTTTGTAAATACTTTTTGGCGAAAAAAATAAATTTTTTTCCTATTTCTCCTCTAATCTTTGATAGCGCTTTTCTTTCAAGCTGCTTATTCATTATTATCTCTATCTATAGTGTACCATACAACTAAATTAGACCAAATTTTTACTTGTGTATTCTATCATCCAGCTGGCTATCTTCGTGCGTGCTTCGCCATTTCCCTGTAGATATTCACAGTCAAATTGAACCAAATGGCTTGTATCTCTATTTTATAAAATACACAGAAAATACTGAAAAAGGTATCCCAACTCATTCATTAAGGTTGGGGTACCTTTTTCTTTATTTTAACTATCTACCAGTTCTCTGGCTTGTCCATTACCATCGCTACATGGACTAATCCAGCACAATCAGCCAAGTTAATAGTACTGATCGTTTGAACCATCCACGCATCCTCCAACCCTTTTTTTGTAGGATAAGGTGGAATAAAGCCTTGGGGTAATGCTGGAACAAATCCATGACGAGGATAATAGTCAATATGACCTAAAACAAACACCAAATCTCCCTTTTGCTGCTTTAGCAGATTCAGACCTGCTCGAATCAACTGCCCGCCAATTCCCTTTTTTTGATGGCTGGGAATAATCGCCAGAGGAGCTAAAATTGAAACTGATAATTCTTCAAAACCTTCTAGCCAACCTTTAGTAAACAAAATATGCCCTACTGCCTGTTCTCCATCGAAAGCCAATAGTGATAGTAACGGTCGTGCCGTTGGATCGTACAATAATTCATCAGCCAGCACTGGCACTTCTGGGTCATTAAAGGCTAGATCCTCCACTTGAAAAATTGTCTTACGGTCCTGCTCATTTGTTTCACGAATGTTAATGGTCATTTTTTGCACTCTCCTTATTTTTTAGCTATGAGAAGAGCGTGTTACCAGTAGTAAACATAAGCTTGTCAAACAAAGGCCTCCTTTTATCTATTACCTAAAGTATAAAGGAGAACGATTGATACGACAACAAATTTTAGTGCATACCTGCAAGTAGTACAAAGAAAAAAATCAGATAATCATAAACAGTATGAGCGATAATTCCACCGCGAAGGCTGTCGGTTTTCTTCCAGGCATAATTGAATGGGAGACGCGTCAAGCCAATGACTACTAGACTTTGGTACCAATTCCAAGAATAAGTGGTCAAATGCAACGAACCAAAAAATAATGCACTCAAAATGGAACTGAAAAGAAAGGCTTGCTTTTGTCCGAATTGCTTAACTAAATAATAATACAAAGGAAAAGCTACTGCGGCAGTCGTTAGTTCTTCACCAGCCAGTGAGATCCAGGTGGTAAGAAAGAAATAGATATTTTGCAGTAAGCTGTTCTCGTGCAACGATTGCGCAATAGGATTTTCTACCGTTTGATTATTCAACAATAAATTGCCTAATCTTGCAGCAATCGTTGAAAGAACAAAGCTCAGCACTACAAACAGTAAGATGTACCTTATTTTGCCTTTTCCCATTGGTTTAAGGAATATTTTGCAAGCATCAGGACCAAATTGAAAAAGCAGCGCCAATAAAGAGAAAAGAAGCAGCCAAATCCAGCTAAGCGGCCAGTTAGTCGTGCGTCCTATAAAACCAATTGCCAACAAAAATGGCGTGGCTACTAACCCCCAACGGTTGGGCCTCGTTTGTTCTATTTCATCCAGCATAATGGAACCTCTCCTTTTCCAAACAGTATACAGGAAGTCCAAAAAAAAGAGATAAAATTAGACTGCTAACCGATTGGCAGCAGTCTTTAGTCGTACTTATTCCATTTCCATTTCTCTTGCCGTTCGTTCTTTGATGGATTTATCAATCAACCACTCGCCTATGCCCACCGCTAAACCAACTCCAGCAACTAAGAACAAAACATAAGATACTGGATTTTCTCCTTCTGGTGGCAGAAAGAAGAAGATTGTACTGAAAGCAAAGAAGATAAATTGAACAGCTGCGACTAATTTTCCAATACCGTCACCACCAGGAATTCGGAATGGTCGTTCGATATCTGGGTCTTTCTTACGCAAAGTAATAAAAGCGAATGAAAGAATAATATATGGTAAGAAGAAAATAATCGACGTAAAGGACAGCAATGTCCAAAATAAATTAGCATTACTAGAAGAGATTAAGCCATAAAAGACCAGCAATGCGGTTGAAGAAAGCCCCAGTAAAATAGCTGAGCCAATTGGCGCATGTACTTTATTGGTTTTTGCAAAAACCTTCGGCAACTCACCCTCTAGTCCAGCCTCTAACGCAGCTTTATTGCCCCCTAAAGCCCAACTGAAAATGTAACCTAGAAAAGCGATAAAGGAAATTACACCAACAATGGTTACAACCCCACGTCCAAAAACTTCTCCAAAAGCAATAAACAACCCAGAATCAGGGTCAATACTGTCCACTGGCAAAATAATCAGCATGGCCACTGCCGCAATGATATACAAAACAATCGTACAAATACCGCTAGAGAAAACTGCTTTTGGCACATTTTTACTAGGATTTTCCATTTCACCCGCTGAACAGCTGATCAAATCGTAACCCGTTAAAGCATAAACATACACCGGAACTAACGCAAAGAAGCTTAAGTCAAAGGTTGGTATGATATTAGCCATCGAAAATTCTGTTTGTGATCCCTTAGTAGTTAAGGTCATTACTGCTCCGATCATCAAAGCCAAACAGGCCAATAATTTACAGATCGTACTTAGCATTGTCAGCCATTTAGCATCCTGTAGATCAATACAGTTGAAACCTACAACAACCCAAGTGCAAATAATACAAAAGATAACCATCCCCCATACGGATAGATCCGGGAAAAACAGCATCTGTAAAACGGACCCCATTACTACTAACGTTGAAGGAATAAAGCCCGCCACATTGACCCAATACCACCAGGTAGTCCGAGCTGCCCAACGATCCCCGTAAGCTCGTTTGATCCAAACATAAATTCCTCCTTGATCAGGATAAGTCGAGCCCAGCTCGGCACAAATCAATCCATGAGATAAAAAGAAGGTTGCTCCTAACACAACAAAGCAAAAGATTAATGAGGGGCCCATGGATGCCTGAGAAGCAATCAATTCCAGTGAAAACACTGCCGCAAAGGACAGCGAAACAATGTCAATAAACCCCAGTTTTTTTACATCTTCCATTGTTCACTCACTCCTTTTAGTTGAGTCTTTGATCTAGAAAGGCACGCATTTTCCCTTCGTAATACGCCTTAGTCTGATCATCTGCTCGTTTCAATTGCGGATACAAATACCATGCCAGTAATCCCCGCTGAACATGCAAGCGGTTTTCTGCCTCCTGGAAGACCAATGAGCGTGTTGGATGGTCTAGAACCTCACTAGTAATTTCCACTTCGCGATTAGCTGGCAAACAGTGCATAGCTTTACAATGATCGGGAGCCATTTCCAGCATTTCCATGTTTAATTGATAACGAGGATAAAAGGCCGCTGTTCGTTCATCTTTTTCATCCTCATACCCATAATAGTACCAAACATCAGGAATAATGAAATCGGCTTTTTTTACAGCTTCTTCCACATTTTCAGTAACGGTCAGTGTTCCACCAGTTTTTTGCATTTTCTCCTCTACCTTTTTGATTTCTGCATCGCTGATAGAATACTGCTTTGGTGAAGCAATTGTATAATGTAAGCCTAATGACGCAGCCAAATGTGCATGTTCCATTGCCATGATACCGTTTTCGCCAGAATCGCCGACAAAAACTACTTCAACTTCCTCCAACGATTTACCTTTTGGCAGATGTTCCATCATGGTCAGTACATCAGCTAAGCCTTGCGTCGGATGAATGTAATAAGTCATAGCATTGAACACTGGAACAGAAGCGTATTTAGCCAAGGTTAATACCAGCTCATGATCTTCTGTCCGCAGCATAATTCCGTCACACATACTGGACAAAACCTGTGCAGTATCCTTAATGGCTTCATGAGACCCAAAATGAATCTCCCCTGGTTTTAAATAAAGACCATGTCCGCCAAGTTCAGCCATAGCAGTCTCAAAAGAAACGCGGGTTCGGGTGGAAGGCTCTTCAAAAATCATCGCTAAGGTTGCTCCCCTTAATAATTGCGGCACTGCATTTTGATGGGCAGCTTCCTTTAGCTGAATGATCGTCGTTAAGATATCCTGGATTTCCTCTTTGGCTAAATCATAATTATCTAAAAAATGCTTAATTGGATATGTTGGTGTATGTGATAGCTTCATTTGTTACCCCTCCAGTTTATTGTTGTAGGCAGTTTCGCCTCAAAAAGAACTACGCTATAATGATATAGAAAGCGGGTGATCGGATGACAGCAACCAAAGATTTTTATTCAGCAGCGAATCAGCATTTTACGGAGCTCAATGATTCAGAAAAGCGTATCTTTGATTACATTCTGAAAAATTTTGATCAGATAAAATTCTACAGTATTCGCGAATTAGCCTTAAGATGCTACGTCTCCTCCACCACTATTTTTCGTTTTGCTAAAAAATTGGGCTTCAACGGATATAGTGATTTTATTGAAAGTTTGACCGTAGTACCCGAAGCTCCGCAAACGATTCCCCATTCGATTAAGCAAAAAGATTTTAAAGATGAATATTTAAAAAACATTGTTGAATCTGTTCGAGTCACTGACCAAACCAAAATTGAACAATTTAACCAGCTATTAGATTTGAATCCCGTGCTTTACTTAATGGGTGAAGATCTTGATTTACAAGCCTTGCATTATGTTCATTGGTTGTTTACTGCACAAGGTTTTCGCGCAGTTTTGCTGCAGGATCAGGCTGCCGTTCAAAATGCATTGCGACATATTACTGACCAAGATATTTTCTTTGCCTTTGCCTATACTGGCGACAATAGTTCGATCGTCGAAGCGATTGAACGAGTAAGGCAAAATTCTCGTGCTACCATTGTCTCCTTTACTCGTGCCGTAACTAATGTTATTCAAAATTTGTGTGATATTGATTTTTACGTGTTCAGTGACGAAATTGGGCTGGATCACTTGGATCTCACTTCACGCATTTCCATGTTGGCTATTGTCGAGCTGATTTTCTATCATCGCTTCAATCGCACGCTTGACGAATGATAGTACCCGTTTCAGCTGAAATTGCTTGCGCCACCTGCTCCAAGTCGGCAATAATTGCGGTTTTCCCCGATCCGCTGGCCACAAACTCACAGGCTGCTTCTACCTTTGGCAGCATACTACCGGCAGGAAATTGTCCTTCTGCAACATATCGCTGCATGTCCTTTAGACTAACTTCTTTTAAAGCTTGCTGATTTTCTTTTCCAAAATGAACATAAACATAGTCCACCGCTGTCAAAATGATAAAGGTATCGGCATCGATTAAGGTGGCCATTTTGGAAGCCGCAAAGTCCTTATCAATTACGGCATCCACTCCTTCATAGCGATTCCCATGATAAACCACTGGAATACCACCCCCACCACAGGCAATCACCACCTGATTAGCATCTACCAATGTTTTCAAACTCACTTTTTCATAAATATCTACCGGCTTAGGTGAAGGAACCACCCGCCGCCAGCCCCTGCCTGCATCCTCTTGATAGATTTCCCCAGTTTTAACCATCAACTCTTTGGCTTGCTCTTCAGAATAGTAGCTGCCAATCGGTTTTGTTGGTTTTTGAAAGGCTGGATCCTTGCCATCCACCACCACCTGGGTCAACATAGATATGACTGGAATATCATCTACGCTTCGGCTAACCAGTTCTTCGTCAATCGCCTGCTGCAAATGGTACCCAATATAGCCCTGACTCATGGCAATACACTCTGCAAAAGGCATAACCGCTTCACTAGTCATTGCTTCAAAGGCTAGTCGAATTTGGCCAACTTGAGGCCCATTGCCATGAGCGATCACTACCTGATGCCCCGCTACAATCAAATCAGCAATTGAGCGAGCTGCCAACTGTGCCCGTGATAATTGTTCATTGGCGGAATTTCCTAAAGCATTCCCCCCTAAAGCCACTACAATTTTTGCCATTTTATTTTCCGCCTATTCTAAGGTTTCTAAAAAGCTATCCAGCTTCTCTTTAGCCGCCAGCTGTTCGTATTCTGTTCCAACATTTTGATACTTAGTTAAATACACTAGCAGTCCTCGCATTGCTGTTAAGCGGTTTTCCGCTTCGTCAAAGGCTAAGGAAATCGCTGAATCCAACACTTCATCCGTCACTTCTTCTCCACGGGTTGCTGGTAAACAATGCAAAAATTTTACTCCAAGGCTGCATTGCTCTAACAACTCACGATTCACTTGATACTTCGGCATGAAAATCTGATGCCGTTCTTCAGGCGACAATTCACTTTCATACAGACCGTACCATACATCCGTGTAAACAAAGTCGGTGCCTGGCAAAGCTTGCAATGGATCATCGGTAACCAGCCAGCTGCCGCCATTTTCTTGAACATTCTTTTCTAAAATTGCTCGGTAGTCAGCATTTAATTGATACCCCTCTGGACCATAATGAACAAAATGCATTCCAAGCTTAGTAGTTATAAAACCTAATGAAGCACAAACCTGTGTTGCATCACCCACAAAGGTTACTTTGCAATCCTCTAAACGTTTCCCTTCTGGTAAATGTTCAACGATGGTACACAAATCGCCAATTTCCTGGGTTGGATGATTGTAATCACTCATGGCATTCAGTACTGGAACACTCGAGGCTTTGGCTAAATCGACTACGGTTTGATGTTCAATCACCCGTGCCATCACCACATCAACTAAACGGGAAATAACTTTTCCTGTATCTTCAATCGTTTCATGTCCACCTAGCTGAATCATACCCGGTCCCAAATATTGCGCATGTCCACCCAGCTGTTCCATGGCTGTCTCAAAGGAAACGCGAGTTCGAGTCGAACTTTGTTGGAAAATCATGCCTAAGGTTTTCCGTCGCATCAAGGGCGGATAGTAGCCTTTTTTTACACAATCTTTGATTAAAAGTGATAAGTTGATGATGTCCAATAATTCTTTTTTTGAAAAATCCTGTGTGTCGATAAAATGTTTCATAGTCTGCCTTCCTCCTATCCTTTTGGCTGTTGCTGAGTAATGCAGTGAATATTTCCGCCGCCGTAAACAATTTCCCGCGTTTGTACTCCGACAATTTCTCGATCTGGGAACATTTCCTGAATTTGCTTCAATGCTAATTCATCGTTAGGATCACCATACTGAGGTGCAATGATGGCACCATTGGTAATCAAGAAATTCATGTATGAAGTAATGCAGATATCCTCTGCATGTCTAGGAATACTGCCTGTCACTGAATCTACTTCATATTCAGCTCCATAAGTCACCGGATTCACTGTCGTGCACAACTTGTGAACCTTCAGCTTCCGACCTTTCGCATCGGTTTGATTGCTTAAAAATTGATAGGTTTCCTGTGCCACCTGATAAAAAGGATGATCCTTTTCTTCGGTATAAATACACGCAGCCTCACCTGGTCGAACGAAGCAGGCAACATCATCAATATGCCCATTGGTTTCATCAGGATCAATACCTTCTCTTACCCACAGGACTTTTTCAACGTTGAGATACTCTTGCAGCATATTTTCTATTTCTTCCCGACTTAAATGTGGATTACGACCTTCTGACAATAGACACATTTCTGTGACCATCACTGTTCCTTCGCCATCAACATGAATCGAACCACCCTCTAAAATAAATTCCGGGGTGTGATACGTATCTACATATTCAATTTCACAAACCTTCTGGGCAACTTTTTGGTCATAATGCCAAGGAAAATACAAACCATCTACTAAACCGCCCCAAGCATTAAAGTCCCAATCCACTGCGCGAACATCTCCTTGGTCGTTCACCACAAAGGTTGGCCCACAATCCCGCATCCAGGCATCATCGGTGGTAACCTCCACTACTCGAATATCCTCTGACAAGCTGTTGCGGCAATGTTCAAATTGATTGGCCGATACACACATAGTCACCGGTACAAAATTAACAATTGCCTCAGCCACCGAAACAAATGCTTTTTGCGCATCCTTCCCGCCATTTTTCCAATTGTCAGGTCGTTCTGGCCAAATCATCCAAATTTGTTTGTGGGGTTCAAATTCTCCCGGCATACGGAAGTTGTCCTGCTTTGGTGTTGATGAAAGTCGCTTTGCCATGTAAAACACTCCTATTCTTTAGTTAAAATTTATTTTTGATTAGATATCCAAAATTTCCGTTTTAGCCGATTTCATAGCATAATGGATCAGCCATTCGCCACAACCAATTGAAAGCAGCAGCCCTATTATTAAACTGGCTACGTATAAAAGCGGCTCTTCTCCCTCTGGTGGTAACAGAAAGGAGAAACTGCTGAAGATTAGAAAGAAACAATGTACCCCCGCCACTAGATAGGCCACTGGTTTACCAAAAGGTACTTTAAAAGGTCGTTCGATATCAGGGTCAAGCCGACGTAGTTTTAAAAAGGTAAAGCTCATTACGATATAGGGTAAAAAGAAAATAATTGAAGTAAAAGCCAATAATGTCCAAAACAGGTTCTCACTAGTACTGGCAGTAACCCCGTAAAAAATCAGTAAAGCCGTTGAAACAATTCCTAATAAAATGGCCGAGCCGACGGGTGCATAACTTTGATTGGTTTTCGCAAAAAATTTGGGTAGCTCTCCACTTTCTCCAGCTTCCAAAGCAACTTTATTTCCACCCAATGCCCAGCCAAAAACATAGCCTAAAAAGCCAACAAAAGTTACCATACCAATCATGTTTACCAGCCATTTACTGCCAAACATGGCTACCACCGTATCGAACAAGCCGGAGGTTTCACTAATCGCCGAAATCGGCAAAACAACTAAAATAGCGGTAGCAGCTAATATATAAAAGAGAATCGTAAAAAAGCCGCTGAGAAAAACTGTTTTAGGAACATTTTTGCTCGGATTATCCATTTCTCCAGCTGAACAACTGATCAAATCAAATCCGGTTACGCTGTAAACATAAACTGGAATCAATGCCACAAAGCTTAAATTAAAGCTTGGTAAAAATGAATCGCTGGCAAAAGAATGGTTTACCCCTTGTGTAAAGGTGTAATACAGCCCCCCAACCAACAAGACCAAGGTCACTGCAATTTTGCTAATAGAGCTGATAATTGGTAGCCACTTGGCTTTTTGCAGATCAATACAATTGAAGAAAACGACAAACCAAACACACAAAATACAAATTCCGACAATCCCCCAGACTGAAAGATTCGGTAAAAACATTTCCTTGATAATTGAAACCATTACCACTGCAGTGGCAGGAATGAACCCAGCGACATTCAACCAATACCACCAGGTCGTACGTGCGGCCCACTTATCCCCATAGGCTCGTTTTACCCAGACATAGATTCCTCCTTGATCCGGATAAGCAGAACCTAACTCGGCACAGATCAAACCATGGGACAAAAAGTACGTTAAACCGATAAATAAAAAATTGAAAATAAGTGAAGGTCCCAACTTTGCCTGTGAAGAAATTAGTTCCAGTGAAAACACCGAAGAGAAGGCTAAGGCTAAAATATCAAAGAAACCCAATTTCTTTTTTGCACCCATCTAATCACCTCTTTTTCTTTTTTGAAAGCGTTTGCTTTTTCTTTCTTTTACTTTAGCATTGCCGAAAGTGCTCGTCTATTGTCTAGGCAGGGAATGTATCAACGAAACATTTTTTGGAGATCGTTACTTAATGAGTAACGTTGTAGTAACATCATTAAAGGTTGACTATAAAATCTTTTTCTATTATCCGTTGTTATTCCACATATTTTTTTATAGCTGTTTCTTAGGCACAAAAAAAGATACAGGATATCCTGCACCTCAGTAAGTGTATTAGAAAAATATTTTTATTCTTCTTCCTTTGAAGTAAATGCCAGTACCATAAAAGAGAGGGCCAAAACTAAATAAAACTTGCTGCTGTTTATTCCAATTAGTAAAAATGTAATCGCAATACAAAACCAACTTGGATCAAGCTTTTTCATTCTCGTCAGCTCCTTTTTTATTCAGCAAACTTTTTCATAAGTTCAACAAGAAAAGTGACAAGCATAATCATCTGGATATCGTGTCAGCTTCCACTTCTATTATCTCACGCCTTTGACTAATCATTCGCTGTTACTTGATCAATATTTGATGAAATGAAGTTATCTTTGGCCTAGGAAAAAAACTTTAATTGCTTGCGTAAATCCATTCTATTATAACAAATTGAATAAGGACAAACTATTACAAATAAAAAACGACCCTGGCTGATGCTATCAAAGCAATCAAACCGAGAGTCATTTGTAATTTTTGATACGCAACTAAAGTAAACGCTTATTATCTACTGCCATCACTCAAAAATTATCATTATTTAGTTTGGTTTTTTCTTAACTTATTCGTTTGCTTAAGGCTGCTTTGAGAGTCGCCAGACAATCGTCTACTCGTTGTTGTGAGTGATTTTCATCTAAGAGAACTCCCTGCGCATCTGCCATTGCGTAATGATAATCTAGATAATCATCGTAAGGATCAAAGTCCATTGAGCCCAACCCTTGAGATGCATCATATAAATCCTGCAGGTCTGTCTTATCTGGTTTTAAAATTAGATTATCTAAAGCATTTTGCAGGTTATCTGCTGCTAATTGTGTGGTTTCTTCGATTGGACGCTCGCTATCGAGAATGTCCTTCGCTATATTTAAACAATTAGTCAATTCGTTCCAAGAAGCTGGTGTATACTCATTTTGATTCTTAGTTGCTCCTGTATCGTATAATGCTTGCAGCTGATCTAACAAGGCTTGTGATGCAATCGCTTTTGCTAAAGCTATCATCCCTTGCAGCTTATTCAAAGCATCATCCACTTCGGTTTGAGAACTGTTTAAATCATTTATTCTGATGTAGGCACCCCCGTATGCTTCATGGAATAACAGATAGGTTGCATAATCGTCATAATGCTGTGATCCTATGCCAGCTGCACTTAGATAAAGATCTTCCAACGCTTTAAAGTCCGCACGTGCAACTAATTCTTTGATCTTTCCATTCAAATCATTTAGACGATCATTTACCTCTTTTTGAGTTGCATTTTCCTGCGCTGCAGTGTTCTTTGCCGCATCTCTCGAGTCTATCAATTTATCCCACGAAATTGGAGTATAGTCATCTGCACTTAAAGCATCCACAGATTTTAAAGCGGCCGTTAATTTGTCTTTATTTACTTTGTTATAGTTAAAGATGATTTCTTTACTGGAAGTGATGTTTTTGATTTCTTGCCTACTACTCCCCACAAGCTCATAGCCAGAGAAATTCTCGGCACTAGCAATATAGTTAAATCCTTCCTTAACTCTAGTAGTTGATTCCTTCAGTACTTTTGTTCCACTTTTATGAACAGTTTTTATATTGAAATAATCATTGGAACCGTGATGTGCATAGAAAGCGACTTTTTCGTCTTTCCAGCCAACTTGAATCAAATGCCTCTGCTCATTTAGATTAATTGTAAAATTATGGGCACCCGATTTAGTATTGGGGTTATATGCTCTGTAAACAGGAATTCCAATAGGCTTTTCTTTGTTGCTGGTATCAACTGACTTGAATGCTTCTCCTTCTTTGCGCCAGCCTGCTTTTTCCAAATGGTTATATTCATTTATGTCCATCGTATAATGGTGATCTCCGGCATTCGGATTATATAATCGGTAAACGGTTATTCCGCTGCTAGGAGTTTCCCATGCTATTCCTTCATCATGCCAACCAACATTTACTAAAAGGTCTCTTTCACTTGAGTTCTGCGTATAGAAGTGTTCTCCGCTGTTGGGATTGTATACCCGAAATAGTGTCTGAGAAGCTGCCTGTGCCTCATTTGAAGTAAAAAATAGTGCCAATCCAGAAAGAAAAAGTATACTCAGCAACAATTTTTTTCTCATAAAAAGTCCTCCAATTTTTATAAGCGTTTACACTTAAAATAATATATGTTGCATTTATTATTGTCAATACATAGTTAAATATTCAATTCCATTAAACAAAATTAATTAAATGGTAAATTATCCTACTATGAACTACCTTATTTATAAAGAACATCAAAAAAACTACTTTATTGCGCATTTGAGCACATGTTCTTCAACTTCTTCAGCTAACTGTTGGTTATTTAAAAATCTTCTCATGCTAAAAAGAGTTTCTTAGAGACAGGTGCTCTTTTAATCTACAATTCTCCTATTCAAATCGCACGAAATATAAAGTGAAATTTAAAAAAAAATATATTTACAAAGATTTCTTTTGTGTTACAACAAGGTTACAAAAAAATTACTAAAAAGACAAGGAGTAGAAACATGAAAAAACTAGGAAAAGTAGGACTTATTATTGCGATGATTTTTGTATTGGCTGGGTGTCAAACAAAGCAGAAGGAAGAAGCAAAAAAAGCTGAGCCAAAGATAACTCAAACAAAGAAAAAAGCGAAAAAAACGACTACTACGTCAACTTCTGAAAAACAGCAAACGGATGATACAACACTTGTGCAACAAGCACCTGTTGGAAATGAACCCGCAGCAAACCCTGAGGCAGTAGGCAGCCAAGTAAACAATACCAATCCTGTAAACACACCACAGGAACAAACAGCAAGTCCTGCTCAACCAGTGCAGCCAGAAGAGATTGAAAAGCCTGGTGTTTATTCTCGTGAAGAGTGTATTCATATTGCACGGATGACTATTAGCATGAGCGGTGTTGATGTAACTCAATTTACTGAGGATCAATTATACAATTATTACGATCAGTGCGCACAGCTCGGTGCAGACTATAGCTACCTTTTGGGATTAGTCGCTCAAGATACTGGTGGTGATAAACAAGCCATGATTGAAAGCTATCATCGGGTACATGGCTTAAATCCAGACGGAACAACACCGGAATAAATTGATTTTTCTTTATAAGACTCTCGTCAAAAGCACCTGTATTTTGTAAAAGATAAAAGCTTCCTTATCCCGAATTTTTGGGATAAGGAAGCTTGATGAATTATTTTGCTGTTCGAATCGTTACAAATTTTACTACCACGTATTCTTCCACGCCATAGATTCCATTTTCGCGACCGAAGCCTGAGTGCTTGATTCCCCCGAATGGGGTAGCCGAATTAGAAATTTCTGTATCGTTTACACCTACCATGCCATATTCCAATTTGTTGCTGACATTGTCAATGGTATGGATATTTGTAGCGAAGAAATAAGAAGCTAGACCAAATTCGCTGTCATTTGCATCCTCAATTACTTTTTCTTCGTCTTCAAATTCGATTAAAGGAATAACTGGTCCAAAGGTTTCTTTATAAAAGATATCCATTTCTTTGGTCACGCCATCAAGAACAGTTGGTTCGAAGAAGAAGCCATTTGCATATTCGCCTTCATTCATTTCACTGCCGCCAACCAAAACCTTTGCTCCTTTGGCTGTCGCATCTTCCATTTGTTCGACAACCTTTTCGACGCCTTCTTGGTTAATCAGTGGTCCAGTCGTTGGATCATCCAATCCATTACCCACGGTCACCTCTTTAACCTTTTCAACGATCATCTTCGTCGCCTTCTCTTTAATATCTTTATGAATAAAGATTCGATTTGGCGAAGTACATACTTGTCCGTTGTTGCCGAACTTAGTTTCAACTAATGTTTCAACTGCTAATTCTAGATCAGCATCTGGGAAAATAATAAATGGTGCATGTCCGCCTAATTCCATCGATACCTTTTTTAAGGTTGGTGCAGATTGCTCATTTAATGTTTTACCTACTTCAGTTGAGCCGGTAAACGTGATTTTCTTCACCGTATCTGATTCAGAAAGAATTTCGCCGATCGTAGCTGCATCTCCTAGCAAAATGTTAACTACACCTTCAGGAAATCCTGCCTTATCAAAAAGTTCCATTAAAGCTAAAGCTGAAAGTGGTGTATCCTCCGCTGGTTTAAGCACAACCGTACAACCAGCCGCGATTGCAGGAGAAATTTTTCGAACAATCATGTTTGAAGGGAAGTTCCACGGTGTAATCGCACCAACTACTCCAACTGGCTGCTTGCGTACTTGCCATTGGTTGGTTGATGGTGAGGGGATAATTTCTCCCATTACTCGCTGACCTTCCGCTGCATTCCAACGCAAGTTCTCAACGTTGGTTTGAATTTCTCCTTTGGCTTGTGAAAGCGGCTTGCCTTGTTCCATTGTCATGATAGTTGCCAGACGTTCCGCATCCTCTTCCACTAAATCTGCCATTTTATTCATTAATTCAGCTCGTTCTGCTGGTGCCATAGCCGACCATTTAGGTAATGCAGCCTCCGCTGCTTCAATTGCTGTATTCGTTTCTTTTTCTCCGCCTTGATGAACCTCAATCAATGTTTCACCAGTTGCCGGATTAATAACAGGCCGTTTGTCTTCTGAGCCTTCGATCCATTTGCCATTAATATAGAGACGAGTTTCGACTTGTGGTAAATCTTTTTTTGCCATATGTCTAATTTCCTCCTTATTATTCGGTGCTTGGTACGTTAATCACCGTAACATGGATAAAATGAAAGCACAAAAATGATGCCTGTTATTGAATAAAAACTCGTTTTCTCTTAATAACTTATAAAAAAGTTTTTTTCTACTTGGTTAACGTTTAAGCGCCAAATCAAAAGCCAATTAAACAGATTAATTTCTGCTTAATTGGCTTTTGTGTACTTAGCTTTTAATTAATTCCGATGGCTCTTCCATCCCATTCGCGATTAAAATCTGCGACTGAAACCCAGGCAACTGCTCCCTTGTCATAGGCCATGTTTTTACCACCAGTACCCGCACCGGCATTAGCACTATAATACAACGGATCATGTACCAAGAATTTATTGTCTTTGTAACCAACAACTACCTTGCAATGGTTTCTGTTCGTGTCGCTTGGTTTTTGATAAGAAGAGTAGCCATAATAAAGTACAGGATTACCACCCATAATTCGGTCTACAATTGCTTGTGTATTCGTGCCCGTAATGTTAGACACATTGTTATACCAGCGTTTAGCATAATTAGTCAGTGATCCTGGTGTAATGACCCAACCAAATCCAGCTCCAGTATAAACATTCCCCTGCTGTCCACCTTTATCACTAGGATACATTGGAAGATTATCTTGTACATATTTCAAATCAACATTTGCTCCTTTATAACGCAGCAGCATCGTCATGGCCGCACCGGCACAGCCCCATGGTGACATGACGGGGACGTATTGACTCACGTAAGGAACTGACAACACTCGTTCTACTGGAGCAATCGGTTGTGCTCCTCCTAGTGTATGCCAGGAAATCCCTTCATAACGCCAACCAGCACGAGTCAAAAAGTCTCGTTCATTGGCATCCATTGTATAATGATGAGCGCCTGCGCCTCGTGTATTCGGATTGTACACCCGATACATAGGCATCCCAGTCCAAGGTGTATGCCAGGCAATTCCCTCATAACGCCAACCAACTGATTTAAGATGATCTCGTTCAGCACCATTTAAGGTAAAAAAGTGTTCGCCAGAATTCGGATTATAAATCCGGAACAATTCTCTTCCAGATCCGAGTACCCGCATACTAATACCTTCGTAACGCCATCCTAGTCTTACTAAGAAATCTTTTTCGTTGCCGTTCATAGTATGCAGATGTTCACCAGAGTTCGGATTGTACACTCGATAAATCGGAATCGTCGCTTCTGCTTTTGGTGCTGCCGCTTGAGGAGCAGCTTTTACCGCTGGAGCCGCAGCAGGGGTTGTACTGTTTGTCGTTGCTTGAACAGCTGTTTTATCTGTACTGTCTTTGTTATCGGCCGGTTTGTTTAAAGTTTCCTTATTAGTTTCTTCAACTGGTGCTTCTGCTTTTTCTTCTGTAGTATCAGGAACTGTTTCTGCAGATTCGTCCGTTGATGGGTCAACGGTTTGTTCCTGTTTATCTTCAGCTGGAAGAGACTCTTGTTCATTTTTTGGTGCTTCTTCAGTAGAGTCATCTGTAGTAGGCGTCTCTACCGTTGGTTGTTCTATCACAGGTATTTCTGGCAGAACTGCTTCCTTGGAATCCTCTGCGACTGTTTCACCAGCACTTTCCTGAGAATCAACAGTCGTTGGTGCCTCAGTGGGCGGTGTTTCTGCCACTGTCTCTATTGTCGTTGCTTCTGCTGCATGAACTGTTTGTTCCTGAACAGCTAAACCGCTAACCCCTAAAAGTCCCAGAAATACAATAGGTGCTACTAACCAGGTTTTTCCCTTTTTATACATTTTAAACCGCTTCTTTTCCATAATAACCTCCTTGTTTTTTAACAAAATAAACACCCTAAAACTATTATACATTATAATGTGAGTTTCTATTAAAAAACAAATGGCAATTAGCGGATTTATTTATAAACAGCCGCTGTTTTTGAAAGGGAAACCTAATCGAGAACAATACAAAGACGGTTACCTGTGCTTTTCAATATTTCTCGTAAACCCGATATAAGTAACTAGGAAGTAGGCCAAATAAATGATTAAGAAAACCAGTAATGCCAAGCCATAAAATCTAACGGGCGTTCCCTGAACACCTGTGTAATAAACGAAACGTTCACCAGCAAACATGCCAATAAAAATACTCAGAATTATCGAAATCAGCAGTGGACACAAGTAATAAATACTTAGCTGCTTTAACACCACTTTTTCCGTTTCTTTTTTGTTTAATCCTAACTGGCGTAAAATGTCGTAACGTTTTTTGTGCTTGGTAGAATCACTTAATTGCTGAACTGCCAAAATTGTCAATGCCGCACATAGGAAGACGATCCCTAAATACGCCAACATGAAACAGATTGATACAATCACAAAACTGGCTTCCTTTTTAATATTGTCTCTAACGATTGTTGTCCCGGACATCGTTAAAATCTGATCACTGCCATTGCCATACCCCATAGCATAAAGATCCCCATATTGATCCGTTTCAATGAAATTCTTATCTAAGGCTTCCAAATCCTTCTGCAAATTCGCTGGTGCCTCATCAGTAAGATTGGCAATCATTACCCCGTAATAAGGCGTCATTTGGTCAGCTACTTGATCTGGTACCACCAGGATGTAGTCTGCCCCATTCATTCCGTTCTGAGCAAAAGGTTCCATATTGGTATCCTGCAGTGATAATTTTTTGTGATTAGCAGTAACAGTAACCGCCTCTTTTACCAACTGCCATTGTTTTTCTAATCGGCGTTTGCCATGTAAAATGTAATTTCCCGATTTCAGACGAACTTGGCTGTAACCAGCTTGCTTTCTTAGGTGATTGTAGTCACTAAGTCGCATAAAAGTATCTTCGCCAAAATAGGTGCCATCAGTCCAGCGACCGTCGATTTTTTCCCCCTTTTGCGTTCCATCAACATGCTGATACAGATAGTCGTTCATCGTTGTCGTCCCATCACGGTAAATCTGGTATTGATAAAGTTCTTTAATGGAAGCATTTTTTTCAATAGTAGCTCTCTCGTTAGTAAATGCATAATTAGGATCGGAGTTAGCTATAGAAATGTCAAAGGGCTGCTCCAAGACTACTTGATTCTGTTGATAATCCGCAAACATCATCACGACCATCCACGTTAGTAATGCCCCGGTGAATAAAATCGTCAAAGTTCCCATGGTAACACGCATCGTTTTAATTTTTGATGACAGCTGCCGCAGGACAAACAGAGTGTTTTGTTTATAAATCAATGGCGATTTTTTCTGAATGAAGCGAATAAAGAAAGCCGATAAGCCAAAATACAATAAATAAATGGCGAGGACTAAGCCCAGCGAATAGAACACGCTGCTCTTTAAAGGCATATTCGAAGTTAAGATCAGGACATTGAAGACACAAATGTATATCAGTGAAAGAAAGACCAAAATACCTTTACGCGTATTTTTCTCGTGAACAATTTTCTCATTTTGCTGATCCGCATGCAGCAGCTGGCGGATGCTCATCTTTTTGATTTTTCGTCGGACGTTTTTCATTGCCAGTAAATAAGCCAATGCTTGAATGCCAAAGGTCAGCAAAAGATACCAAGGATTAAAATCTGGAGAAATCTTGTACTCCGCATCCAAAATAGAATAAAAAATGTTTACAAACAACAGCTGAAACAAATACCCAGGGATAATTCCTAAAATAATCGACAGAAAACCTAGCAGATAGTTTTCTCGCCGAAAAAGTTTGATTATTTCCTTTTTAGTCATTCCCAGCAACAAATACGTGCCGAATTCCTTACTGCGTTTTTCCAGCATGAAGTTAACAATATAGCGAACCAGCCACATGACAATTCCAATAATGAAAAAGGAAGCCGTACCAATCATGACGCCAAAAACTGTCATATCAGCATACAAAGCTCGCATATCTTTGGAGAAAATCATACCGTGAAAGGCAAACATCAGACTGGAAATAATCGTCATAGTACCCACGTAAATCATATAATCCTTGGCAGAACGCTTAGTATTACGCCAAATGAGGGTGTTAAACATTGCCCCCACCTCCGCCAAACACTGACAGCACATCTAAAATATCATTCAAAAACTCCCGGCGACTTTTGGTACCACGGATTAATTCATGAAAAATCTGACCATCCTTTAAGAATAAAATTCGTTTGCAATAACTGGCGGAAAAAGCATCGTGAGTCACCATCAGAATTGTTGAATGAAGATTTTCATTCATAGTTACGAAGGTCTCCAGCAAGGTTTGAGCCGATTTCGAATCCAAGGCCCCCGTTGGTTCATCTGCCATAATAACTAGCGGCTGGTTTGCAATTGCCCGGGCACAGGCACAACGCTGTTTTTGGCCACCGGAAACTTCATAGGGAAATTTATCCCCAATCGTGTCAATCCCCAGCTGCTGCAACAAACGCTTCACCCTTTTTTGAATATCTTTGGCCGGGCGACTTTGTAGACTCATCGCCAGCATAATATTTTCTTCAATTGTTAAGGTATCCAGCAGATTAAAATCCTGAAAAACAAAGCCTAGATTTTCCTTACGAAAGGTCGCTACCTGTTCCTCATTTAAGGTGCTAATGTCGCTGTCGCGAAAATAAATATGGCCTGCTGTCACGGTATCGATAGTGGAAAGGACATTCAATAGCGTACTTTTCCCGGAACCGGAAGCCCCCATTATGCCAGTAAATTCTCCTTCATTCACGGCGAAGCTCACGTTGTCCAGTGCTTTTGTGACATTGTTTTTAGTCCCATAATATTTTTCGATTTTTTCAACTTTTATCAGTGTGTTCATTTTTCGATCTCCAATCTATATCCTGCGTTGTTAAGTTCAGTTTATAGATTTTCTTAGTTAGTTAATATAGAACTAGCTGTAGTGAAGATTACAGTTTTGAAAGATAAGTATTTTTAGGGAAGCTTAAGGTAACAATAGTATACGCTCCTTCTTTAGAGTCGATTTCTAAGCCCAGCTCCAGTTTTTTACAGAGTTTTTGGCACAAATACAAACCGATACCGGTAGTTTTTTCCCGCTTACGGCCGTTTGTTCCAGTGAAGCCCTTGTCAAATACTCTTCTTAGCTCTGTCTCAGGGATTCCGATGCCATTATCCTTTAAAGAAAGTCGAGTTGCGTGATCCGTTTCTTCTATTATAAAGGCGATTGCACCTGATCCATCTTTTTTGTATTTCAGTGCATTGGTAACCAGCTGGCCTAAGATAAAGGCTACCCATTTCTCATCGGTTTGAACGAAGACCGAATTTACTAAAGGGTCTACAGTCATTTGATGTTGAATCAGCAAGTATTTGCTTTTCCCCAAAACTTGCAGTACCACTTGACGTAGATCCGTTTCCTTAATAGCATAATCCTTATAGACCTCTTCTGAACGAGCATAGAAAAGGGCCTGCTCAACCATTTCGTCCATTTCAGTTAAATAAATTTCTAGTTTGCGGCGCAATTCATTGGTTTGATTGTGAGCTGTTAAACGCATCCCGGTAATCGGCAGCTTTACCTCATGAATCCATCCTTCAATAAATTCTCGATAATCCTGCTGTTCTTCCTCTATTGCCTGAATTTTTTCAATTACAGCCTTATTAGACTGACGCAAAATCTGCTGATACAATTGATCCTCCAAGCGCCAGCTTTGACCCATGAACTCTTGAATCAAATACGGTTTTTCCAAATTATCCAAAGTGTTAATAATATCTTGAAAATACCTTCTCCGCTGATGATAGCTGATAACTAGCCAAACAATTAAAATTGTCAGCCAAAAGCAGGTGATTAAGCCACAAGTCAGCCCACTGTTGCCGATTGCCAGCAAATACAGCAGCAATAGAAACAGACTGATCCCATTTAACAGCAAAATAAGCAGCTTATCTCTCAAAAAGTTTGCAATTGTCATTCTTTGCTCCTTAATTTGTACCCGGCACCTCGTTTAGTTTCAATAAAGTTAATCACATCAATCTCGGACAGGCGTCCACGAATACGATTGACAGTGACGCTTAAGGCGTTGTCATCGATGAACACTTCGTTATCCCATAAATATTCAATTAAATCTAAGCGCGGGACTACTTCCTCCTTATGTAAAAACAAATAATGCAGCAGCTTGCATTCATTCTTAGAGAGCTCTACAGTTCTAGACCCTGCTTGTAATTTGTAGGATCGGATGTCCAGCCGTACCCCGTTATGCTCCAAAACTGACTCCTCAGGCAATTTTGACCGACCCGTCCGCTTCAAAACAGCCGAAATCCGCGCCAGTAAAACCGACGGATGATAAGGCTTGGCAATAAAGTCGTCGCCACCCATTAAAATGCTATTGGTTTCAGTCATCGCATTGCTGTCACTGGTCAAGAAAATAATCGGCACCTCCATAGTACGACGGATTTCTCCACACAAAGCCTGACCATCCTGTTCCGGCAAATGAATATCTAACAAAATTAGATCTGGCGCTAACTGCTGAACCTGCAGAGCAACAGCTTCAAATTTTTCAATAGCAACCACTTCGTACAGTGAATTCCGCAGCAAAGCAGCCAGCTCTTCTCGGATTTTAGGTTCGTCCTCAATAATCATGATTTTCAATCGGTATCCCTCATTTCTCGGCAGCCATTATCTTTTATTCTATGATAGCATTGGCTTTTGGAAATGAACATCCTTTTCCAGAATCAGCCAAAAAGAACCATCCAGCAAAAAGTGCTGGATGGTTCTAGGGTTTAATGACGTTTTCTTCTTACGTAAACTACTCCAACTACAATTATCAATAGAGCTCCGATAATTAATAGAATTGGTGCATTTTGACTCCCTGTTTTAGGAAGATAGGTGCGGTTCAAGCGCTGAGTACTTTGGGTACTTTGCGTACTGCCGCCAGATGTTGTTGGAAGCTTTGTTTCTGTTTCTTCCTTCGTATTTTTCTTCGTTAATGTCAGTGATTCTTTTTCATCTTTGACTTCGAAGGTTACTGGCGTATTGTCTAATACGTATCCTGCTGGAGCTTGTGTTTCTACCAGCTGATATTTACCCGGTGCTAAGTCCTCCAGCACGAAGGTTCCGGCTTCATTAGTAGTCAGATTCTTTTGCAAAGTTTTTCCTTTGTCATCCTGCAGCTCAAAATCAGCTTTGGCCAAGCGTTCAGAGGTTTGACTATCTATCTTGTTCAGAACAACCGTGTTAGGCAGAAGCTTATTGGTTTTCTTGACTTGGACTTCATCTTTTCCTTTAATCGTAAAGTTTACTGGCGCAGCATCTAGTTTGTAACCATCCGGTGCTTTAGTTTCTATGAACTGATAATCTCCTTCTGGTAATTCCTTGACTGCTAATCGTCCGTTGTCATCTGTTGTCATTTTATCAACCATGGTTTTTCCCTTAGTTGACTTCAAGGTAAATTCTGCTCCCGGTAAAGTTGCTCCCGTCACATCGTCTACTTTTTCTAAAAGAACACTGCCTTCTATTCGCTTATTCGTTTTCACCAGCTCAATTGCTTTCGCTTCAGTAGTCACTGTAAATTTGACTGGTGTCTGGTCGGCTTCATATCCGGTTGGTGCTTGGGTTTCTACTAGCTGGTAATCTCCTGCTGTAAGATTTTCGAGCGATAATTTGCCTGATTCATCGGTTACTAAATCTGATTTCAGCGGTTGCCCTTGTCCGTCTTGTAATTCGAAAACGGCTCCGGACAATGCTTCGCCAGTTTTGGCATCCGTTTTAGTTAATACAGCTGATCCTAGTTTAGCTGGTTCTGCCTTGTTAATCATCTGAACTTCAGCAGCTTTTGCTTGAGCTTTAGTGATAGTAAACTCAACCGGCGTTGCATCGAGTTCATATCCTGTTGGTGCTTGGGTTTCCACTAGTTGATAATCTCCCGGCGCCAAATCCTTAATTGTTAATTTGCCGTTCCCATCGGTAGCCAGATTCGATTGCATCTCGGTCCCGTCACTAGAGTTCAACTGGAAGATTGCACCTTTCAGCATTTGATCCTGTTGTTCATTCGTCTTGGTTAAAACAACGGAACCTGTAGACAGAGTATTGGTTTTCTTCAAATTAACTACTTGGCCCTGCCGTTCAGTAATAGTAAATTTAACCGGTGTTGCGTCTAGCTGATACCCTTCTGGTGCCTGAGTTTCTACTAGCTGGTAATCCCCTTTTGTTAAACCAGTGATTACAATGCTTCCATCGATATCCGTCGTATATTCGTTGTCGTCTACTGCTGTTCCATCTGCTTTTTGCAGCTGGAAGACTGCATTTTTAAGTGGTTCACTTGTTAATTTATCGGTTTTGACTAACTCAACACTATTAGGAACCGTTTTAGTATTAGTAACTTTAATAGGTTCCATATTCTCGGTTAGGCTAATCAATTTGCCGGTGGCATACTCGGCATTGATTTCATAACCGTTTGGTGCCTTGCTTTCCTTCAGAAGGTAATCTCCTAATGGCAACCCAGTGAAAGTAACTTCCCCATCCACGTTGGTGTCGGCCTTCAAGCCGGTTTCATTGCCGTCAGCTGTCAAAATTTCAAAGGTAGCGCCTTCCAATACATTGGATTCATCCTCTTTATCTACTTTTATAACGGATAAATCGGCTGTTTTCACCACACCAGAGCCGCTGCCGCTAGTAAAGCTTAGACTTACATTGGCACTGGACTGACGATAGTAAATATTCAATCCGCCATAGCTTGCAGAATCCACCTGAGATTGGTTTTTCACCAAGCCTGGGAATTCGCTAATCGTATTGTAGGTAACTTTGATATTATTTTCAGCTTTGTAATCAGAGAACGTCAGCTTGAAGGAGTTGCCTTCAAAGGTTAGACGGTAATGATCGGTACTGATTTTTTCACCAGTTGAAGCATCTGTGACGACAAAAGAAGTCGGATCATAGGCTGCATTGGTAGTTCCTTGCGTTAAGGTATCAGAAATCACCGGATCTTCCACTGACATATTGGAAGAAATATTTCTCGTTTGCAGTGTCCAGTTAGCGACATTCTCCTTAGTTGGATCCTTAGCCGCTGATTTCTGCAGAGCATAATCATAATTGTTAGCATAGACAGTGTACTGATAATCCACCGGTGTTTGCGAATCATACGTCACTTCGGCCTTATTATCTAAACGTTGATAAACATACCAGTCTCGTTTCACACGGGTTTTGTATTTTACATACACCCGTTTTTCTCCAAGCTTGGCAAATTCCAAATTGACTTGATTATTCTCAGTATCAATTTTGGTTGGGTAAGCGTCATCGCCTTCTGGTACTAAGTTGTAATCATAACGCAAATAGTTTTGAATGTTTGTCAGCATTGATTCACTGGTCACTTCTTCAAAGCGCAGAGAGCCTGGTACCAGCTCAGTGCCAGCTGGCAAAGCATCTGCCATTTTAGTCATGTTGAACTTGGTTCCTTTCGAGTTCAACAAAACCAGCCAGTCTTGATACAAATACTGATCATCCATTGTAGAAGCTCGGCCTAGTTTAGCACCGCCAGTGTAATAAGGATCGGTAAAGACGCCTTTAGCTTCATACTCGATCACACCTGGTGTATCTCCATAATTTAATGTTGCTTTATTTTTAATATCTGTACGCTGATCGGAGGTTTCCAGTTTCGTCTTAATTGTAATGACTAAGGTATCATCCAGTTGCTGATAATCTCCCAAGAAATCAATTCGAACGCCGCCGTTGAAGCTGTCTGGCGCCCCATTCACATTCGGTTGTACACCAGCTGGAGAACCATTCTCATCAAACCCTGTCAGCTTGTAATCCACGTTTTCGGTTAAAGGAACAAATTCCGTATCAGAAACTTTTTTCTTCACCGTTAAATCAGTATAGGACTTAACTGCCCCAATAAAGTAATCGTGAACTACCGGATTCTTCATGCGATATTTTTCGGCATTGATCGTAATTGTCCATTCCATTGTACGATTGAAAACATCAATTGTTCCAGATTCTTTGGATAACAAATTAGGAATTAGACTAACTTGTGCTTCTTTGTTAACTGTTCCATTAGAAATTTTGTTTTTGATCACTCGTTCTGTCGGATCGGTGATCTTCGTCGAATATCTGACAATATATGCCTGAGTGGTATTCGCTTTTGGTTGCAGGGTTAACGACCCATCTGTCTTAGAAACGACCGATAGTTCATTAGTACCGTCCCCTTGAGTGTTCACCTCGTAATCATTGCCGCCATTATAGGTGAAGCCTACCTTTTCAACAGATAAGGAGCCTGGTACAAATTCGACCCCTTGATCAGCTAAGTTAGTTGTTAACTGAGAGGCAGTGGTCATTGGCTGCTCATTGAAGTTGTACTTAATTTCCCAATCAATGTTGCCGGTATCCTTGTTGATTGTTCCCTTTGCCTCCAATGGCTGCAAGGTTACAAAGCTCTGGCTTGCAGAAGAAGAACTGATATTGGTGGTATCTTCATAGGTATACCCATAAGCATATAAATAGTTATACTCGGTGCCAGCAATGGATTCGTCCACGTAGGTCTTACCATCTACACCAGTAACAATTGATTCAACAAAAACTGCCTTCTTATTAAGTGGTTTCGTCAGTTGAATTTCCGCGGCAACCTGATTAGTCCCAGCATTTTTTACCGATACCTTGTAGTCGCTGTCAGCTGTCAGTAAAGTTTTTTCTCCAACCAAGGCACCGTTGAAATCCACGTTGCTGGTGTAAACCTTAATGGAATCAAAAGCAAGTTTACTAGTATAATTGTACGCTTCCACTCGAAACATTCGATTATCTTTATTGGTTCGATCTAAATTAAAAGCAGAATTGATTTGAACTGATTTAGGATTCAAATCGTCCATGGCTACTGCTGTAGTATTTTTCCCAGTATCTACACTAGAAGTCATTTCCAAATTGAAAATAGTTTGTGTAGGTGTTGTATTAAATACGACTTTTTGTGTCTCTTCATCAATGCCGTTAACCTTCTCAAGAGAAGTCGTCAAGGTTAATTCATATTCTTCCGCTGCGACATTATCCTCTAAAAAGGTAATAGTTAATTCTTTTGTAGCAGCATTGATTTTCCAGTTTGCTGATGTCATAGGACTGAAATCACCGGATAAATCCTTGGCGATGGCAATCTGCGGGGGTAATTGGGTCGTAAAGGTATCCCCAGCCTGATAATTCTTATTGGCAAACGAGAACTTCATAGTTAATTTGATTCCTGTCATATTTGGCAGGGTATCGGAGGGCTGCACTTCGTCCCCATTAATTTTGTACATCTTTACCGATGTGAATAGGTTATCAGTAATCGCAGTCCGAGCTGCTCTAGTTTCGGCTGCGGGCGGCTTTTCTTCTTTCGCAACCGTTGAGGATTCACTTGTTTCAGTTGAACTACTTGTTTCAGCTTTACTTTCTTGACTGCTAGAAATTGCAGTACTAGTAGTTTCTGATGATTTGAGGTCCTCAGAAACTTGTGATTCCTTGGTAGTGCTCTCCCCGTTTGTTGTTCCTTGCGCGTATGTGAACGTCGGAACAATAATTTGTAAAATTAACAATACTGTTAAACTTATAGTGACAAACTTTCTTTTCACTTCCCCACACCTTTCTAACCTTCGCCTATACATTATATTTAACAACAAAATAACTTAATGATCAGAAAAAAATTTGTTTTGTTACTTTTTTTTAATCTAGTGACTTTTTTTTTGATTTTCTGAAGAATTTAACAATCATGATTCTAATTTGAAAAGGATTCCAACCAACTATTTACTGTTGATCATTTATTCACTTTCCTAGTTACTGAGCGAAAATAATTTATTTTTTGATACACAAAATGACCTACGGCAGGATTTAAGTAATGTCTTTTGCCTTTTAATTTAAACTCTCAATGGTGTTCTTTGGTAGATTGAACTTTTGGAAATTTTTATGCAAACAAATAGAAAAACGTCTCATGTAGTTTTTTATTCATCGAATACGAAACTATTAATTAGATATATATCTAATTAGGAAAGGGCGAACTACGATGAAACAAATCATTAAAAATCCCAAACTGCTTCTATCAATAACCTTGTTCTCCAGTATTATTTCCTCCATTGTCGCCATTTAATCTGCTTTTTGTTGCGAGGTATCTTGAACGCTGCTGTTACACGGGCTCGCGCCCTATTCCTGCAGACTGTGTTCATTACCATTTTCTATTTACCAGCAACCGGTTTGCTGCAATGGTTTTACGGGTATTTCAGCCATTTACCAAATGGGTTAAAGACCCCAGTCGGTGAAAACGGAAATAATCTTTCAGGAGGGCAACGACAACGGGTAGCTGTTGCTCGGGCATTAATTCAGAACAAGCCTCTTTTAATTTTGGATGAGTTTATCTCCAGGGTAGATAGCAAGACTGCTTATGACTTCGAGACTCGGCTGCTGAATGTACCAATCTTGACTTTATTGACCATTACCCATAATTTAAGTCCCGAGCTGCTGACACAATATGATGAAATTATCTATATGGAGGAGGGAAAAATTACCGCTAGAGGATCTTACGAGGAATTACAAGGAGACCAGCACTTTGCTTCTATTAAACAAAAGAGACAAATGCAAGTAGCTCCGGTTTGATTTATGATGAAAGAGAACGTTAATCTAGTTATTCAAGGAGAACGAATGATGACTTCCTTTCCTATCAATCAGCAACTAAATCCGTATTTCGAAACCCTTTTTCTACTGCATTTGACCCCCTTCGATGAGAAGGCTAAGCAAGAGACCCTTGCCGAGCTTGATCACTTAGGGATCGATGCTGCAAGTTTTTATGAGAACCATTATTCAACGATAACTTCTTACTATTCCACCTTTGAAGAAAACCGTGTTGCAACAGCCTCGTCCTATTTTGGAGCAACTGATTCAAGCAATTGTGCTAAATTTACCCGCCTTTGAAGCAGCAGAAAAGCGAGTCCAAAAAGGGCTGCAAACCTTGTTGAAAAAATATGTACAGAACATGCAATCAGAAAACTTTTTACGCGAGACAACAGATAAACTGATTTTAGATACCACGGTTACACCAACCTTAGCTGTACCTATGTCGATTCTGATTTTTATGGATCAATGCTACTACGGTCTCTTATGTGACAATATTGGTCGAAGCAGTAACAACACCCCACTGTCTAAAGAGGATTTGTTGATTGGTCTTAAGGCCATCAGCGATAAAAACAAGCTGGAAATTTTAAGCTTTCTAAAGGAAAAGTCCAGCTACAATTTGGAGCTTGCAAAACAATTGAATCTAACACCGGCCACAATTTCTCATCACATGAATACCTATTAAATGCCGGTTTTATAAAAATTGAGAAAAAAGGCAAAGCCATTATACTTTAAATGAAGAAGCACTTGAGCACTTTATTCAAGAACTTCGTCGGGAGTTGCTAAAATAGTTAAAACGCCAAAACAGCTAACTGCTATGCTACCCCTAACTA
>NZ_JAFREL010000017.1 GCF_017377655.1 Candidatus Enterococcus ferrettii
TTAGCAAATGTATATTATCAACAAATTCTTGCAGAGTTCCCTGATTCATTATGGATGGCAGCATATCCAAGCTACAATGTAACTCCAAGCCCTGTGTGGTCGGTATTTCCAAGCATGGACGGAGTAGCAATCTATCAGTTTACTTCCACATACGTTGGCGGTGGATTAGATGGAAATGTCGATTTGATAGGGATTACTGACAACGGGTATACGACTCTACCCGATCCCAACCCTTCCGAGGTTACGGATGTTTATCGAGCTGGTCAAAACTATTCAGTGATGGAGGTTGGAAACGATAAAGGGCATTTGGATGGGTTCGGCGCGGTAAATGGAAAGATCAAGGCGGAAGGATGGAGCACACGTACGATGAAATATCAGTACGCATTCATTCTAGATCGAACGACTGGTAAAGAATTGAAGCGAATCAAATTAAAAGACTTGCCACGAGCTGATGCAGCAAAAGTGTATAGCAGGAATGATGTTTCTGGATTTAATGTGGAGCTTAATCAAAAAGATGTTGAAGGTCATTCGATAATTGTAATGATTCGCAGCACCAACGATCCTGAAGGTGATGTTAAGGGCGGGTTCAATGATATTACTGAAACTCGCTGGTATTTAGATATTTAGTCGAAATAAAATCCCCATCCGTGCTCGGGTGGGGATTGGCCTTTTTTGCTTATTCGTTAATAATATTATAATGATCCAGGTAAAAGGCCGGAACCTCATTCGTTGAGCCTGAAACTGTTTCGTATTCAAGTGGTTTGATATATCTAACCCAAACTCTTAACTCGTCATCTTCAAGTATTTTTGTTTCGAGTTCCTTATTCTTAATCAATAACGCAATAGTCACACTCTCATCAGGAGAGGGTGTTACTGTTGCTAAGTATTGCGTTATGCCCTCATCTTCATCTGTGCTTACCTGAAATACTTTAGCAACAAATGATTGTTTAGCTCCTTTATAAATTTCGGGGTCTCGCATAAGATCTTTCAAAGAAGTATTGTCTACATAAAGAGTTGAATCGAATTCAAACGTGCTTTCGCTAACGTTTTCGGAACTAGAAGACGACTCATTTTTCTTTGAATTACTAGTTTTTGGCTTTGAGACTTCTGTATACTCTATCACGAACGAACCTGCAACACTTTTTACATTTGATACTTTAACAATTAATGAGTCTCCATTATCAACCTTTGGATTGTTCTCAGATACAAAGTTAAGGTGTTCTCCGGTTTGGATATTATAGCCAAAAGCACTGTTTGGAACTAGTTTGTCAACAGTAATACTTACAGTTTTCCCCTCAATGTCTTCCCCTGCATTAAGAGCAGCTTCTGCTTGTTCAGTCGTGTAGTCTGGCTCTGAAGATCCGCAAGCTGCTAAGAAAAATACAGCAAGAAAAGCCACCAACAAACCTTTAATCTTTTTCATTTTATTCCCTCTTTCATTTTTCCTTACTAATTAATTGTATCATCTTGTATACGTATAAAATACGAAAAATTTAGATTCGAAATAAAAAAGTCCCCTTTAAAAAGGGGGACTAGATGTTTCGACCGTCATTGCGCATATAGTCGACTTCTTTAGGCGGCATAACAAAAATATCGTACATGCGCAATGCAAGTTCTTCATCGCAACAAGATATCTCCATCAACATCTTTTGTTCATTAAAAACCTGTACTATGGTGGGTAGTGGCATTGCTACTTTCATATTGCGAACCTCCCTTCTAATAAGAAGGTACGCAAAAATTAAACAATTATTTTTTTGTTTTCCATGCTTATTCCATATATTTCTTGAGAGGTTCCACCATGCCAGTAAAGAACTTGACTCTGCTTGTTTTTCATTAATGTAGCAAAAAAGTCTTTCATTAGAAGATTAGGCTTTTTATCTTCACGATATAGCAGTAAATTTCTTTTTGTATCTTCTCTAATTCCTGTAAAAGCCTGCAATTTTGCATTATTTCTAAAGTAGATGCCTGTAGGCTTTGTATCAAAAACTTCAATTGATAGCATAGTCAACATATCGGCAGCTTTCATGCAAAAACCTTCTCTCGATTTTGAATAGTTTCTACATCAAGCATAAGCCTAGTTTTACCGTAAGTGCAATATTTTTGCACTACAAATTGCTTTCTGTTGTTGTAATACCCAGCGGCAGCAATTTTCATTCCATCAGTTACATCTGCTAGAAAACTCAAAGACCGATATGCGATCAAACAACTAGAATCATCCAGCTTAAAATAAACCAACGGGCGTTCAGACATCTTAAGAATTTTTATGCAACTAACTACTCCAGTCTTTGATTCCATAAACTCCACTCCTCGATGTGATAGTCTAGTGAATGTCGGTTACTCGCCTTATCTATATAAAATCTAAAGCAGTCCTCACCAACTTCAAATATAGCATTTGGACCAAAGTCCCATAAATCAAGTTTTAACTCGGCAAAAGATATATATCCCTGTTCATATTGAAAAATGGGATTCATTGAAAGTTCACTCCTTCTTTAAAAGACCTCTTTTTTCAAGATCAATTCCTTTATAAGAATAAACTTTGATTCTGGAATTTTCGTTTATAGGTCTAACATCAAAGTAGAAAATATGATCCTGTCCATCAATTGTTTTGTATCCTGGGATTCGGAACCGAGTTAGATTTCTTCGATGCATTAAATATAGTAATTCATCTTGTAGTGCAAAAAGTGGCACTTCAGTTATAACGTAATTCATAAAATCTTTTGCGAACAATTCGGAGTTCTCAGTGTGATAGTCAAACTCTAAATCATCCGTATTGAGAGTCATGAGATATTACTCCATTTCGACTGATTGGATAACTGAATGTTGTTGATTGAATCAATCGCTACTAGTTGCACACCCGAGTTAACATCTGATACATAAAGAATATTAGCGTTGAAACCTTCAACGACTCCAACTATATCCTCGAAAGCAGTTCCTTCGGCGTTTAGTTCTGCAGTTTGAATTATCACAGTGCTGTGATCTTTATAAGCTGTTTCGAGAACTTCACCAATTTCAAATTCTGACATAGGATCTTTACGAAACCAAACCTTATTCCTTGCTGTATTATCCTTTTCCATTTCGGAAGTGTGTTCGCTCAAATAGAATCCGATCCATTTAGCCATACCGCGATCGTCGTAATCACGAACAAAAGGATCAGAATGATACGACATAAAAACTTCGCCCATAATAAATCATCCTCTCTATAGCCCATCCAGGCCGCCAGCGCCACCAGCGTGACCACCCACGAGCCCAGCTCTCTTGATACTACGACCATTTTCTAAAGTTGAACTAGCTCGAACAATACTAACAAAACCATATTTATCTCTTATTAAATCCATAGCCTTATCAATCTTAATTCTTTTTTCTTGGTCAGTAGGGTCTTCAAATAGATCAAGCTGATTTCCACCATCATAAATTAAGTTAGAATAGGTAACACCAATATTTCGCACAAAGGAGCGACCATCATAGAATTTATTGAATAAAAACATTAAATTATCGGCCAATTCCTTGGTGTCATTAGTTGCTGATATTTTAGTCTGTCTGCTGAATCCTTTCGATTCTTCATCTCTACTATAGCCAATAAATAGGTGGACAGTTGTCGCTTTTGCATCACGTCTACGTAATCTGATTGCAACTTGCTCCGCCATTTCTCTTATTAAGAGGGGCATCTCTGAGCCAGCGTAATCACGTGGTAGAACTTGGCTATTACCGATGTTTTTACCTTTAGGAACATAAGGCTTTTGCAATCGAGAACGATCTATTCCGTTTGCATGATGATACAATTGAAGTCCCATAATCCCAAATTTTTTATGCAATCTGGCTGGGGATGCATTCGCTAATTCTTTGATTGACTTGATAAACATATTTTCTAAGTTTCGTTTCATACGACTGCCGATACCCCAGAAATCATCAAGCTCAGGGATAGACCAAACTTTGGTTGTAACGTCTTCATAATTCCACAAAGCTCTCATGTTGTAGTTTTTCTTAGCTTCATTATCTAGTGCTAACTTGGCAAGGAGGGGATTGCTGTTAGACATTCCCACTGTGCTGTAAATACCAGTGGCCTTAAGTATATCTTTTTGAATCTTTTGAGAAACTATGTCTAGTTTCTTGGCACGACTCATGCTCTGATCGGGTACAAAGTAGTTTAGAGATGCTGTCAAATCTACCACACCTTCATCGATGCTGTACCACATGATATCATCATTGGCGGCATAATTACGCACAACGTTTTGTATCTTTAGATTTTCTGATATGTAGTATCGCATTCGAGGTGGTGCAACTATCAAATTTCTGACAGCTGGATTTTCGTACTCAGAAGGCAAATCCCATTTTCGTGCCACATTACTAATTCCGAGAATTTCCTTTGCTTTCGGACTACTCGCAAGTATTAATCCGCTAGTATTGTCTGCTGTGCTCATTACAATGAGTAGGTCTCGTAAAGGATGAAGACCACGAGCTACAAGCTCACAGCTTGCATAAAAGATTTCATGTCGATAAATGCGTAATCGCGATGTGGTTCTAGTTCGTATTTAAAATTTGCATGCTCCATAATATTCAACCTCCCCAGGTTATCATTATTATACAAACATACGTTCGTTTTTGTAAAGCGAACACTATTTTAAGATTTCTGCTATAATCATTCTCGAGGTGGGAAAATGAAATCTTATGAACAGCAAATCAAGGATTTACGCGATGGAAAGATCGAATTAATCGAGGTGAAAAAAGAAAATTTTTTTCTGTGGCGAGACTCTTGGATTAAACAAGAAGATAAAAAATATTTTCGTGGTATAGCAAGTCATGGTGGAAATGTAACGTATGTTTATGACGAAACCGTGATTTAAGAGGGGCAAAAAAGGGGCAAATCTTCTACAAGGTTGTAAAAGATTACCCGATTATTTAATAGATCAGCTAGTGAAAAAGCCTAATTATACAACATTTTATAAGAATAGTACATTGACTGCTGTATTTAAGCAGGATCCGGCATGTGTCTGAAATTAAATAGACAATCATTCAACAGGCTGAGGCCTGTTTTTTTTCGAAAAAAGATTGCGTTACCTGCTTTTCTTATACTATTATGAAGTTGAAGGGTATTGGCAGCAATTAGAAATGAAAAAGTGAAGGGGCGACTAATACAATGAAAAAAGCAACGCCTAAAAAACAAACATGGTCGGGGAAATATCCGCGTTTAAGTATAGCAGCCGGAATTGCGCTTATTATTTTGGGGATAGCTGTTTCTGACAGTGATTTGCTTAACTCCTCCGGCTCAATAGCATCCAATGACTATGCAAACGAGGAATATTGGGAAGAAGACGAAGCGTTGGATTACATTGATGAAGTGAAAAACTGGGACCGCAGCACTTATGAAAACATCCAAGTAGCAACCACCAATGTGGAGTACGACGAGGATGACGAAACATCGATTGAAACCTATTCTCATGGTGATTCTTATGAAGAGCTTGTGGAAGCTGTAGGACCACCAACTAGAACCTTTACCAACAAAGGAGATGCTACCCGTCCGTCGATTGTGGACGCTGACTGGGAGAAAGATTTAGAGGATGGCGGCTACATTTCGATCAATATTCGCTATGAAAAAGATACAGGACAGATTATTTCGAAAGACTGCTATGGCAGCTTTTAAACAAATAAACCCGTGAAATCTACTTGGATTTCACGGGTTTTCTATTTACTGTAAAGTATTCGAAGAATTCGTATCGTCTTTAAGCAGCTGACTTTCTCGACGAATATGATAAATCTTATGGATATTAATAATCAAGGTTTTGATTACCGCATAAACTGGAATACATATCAGCATACCAAGGATTCCGGCCACACTTCCCGCACCGATTAACACTAAGATAATAGTAAGGGGGTGAATATTCAAAGACTTACCAAACAACAATGGTTTGATTAAGTTTCCATCCAACTGCTGAATCACTAAAACAGAAAGCCCCATGTACAAAGCCTGCAAAGGTGAGACAAAAAAACCTACAATAACTGCTGGTACCGCACCAATAAATGGTCCAACATAAGGAATAATATTGGTCACACCACAGAAGATCGCCAATAATAAGCTATAAGGTTGTTTAAAAATAGTCATAGCAATGAAGCTCAAAATTCCAATAATAAACGCATCTAACACCGTACTGCTGATATAAGCAGACAGAGTTTCATTTAATTCCCGGACCGTCTGACGTAACTCTTTCCGAATGGTTAAAGGGAAAAATTGTGATATCGCATCAAGAAACTTGTGACCATCCTTGAACATAAAGATCAAAATGAATGGAACGGTAAATAGCAGCACGAAAAACTGCATGGCTACACTAACAATTCGTGACAGACTGGAGGTCACACTAACGATTGCTAAATTAATCAAGTTATTAATCGTCAGGTTAGCAGAAGCCAGCTGTTCTTCCAAATTGAAGTTCTTAAACTCCTCCCGCTGGGCCAGCTCAGTCAGCCATTTTCCAGTTTCTTCAGCATATAACGGTAAGTTTTGAGTTAACTGAACCGTTTGCTCAATTAACTGCGGAATTACGTTCATTGCTGCCAAAACAATAATAATCGCAATTACCACAAAAGAAATTAAAAAGCCGAAGACACGAGGAATACCACGCTTTTCTAAGAATACGACGATGGGATCGAACATATAATAGAGAAATCCAGCTACCAACAAGGGCAGTACCACTGCTGAAAGCATGCCTAAAACCGGTTCAAAGATATTAGGCATTTGCAAAATAAAGTAAATTCCGATAATCGTCAAGACGATTTCGGCTGTCCAGAAGAACAATTTAGACTGTTTGAAACGTGAGAGCATAATAGCCTCCTTTTATATGATAGCTTCATCTTATCATTTATTTTGCAATGAAAAAATCTTTTTTAAGAAATTAAAGAAAAAGTTCGGGAAGCTTTCTATTCTTTTTTCAATAAGTTTGAGAACAGTTATTTCATTGAATCTGGTTGAGGTTAGGAGTACACTGAAAGAAATTAGTTGGAGGTGTTGCAGGTGAGAGAAAAAAAAGCCTTTCACGTTAACGGGTATGCAGCGTTGTTTGTTTTAATTTTGATTATGATCGCTGGAGTTTGGTTTATCTATTTGGGAAGCAGCCGGAATCAAATCGGTTTAATTATTTTAGCAGTAGCTTTATGGATAATCTCCTTCTTATTCATTAGCTCCCTAACTATTGTCAGTCCAAATCAAGCCAAAGCCGTACTGTTTTTTGGAAAATATGTAGGAACGATCAAAGGCAACGGTCTGTTTGTAACCACTCCTTTGACGCAGAAAATTAAAGTCTCTATGAAGGTGCGCAACTTTAACAGTTCTCTATTGAAAGTAAATGATTCAGATGGAAATCCTATTGAAATTTCCGCAGTGGTTGTTTATAAGGTTGTCGATACGGCCAAAGCATTGTTTGATGTCGATTATTACTTAGATTTTGTTGAGATTCAAAGCGAAACGGCGATTCGCCACATTGCCTCTCAATACCCTTACGATACCTTTAATGATGACGATTTGACTTTAAGAGGCAACACCACCAAGGTTTCTGAGGAATTAGCCAAGGAATTACAGGAACGTTTGGCGATTGCCGGCGTAGAAGTGATTGAAACACGCTTAAATCACTTAGCCTATGCAACTGAAATTGCGAATGCAATGCTGCAGCGTCAGCAAGCCCGAGCCATCCTCTCAGCTCGCCAAACGATCGTTGAAGGAGCGGTAACGATGACTCAGATGGCTCTTGAGCAAATTGAGGATGGGCAGGATATCCATTTTACAGATGATCGCAAAGTCCAATTAATCAATAATCTGCTGGTTTCAATTATTACCGATAAAGGGACACAGCCGGTCATCAATACTGGGGACATGAGCGATAAGTCTAAGACAGGAGGCAACAAATGAAGAAGCTGTATATTAAGCAAAAGGTTTTTAGCATCAGTGAAAAATTCACCGTTATGGATGATCAGCAAAATCCTCGCTATTACGTAGAAGGAAGTTTCTTGAGAATTCCTAAGACTTTCCGAATTGAAGATGAACAGGGGAGAGAAATCAGTAAAATTACTAAAAAAACTATTAGTTTGTTGCCAAAATTCTTTGTAGAAATTGATGGTCAAGACATGATTGAAATTTCTAAACACTTAACATTTCTCAAGGCGCATTATTCTATTGAGGCAGAAGGAATGTCGGTGGAAGGAAACTGGTGGGATATGGATTTCATTGTGGAGAAAAATGGACATCGAATTGCGGACATTAATAAACGCTGGATTTCTTGGGGAGATACTTATGAGGTGACTATTTTAGATGAATCGTATGAGCATCTAATCATCTCTTTAGTGATTGCAATTGATCGAGTGAAAGAGGATGAACGAGCATCTAACAATAGTTAAGGCCGGTTATAGGCCTTTTTTTTGTGGGATGATGATTGTTTCGTTACAATGAAAGAAAAAGGATTTGATAAAAAATGGAACGACCTTCGACAAAAGCGACCCGCTGGATCCAATTTATCGGTGGCCGCAACTTAATTTTTACTTTAATAGCTGGTGTACTGTTAGGGGCCTTAATCTTCATTTTCTACTTGGTGCGCTTCATTTTTGAGCCAATAGGAATTATTTTAGGAACGTTGTTTGCTCCCGTGTTATTGGCATTGATCTTGTACTATTTACTGGACCCAATTGTTAACTACTTTGAGGCGAAAGGTGTTAAGCGAATTTACACGATTATTGGTATAGGTTTAACCCTGGTTCTACTGCTTGTCGCCTTCGGAATTTGGGCAGTTCCTAGAATCTATAGTCAAACGCTTAGCTTGGTAAACGATTTTCCACAGCATGTTGATAACTTCAACAATACGGTTCAGAATTTTGTTGCTGGGACGATGTTTGAAGAACCAGCGCAAGAATTTTTTGGCTCATTAGAAGATGTAGTGGGACAGGTTATTAATATTTTATCTGATTCTCTAGGTGACATTCAACAATTTGTTGGTGATCTTTTTTCAACCGTCAGCGGCTTTTTTATCATCTTGCTTACAGCACCAATTATTGCCTTCTTCCTATTAAAGGATGCAAAGAAGTTTAAGCATTACTTTCTCAAGCTGATGCCGCCAAAATTCCGAGATGATGCCAATGAACTGGGAGGAATTCTTGATATTCAGGTAGGCAACTATTTGAAAGGGCAGTTTATTGTAGCTTTAGCGAACGGTTTAATCGTCTTTATCGGTTTTCTAATTATTGGCATGCCTTACGCGTTACCCTTGTCATTATTAGTGACCATCACTTCTTTTATCCCATATATAGGACCTTTCATTGCATTTATTCCCTGTGCGGTGATCGCGTTGTTGGAATCTTTTCAATTGTTGTTGGCATTAATTGTTGTCTGGATTATTGAACAGGTGCTCAACGGTAATGTAATTGAGCCTAAGGTATTAGGCGAACAGCTAAGGGTTCATCCAGTGACAATAGTATTGGTTTTATTGGTGATGGGAAATCTGTTTGGTCTATTCGGTTTAGTTTTTGGAGTGCCGACATATGCAATTATCAAAGCTTTCGGCGTATTCTTATTTCGCAAATTCAAACAGCGGTATAATCGATATTATGGCAAGGATGATGGCGAATATAAAGACACTGAATTTTCACAGGATGAATATATCAACGACTAAATAGTTCAGATTTTGACTAGTTTTAGGATAAAAATCATTGCAAAATGTCTGTCTTTGATTTACTCTAGATTCATGCGGTCGTGGCGGAATTGGCAGACGCGCTAGCTTCAGGCGCTAGTGGTAGAAATACCGTGGAAGTTCGAGTCTTCTCGGCCGCATTGAATAAAAAGACTTTATTTTACACAGTATCTTGATAGAAAAAACGAATTACAATTAGTACCAGCTCGCTCCATCCTATCTAGGGATGAAAAGCTGTCCTAATGTAATTCGTTTTTTTATTCATTCTGCTCAACTGTTAGCAGCTGCTGCTTAATAGCTAGGCCTTCTGCACTTGATCCGGAGTAGCCAGTGAGTTGGCCTCCCTTTCCGATGACTCGATGGCAGGGGATAATAATCGGTAAGGGATTTTTTCGATTGGCTTGGCCGATTGCACGAACCGCTTTTGGTCGTTGGATTTGTTCCGCGATATCCTGATAGCAGCAGGTTTTGCCATAAGGAATTTGGGCAAGGGCATGCCAAACTTCTTGTTGAAAGGAAGTACCGTAAATAAATTCATAAGGTACAGTGAAGGCGGTTAGTTGGCCATCAAGAAACTGCAGAATTTCTTCTTTTGCTTGTTCAAGTATGGCTGGATTTGCCGTCTTTGATTCAGAAATCTTAGTGTAGGAAACAGTAGTTAACGCATGTTCGTTAGCATCTAACCACAGAGTGCCTAAAGAAGTATCAAATTTCATGGAATAAGTGCCTCCTGTTCAATAATTATCGTACGATTATGGTACTATAGAACCAATAAAAAGCGGTAAGAGAGAAGCGAAATTATGGAAAAAATTATTCTTTTACATACGAACGATTTACATTCTCATCTGGAAAATTGGCCTAAGATTCGACGTTTTTTGCAAGCGCGTCAACAAGAGGATCAGCATAACAATCAGGCGGTTATAACAGTTGATCTTGGGGATTTTGTTGATCGCTGGCATCCCTTGACGGAGGCTACCAATGGACAAGCCAATGTTGAATTAATGAATCAAATCGGCTATGATGCGGCAACAATCGGTAATAATGAAGGAGTTGGGAATTCCAAAGACGACTTGAATCATTTGTACGATGATACCAATTTTGATGTGATTCTAGATAATTTATTTGATAAACCTACGCTGCAAGCCCCAGAGTGGTCAAAGGTTTACAAGATCATTACGACAGAAAATGGAACAAAGGTAGGGCTGATTGCCTTTACCGCTCCCTTTCCACTAACTTACAATCCGAATGGATGGGATATTCGCCAGGTGGAGGATATGATGCCGGATTTGATTGCACAGCTGCGATCGCAGGTGGATGTACTGGTATTGATGAGTCATTTGGGCATAAGTGCGGATCGTTCCATTGCTCGGGCACATCCTGAGATTGATGTGATCTTAGGATCCCATACGCATCATTTATTTGAACAGGGCGAAAAGATTGGCAATGTTCAGGTGGCTGCAGCAGGTAAGTATGGTTATTATGTTGGAGAGGTGCACATCTATCTGGATGATGAACATCAGATCGTGCGAACTTCTGCTCACACTTATGCGACTGATAAAATGTTGGAGCTGCCAGAGGATCAAGCAGAAATTACCGGGTATTTAACGGAAGGCCATCAATTGCTTTCTGAGAAGATGGTAGCCGATCTGCCGTTTTCCATGAGTGTGGATATTCATGGGAAACACCCGATGATTGAGTATACCTTGCATGCAGTAAAAGAAAAGGCTGAGACTGACGTCGCTATTTTGAATTCGGGTCTCTTTTTAAGCGATATTCCTGCCGGAGTTGTGAATCAAGATCAGCTTCATACTACGTTGCCACATCCGATGCATTTGATTCGAGTGACTCTGACGGGGAATGAACTGGTCCGCTTAATTTTGGAAATGGAAAAGAACCGTCATTTTCTAATTAACTTCCCAGTAATCGGCATGGGTTTCCGCGGGAAGGTCTTTGGACATTTGGTGTATGAAGGCATATCCTTCGATGCGGTTAACCACCAGGTCTGCTGGCTAGGTGAGCCAATCGATCCAACGGCAAATTACACGATTGCAACGGTGGATCACTATATGTTCCTGCCATTCTTTCCGACAATTGAAATTGCTGGGACTGCTGAGTTTTTATTCCCTGAATTTATTCGCAGTGTATTGGGGGACTATCTAAAAGCTCACTACCCAATCCAATGAAAACAAGGTATAATAGCAAACAGGTGGTGAAACGATGACAACTAAAGAAAATAAAACTGTGACCGATGAAGTGGCAGAAGCGTTGGAAGAAATCGTCGAGGCCCCCGCTGAAGAGAAGAAAAAAGGTGAGCTTGTCATAAGAGTAGATGAGACAAACCTATTAATCGGTGAACGCCAATACCGGATAGCGGTAGACTATCGCGAAGGCTTTGATGCAGAACGATTAGGTGAACGCTTTAGCGAGGTGCTCTCTCGTTATGATTATATTGTCGGCGATTGGGGTTACGATCAACTACGTTTAAAAGGATTTTTCCGAGTAGATGATCGAAAAAGCAATGCTGAACAACGTATTGATACATTAGAAGATTACTTATATGAATATTGCAACTTTGGCTGTGCGTATTTCGTCATTGAACGAATGGGCGTCAAGCGACAAAACAACAATCGTAAAAAGCGGAAAAAACGCCGCAGTACGAACCAAGCCCACATTGAAGAAAAGAAGACTCCTGTCAAAGAAAATACTAAGAAAAAACCAGTAATCAAGAACCGTAAACCAAAAAAAGAAGCGGCGATGAAAACAAAAGAAAACGATGGACGTTTTGTCATTCGCCAAAGAGAAGAGCAATAAAACTATGAAATACAAAGGTTATTTGATTGATTTAGATGGTACGATTTATCGTGGAAAAGAACCGATTCCTGCTGGCCGACGTTTTGTTGAACAACTTCAGCAGCGTGGAATCCCATTTCGCTTTTTAACTAATAATACGACTAAAGAACCCGAAACAGTTGCGGCTCGCTTAGCGAATGAATTTGATATTCACGTTACAGCAGAAACGGTCTATACTGCGACGTTGGCAACCATTGACTTCATGAAGGAGGCCAATAGAGGAAACAAAGTTTACATTATTGGCGAATTAGGCTTGCGAGATCCTATTTTAGCTGCTGGCTTTGAATGGGATGAAACTGCACCAGATTATGTGGTGGTTGGTTTAGATAATGAAGTAACTTATGAAAAATTTGTCGTGGCCACATTAGCAATTCAAAAGGGTGCACTGTTTATTGGGACGAATTCCGATAAAAACATCCCGACTGAACGGGGACTGCTTCCTGGTGCAGGCTCTGTCATTGCTTTTTTAGAAACTGCTACTCAACAAAAAGCAATCTACATTGGAAAACCTGAAGCGATTATCATGGATAAAGCTGTTGAACTTTTAGGTTTGGCAAAATCGGATGTGGTCATGGTAGGAGATAATTACTTGACAGATATTCGAGCTGGAATTGACAATGGGATTGATTCTTTACTGGTTCTTTCGGGATTTACCCAAAAGAAAGACGTTCCCAATCTACCCGTTCCGCCAACTTATGTGGTTGAATCTTTAGATGAGTGGAATTTTGATGCATAGCTGGCAGCGTTGGGAAAGAGTGGGATTAGTTTTTTGGTCGTTAACCCTGTTGACCTTGGCGATTACGTTGACTATTAATGCCCGCTGGCTCTATCAGTGGGATATCCAGCAGTTAGATCTTTTGAATTATACAACGGTATCCGAAAAGGAATTACTAACGAATTTCGATCATTTAATGCGTTATTTGAATACACCTTGGATCACGGAATTGGCTTTACCAGACTTTCCGGTCTCAGCGAGTGGTGCGCTGCATTTCTATGAAGTTAAGCGTTTGTTTCTGTTAAATTATGGCGTACTTGTGTTTACCTTGATTCCCAGCTTTCTCTATTTGCGGCACTTGATTAAGCAGAAACGCTTGTGGACGTTGGTTCAGCCTTTTAAAATTGCGGTGGGGATCCCCTTAATTGTGGCTGTTGTGATGGCAATGGGTTTTGATCGATTCTTTGTGGCCTTCCATGGAATCTTCTTTAACAATGATGCTTGGATATTTAATCCAGCAACCGATCCCATCATCAATGTATTGCCAGAGGAATTTTTCCTGCATAGCTTCGTTCTGTTTTTCGTTTTACTAGAGTTTTTTTTCATTTTACAAATACTGATTGGAAAATATGCTTTAAAAAAGGTTTAAAACGAATAATTTTTGAGAAAAAATTTAAGGCGGTGTACTTAACTTTCTAGTTGAGTACATCGTTTTTTTTTAGTTTATTACAAAAGTGGTAAACAAGGGTAATTGTTGAAAGTTTACACTGACACAGGGGAAGCTGACTAATTTCTTTATTAAGTATTTTAATAGGATAGTTGTTCTTTTTTGTTGAAAAAAATGAATAGGCTATCGTTTTTTTTAGCATTACTAAGAACGATTCTCACTGGAATCGATTGTGAAAAGGCTTTATATAAGGGTATAATAATAACAAATAAGAATCGTGGTAAAGAACTTTTTAGTCAGTTTATTGATAATGATTTCACAAGCAGAGTTATTAATCTGTCAGCGATAGTAACGACTAGTTTCACGAGCTGGACAAGAGCTATAGAGACTCTTCTTATTACAGGGAGGATTGTGTATGAAAACGTTAGTGAAGGCAATGGCAAAATTTAAAGGAGGTGTGAAGGTTCCTCATAATAAAAATACAGCAGAAAATGAAAGCGTTATAATAGAACCGCCTAAAATAGTTATCATTCCCTTGCAGCAGCATATTGGCGGTCCGTGTGAGCCTACTGTTAAGTCGCGAGAGATTGTTACTGTCGGCCAAGTAATTGGTGACTCAAAAGCGTACGTGTCTGCTCCAATTCATGCCTCTGTTTCTGGAAAGGTAAAAGGAATCAAGCCAGTTTTATTAGCAAATGGTCAAACCTGTGACGCCATCCACATCGAAAATGATGAGTTGTATACGCGTGCACAAGAACCAGCACCTATTCAAATCAATTCTAAAGATGACCTATTGAATGCTGCAAGAGATAGCGGGTTGGTAGGAATCGGTGGGGCTGGTTTTCCTTTGCATGTAAAGCTTGCGATTAAGGAAGAGACACCGATCGATACACTGGTTATTAACGGCGCAGAATGCGAGCCCTTTATTACTTCTGATTATCGAGAAAGTTTAGAGTATCCGGAACGGATCATTGCGGGGATGCAGGTAGTCATGAAGCAGTTGAATATTTCCCACGGGGTAGTGGGGATTGAGAGTAATAAACCAAAAGGATTACAAATTTTAAGGGATCGGTTGAATGAATTGGCAGATCTTGATCCAGCCATTGATATAATGGAAATTCCTTCTCTATATCCTCAAGGAGCAGAAAAAATGTTGGTCTATGCAACAACAGGCCGCAAAATCCCACCAGGCAAACTTCCATCTGAAGTGGGCTGTTTAATCATGAACATTTCCACGATTTCTCGTTTACAGGAATACCTTGAAACTGGCCTTCCATTGATTCAAAAGAGGGTTACAGTGGATGGAAATGTTGCAACACCTAAGAATGTTGTTGCCCCAATCGGAACACCTATCAGTGAAATTGTAAAATTTTGTAATGGGTTTATTGATGAACCCAGCAAAGTGATTTTAGGAGGCCCTATGATGGGGATTGCTCAATATTCGCTTGATCTGCCCATTACAAAGCAAACGAATGCAATCACTATTTTGTCGGAGACACAAGCACTGCCGGAAGAGTCTCCGTGCATTCGTTGTGGGCGCTGTGTGACTGCTTGTCCTATGTCGTTATTGCCGGTTCAAATCGAACGTTGTGCGCGGAATAAAGATCTAGAAAATTTGAAAAAGCTAAATGTATCGGCCTGTATGGAATGCGGGTGCTGTGCATACGTTTGCCCAGCGGGACGAAAATTGGTTCAGTCAATGAAGCAAGCGAAATTATTGGAAAGAGAGGCAGTCAAATGAACAAATTACCTGTATCCATTTCACCTCACCTGCATTGTGGCCGCAGCAGCCGCAGCATTATGCTAGATGTGATTATTGCCTTGATTCCGGCTATCATTGCCTCAACCATAATTTTTGGCTTTCGTGCACTTATGTTGATTCTAGTAACGGTGGCTGCCTGTGTCTTAAGTGAATATGTCACTAGAAAAATTTTTAAACGACCAGATACCATTCATAATCTAACTGCAGTAGTTACCGGGATTTTATTAGCGTTGAACTTGCCAGTAACGTTGCCCTTTTGGATGGCTGCTTTAGGGGGAGCCATTGCGATCGTAATTGTAAAAGAATTCTTTGGTGGGGTAGGACAAAACTTTGTTAATCCGGCAATTACGGCACGGATTATCCTTTTAATGTCTTTTGCTTCTCAAATGAGTACTTGGCAGCCGCCATTTGATTATCGAATGGCAGCAGGGGTAGATGTGATTTCTTCAGCTACCTATTTTTCTGCTCGTCAGACCGGACAAGAAATTCCATCGTTAATGGATATGTTTTTAGGGATACGGGCCGGAAGTTTGGGAGAGACCTGTGTATTAGCTCTGCTGATAGGTGGGGGGTATCTAATGGCTCGAAAAGTAATATCGCCAATTATCCCGCTTTGTTTTATTGGAACTGTTGCGATCCTTTCAGTCTTGCTAGGTGGCAACCTGCTGTATCAAATAATGTCAGGCGGGTTATTATTAGGAGCCTTTTTCATGGCAACGGATTATACCACGTCTCCTGTCACCAAGAATGGCAAGATTATTTTTGGAATAGGTTGCGGGATCATCACAATTTTGATTCGCTTTTTTGCTGCTCTTCCAGAAGGAGTTTCTTATGCCATCTTATTAATGAATATCCTGGTTCCTCATATTGAGAATCTTACAATTCCGAAAGTCTTTGGTGAGGAGGCAAAAGCAAAATGAAAAAATCAAACGTGATCTTTTCAGACACACTCTGTCTCTTTATCATTTGTCTGGTAGTTACCTTTGCAGTTGCGGGAACACGTGCTGCATTCAAAGATCGCATCGCAGAGCAAGAATGGGCCCAAACACAAAAGGTCATGAACAAGCTGATTAAAGCAGATGATTTTAAGAAAGTGAAAGTTTCCGGGGGAAATCAAGCCTTCAAGGCTCTCGACTCATCGGGAGAAACTTTGGGTTATCTTTTTATTACCAATGCTTATGGATATGGTAGCGATGTGAGTGTCATGAGTGCTATTTCAGAAGGTAAAGTTGTAGGAATTGATATTTTAGATGCTTCAAATGAAACCCCGGGTTTGGGGCAAAATGTAACGAAAAAGGGATTTGTTGATCAGTTTTCTGGACTGATTGGTTTGCCGGAAGTTGTGAAAAGCACGCCAACGGGAGAAAATCAGGTCGAAGCAGTTACTGGAGCAACGAAATCTTCAAAGGCTGTAGCAAAATCGGTCGAAGAGGCTCTTGCTCTTTTTGAGCAAGTAATAGCTTCAGAAAAATAAAGGGGGGAGATTCCATGGAAAAAGAAAAGCTATCTGCTATTTTTACAAAAGGGTTAATTGTTGAAAATCCAGTTTTGCGTCTCATGTTAGGTACTTGTCCGACTTTGGCAGTAACTACCTCTGCTATGAATGGATTAGGGATGGGAGTGGCAGCGACAATCGTACTTTTTAGCTCAAATATCGTGATCTCCCTTCTGCGTAAAGTGATTCCTGATCGGGTAAGAATTCCTGCGTTTATCACGATTATTGCTGGTTTTGTGACTGTGGTCCAATTAATGGTTAAAGCATTGGCACCTGCGTTAGATGCGACACTGGGGATCTATTTGCCTTTGATCGTAGTAAATTGTATTATTCTGGGTCGGGCAGAAGCATATGCTAAAAATCATCCGGTCGTTCATTCTGCTTTGGATGGTTTAGGAATGGGTGTTGGTTTCACAATGGCTCTTCTCTGTATGGGGGGGATTCGTGAATTAATTGGAAGCGGTACGTTATTGGGATTTTCAATTACTGCTGGTTTTGTTCCACCAATGACAATCATGCTGCTACCTCCAGGGGGATTTTTCGTATTTGGCATGCTAGTTATGGTAGCGAATAAATTAGGAGACCGTACCACTAAGCAAGTAGACTGTTCGGCCTGTCCAATTTCTGAAGCCTGTACAACAGTTTGTGAAGGGAAGGAGAGTGACAGTTAATGCAAACTTTCGTAACTATTTTAGTAGCGGGAATTTTAACTGATAATTTTGTTTTGTCACAATTTTTGGGAATCTGTCCCTTTCTGGGCGTATCAAAAAAATTGGATACCGCAATTGGAATGTCTTTAGCGGTCACTTTTGTTATGGTTTTAGCGACCTTGGTTACTTATCCAATTTACAGCTCCTTGTTAGTCCCTTTAGGATTAGACTATTTGCAAACAATCGTCTTCATTTTAACGATTGCTGCACTAGTTCAGTTAGTTGAGGTTATAATGAAACGGTACATGACTCCCTTATATAATGCATTGGGAATTTATCTGCCATTGATCACTACTAACTGTGCGGTGCTGGGTGTGACTATTTTGAACTTCTCAAAAAACTATACCTACATTCAATCAATCGTTAACGCATTTGCTGCTGGGGTGGGCTTTTTAGTAGCTATGGTGATTTTTGCAGGGGTCCGTGGACGTTTGGAAGGAAATGATATTCCTAAATCATTACAAGGACTACCGATCACATTAGTTGCTGCAGCACTTGTTGCTTTATCGTTTTTAGGATTTGCTGGTTTAGCAGAAGGGCTATTCCAATAGGGGGTGTAAATAAATGGCTGAAATCATAATACCTATTAGCATTGTCAGTGGAATGGGGTTAATCGCAGGAGTCATTCTCTCAGTAGCGACCATCATTTTCCATAAACCAGTAGATGAAAAAGAAGAGGCTCTGCGAGACGTATTGCCGGGAATTAATTGCGGTGCCTGCGGATTTTCTGGCTGTGATGGATATGCTAAAGCTATGGCGGAAGGTAAAGCGGACGTAACGAATTGTACTCCTGGCGGATTGTCTACTCGTCAGGCTTTGTCAGAAATCCTAGGTGTGGAAGTTGGAGAGGTTCAAAAGGTTGCCGCATTTGTACGCTGTAATGGGACCTGTGAAGTTACGAATAAAAAAATGGACTACGCTGGTACCGAAACGTGTTATGGCGCTAATCAAATCTTTGGGGGACCACAAGCCTGCCGCTTTGGTTGTATGGGCTTTGGCGATTGTAAAGTCGTATGTGATTACGATGCGATTGATATAATTGATGGAGTTGCTAAAATCAACCCCAATAAATGTGTCGGTTGCTTAAAATGTATTACTGCCTGTCCAAAAAGTTTAATAAACATGCTGCCGGCAGAAGACACGTCGATTGTTGCTTGCTCAAATCAAGAAAAAGGCGGGGTCGTAAGGAAAATCTGTAGTGTGGGGTGTATCACCTGCAATCGATGTGTGAAGGCCTGTCCGCAGGAAGCGATTCAAATGGAGAATAATGTGGCAGTAATTGATCCAGAATTATGTACCAACTGTGGTGAGTGTCGAGAAGTCTGTCCGCAGAACTGTATTTTGGAGATGCCTTTGAAGGAAACAGTCGGAAGCTGATTTTCCAAGGCTGATTCCAAATTAGAAAAAATAGTTGAAGTGAATGATGATGTGCCTAGGCGTTCAGCTACGGGAACTAAGCAGGTATGTCGGCGCACGCAGTCGTTTTGCTGCAACGCATTAAGAATAGTACTCTGAAGACAGTTTTTTCTATTTTGGCGATCATCCGTTTTATTTCTGAAAACCTTCGAAGACTCGCCCATTGGAGCGTAACATTTGAGGAAATCGAATCGGGGCGTAAGATTGCTTCGGTTACACCGCTTATTCTTTTTTAGATCCTGTGACATTCTTATAGTCACAGGATCATTTTTTTATAGATAAGAAGGTCGGAACGAAACCTTTTCTAATTTCTAGTTCAATTTAATCTGAATACGAATAGAGTAAACCTACGGTATTAAAAATACTTTGTTATATAACAGTGAACACATAGTTGTTTCTGGTATATAACAGATTCGTTTTTTAAATATAAAACAGCATAAGAGTTAGAACTATTCTTATTTATAAAAATCGAGAAAAACGCAATACATTCAATAAAACCACTGTTCATATACATTACAGAATGATGATAAAACGGAAAAGCTTCTTTGAGAACAGTTCTCATTATCATTTGCTAGTTTTGCCACAATCTCTGCTTTTTTTTGTTATAATTATCTTGATACGAATTACTTACTGCTAGCTTAATCATTTTTTTCAACTGTTTAACTTCACCTATTTAGTCTAAATATGAAGACTAGATGTGCAAGAATAGAAGTTTGCTCTGGCAGTATTATCGGTTATCTAGCTTTTTAAATAAAGCGCTTTTAAAACTTGTCAATACTCAATAAAGATTATTGATACAAAATCATACACAAAAGGAAGGATGACAAACATGGCATTAGCGAAAATTGTTTACGCAAGCAATACTGGAAACACAGAAGGAATCTCAGAAATTTTGGAGGATGTTTTAAAAGAATCTGGAGTAGAAGTAGAACGTGTTGAAGCAGACGATGCAGAAGCAGATTTTTATGAAGATGCAGATATTTGTATATTAGCTACTTATACTGATGGTGATGGCGAACGACCTTTTGATTTAGAAGATTTCTATGAAGAATTACCGGATCAAGATTTGTCTGGAAAAGTATATGCAGTTGTTGGAAGTGGAGATAGCGAGTTGTATCCTGATTATTTCTGTCAAGCTGCTATCGATTTTGATGAAGCTTTTGCAAAAACAGGTGCTAAAAAGATTGGTGAAACAGTGATGATCGAAAACGATGCGGATGATGAAGATGAGGAAGTTTTAAAAGCACTTGTTAAGTCTTTAGCTGAAGCGTAGGGGATTCAGGAAAAGGTTGGGGTGATAATTTGTTTAAAGTAGTGAAACGAAAAGAATTGGCACCGACAGAATTTGAAATTTATGTCGATGCTCCAAGAATCGCCAGTAAAGCAAAACCAGGACAATTCGTCATTTTACGGATCGATAATCAGGGGGAACGGATTCCTTTGACGATCGTGGATACTGATTCAGAAACAGGCTTAGTTCGCCTGATTTTTCAAGTGATTGGAAAATCAACGGCGCAATTAGCAACTGTAATGGAAGGTGAATCCTTGAGTGATGTTGTGGGTCCTTTAGGAAAACCAACAGACATCGAAAACTATGGAACAGTTCTTTTAGTCGGTGGTGGAGTGGGGATTGCTGCTCTATTCCCAATTGTAAAAGGCCTGAAGGAAGCGGGCAATCGCGTAATTACTGTTCTAGGAGCGAAAAATGCGGAGCTTTTGATCTTAACTGAAGAGTGCGAGAAATACTCGGACGAATTGATTCTAATGACTGACGATGGATCAGTTGGACAAAAAGGTCTGGTTACTCAAGCGATGGAAGAGGTTTTTGCTAGGGAAACTGTCAACAATGCATGGGCAATTGGGCCAAGTATCATGATGAAGTTTTGTACTATTACGGCGCAAAAATATCAAGTGCCGATTTATGTTTCATTAAACCCAATTATGATTGACGGGACAGGAATGTGTGGAGGCTGCCGAGTAACCGTTGCGGACAACATTAAGTTTGCTTGTGTTGATGGACCGGAGTTTCTTGGTGAAGAGGTAGACTGGGATGAATTTATCAGTCGGATGCAGCAATATCGTCCAGAAGAGCTTCGTGCCAATGAAATTTATGAAAAGCAGGTGAGTCAAAATGGCTAAGGCTAAAAGAAGTTATACAAAAACACCGATGAAAGAGCAAGCGCCTGAGATTCGTTGTCATAATTTCGATGAGGTTGCTTTAGGCTACACACTTGAAGAAGGTCAGTTGGAAGCAAGCCGTTGTTTACAATGTAAAAACGCGCCTTGTATTGAAAATTGTCCGGTAATGATTGATATCCCAGGATTCATTAAAGCGATTGAAGAAGGCGATATGCCAAAGGCTTATGAAGTTTTGGGACGCTATACCAATCTACCAGCCATCTGTGGACGAGTATGTCCTCAAGAAAAGCAATGTGAGATGGTCTGCCGCTTGGGTCGTTCGAAAAAATTTGAACCAGTTGCAATTGGTAAGCTTGAACGTTTAGTTGCCGATTGGGCCTTGGATCAACCAATTGAATACAAAGAGGTCACTGGGGAGAAAGGCAAAGTTGCCGTCATTGGCTCCGGACCTTCAGGTTTGACTGCGGCCGGCGATTTGGCGAAATTGGGTTATGAAGTCATCGTTTATGAAGCATTGCATGCACCGGGTGGTGTGTTGACTTATGGTATCCCTGAATTCCGTCTACCTAAAAATATTGTGAACAACGAAATTGAACGAATCAAAGCACAAGGTGTTGCGGTTGAAACCAATGTTGTTGTGGGAAAAACAATTACGATGGACGAGATTATGGACGAATTTGATGCGTGCTACTTGTCAGTTGGAGCGGGTGCACCGAATTTCCAAGGGATTAAGGGTACTTCTTTAAAGGGTGTTTATTCGTCTAGTGAGTATTTGACGCGAATTAATTTGATGCATGGCTATCAATTTCCTAAATATGATACACCTGTTCAGGAATCCAAAAATGTTGTAGTTATCGGTGGCGGGAACGTTGCCATGGACGCTGCGCGTTCAGCTAAACGGCTTGGTGCAGAAAATGTATCCATCGTTTATCGACGCTCATTAGCAGAATTACCAGCCCGAGAAGAAGAGTACCATCATTCGGTTGAAGAAGGTATAAACTATCACTGGCTGACAAATCCTGTTGAATATATGGGTGATGAGAACGGTAACTTAGTAGCCGTGAAATGTGTGCAAATGGAGCTTGGTGAGCCTGATGACTCTGGTCGAAGACGTCCAGTTGTAATCCCTGGCAGCGAATTTATTATTGATGCGGATACTGCGATTGAAGCGATTGGTCAAGGGGCCAATAAAGTCTTGCTAGATACATTCCCAGAGCTTTCTTTAAATAAATGGGGCTATATTGATGCCAGCGAAGAAACTTGTGCTACCTCTATTCCAGGTGTTTATGCCGGTGGAGATATTGTAACCGGAGCCGCAACCGTTATTTTGGCAATGGGTGCTGGTAAGATTGCAGCAAACGAAATTGATAACTATGTTCAAAATAAAAAGTTGCAGGAGCAACCGGTCTGAGCGGAGGACAAATTGATGAAAACGATGAAAACGATGGATGGAAATACGGCAGCTGCTCATATTTCTTATGCGTTTACCGAAGTTGCAGGAATCTATCCGATCACACCAAGTTCGACCATGGCGGAAATCGTAGATGAATGGTCAGAACAAGGCCGTAAGAATATCTTTAACGAGCCAGTTAAGGTAGTTGAAATGCAGTCAGAGGCAGGAGCTGCTGGGACTGTACACGGCTCGTTAAAAACAGGGGTCTTAACAACGACTTATACAGCTTCTCAAGGGTTGCTTTTAATGATTCCTAATATGTTTAAAATTGCGGGGGAACTGCTGCCGACAGTTTTCCATGTGGCGGCTCGGGCAGTCTCTACTAATGCATTAAGTATTTTCGGTGATCACAGCGATGTTATGGCTGCACGTCAAACCGGATTTTGTATGCTGGCTGAGGGCAGTGTTCAGGAGGTAATGGATCTTTCGGCAGTTGCACATTTAGCAAGTCTTGAAGGCAAGTTGCCTTTTATGAACTTTTTCGACGGGTTTAGAACGAGTCATGAGCTTCAAAAAATTGAAGTCATTGATTATGAAGATTTGAAAAATATGGTGAACTGGGAAGCTTTGGAAGAGTTTCGTGCACTAGGCATGAACCCGAATCATCCAAATGTTTCAGGTACTGCGCAAAATCCGGATATTCATTTTCAACAAAGAGAAACGGTCAATCGCTATTATGATGAAATGCCGATGATTGTTCAAAAATATATGCAGAAAATTAATGATCTTCGTGGCACAGATTATGACTTAACTAACTATTATGGTCATCCGGAAGCAACGGAAGTTATTGTAACCATGGGATCAGCTTCACCAGCGATTCAGCAAACGGTGGACTATTTGAATGCTCAGGGCCGTAAAGTCGGCTTTATTGATATGCATTTGTATCGTCCATTTCCAGCTGAAAATATGTTGGAAAAATTACCGTCCACGGTAGAAAAAGTAGCGGTTCTGGACCGCACAAAAGAGCCGGGTTCAGATGGTGAGCCTTTACTATTGGATGTACAAAGTGTGCTTTATCGCCATTCTAATCGTCCGATCGTTATTGGCGGTCGCTATGGAATTGCTTCAAAAGACGTGACACCAGACCAAATTGTAGCTGTTTACGATCATTTATTATTGCCAGTTGAGGATATGAAGCAGCGTTTTACGATCGGAATCAATGATGATGTAACTCATATGTCTTTACCTCAGAGAGAAGTGTTGGATTTAACACCTAAAACAACTTTCCAAGCAAAATTCTGGGGACTAGGTTCAGACGGAACAGTGGGTGCCAACAAACAAGCAATTAAAATAATCGGAAATAATACTGACTATTTTGCACAGGCTTACTTTTCTTATGATTCGAAAAAATCAGGAGGGGTAACCATTTCTCATTTGCGTTTTGGGAAAGATCCAATCCTGTCAACCTACAATGTAGAGGGCGCCGATTTTGTTGGTTGTCACAACAATGCCTATATTCACCAATATGATTTATTGCGTGGATTGAAAGACGGCGGAACATTCTTGCTTAACACGGTTTGGGATGAAGCAAAAGTTAAACAAGCCTTACCAAATCGGATTAAGCGCTATTTAGCAGAGCATCAAATTAATTTTTATATCATCAATGCGATGGATATTGCGCAAAAGATTGGTTTAGGCGGTCGTATCAACACGGTGATGTCTACCTCATTCTTTGAATTAACAGATATCATGGATCGTGAAACCTTCCTGCCTTTGTTAAAAGGAGAAGTGGAAGCTGCTTATGGGAAAAAATCGAAAGTGGTAGTGGAGCGGAATTGGCAGGCGATTGATGAAACCTTTGCTGCTCTGAAAAAAGTTGAGATTCCGGCTGAATGGGCTGAATTAGAAGTTCGTCCAGCACCAAAAGCTGATCAAAGTAAACCTGCGTACGTTCGAAACATTTTAGAACCAATCAACCGTCAAGAAGGCAATCAGTTGTCAGTCAATGACCTGATCGAAAATGGTATGCTGGGTGGTGTAATGCCATTAGGAACTGCGGCATATGAAAAACGCGGAATTGCTCTAGAGGTTCCAGAGTGGATTCCCGAAGCATGTACCATGTGTAACGAGTGTGCGTTTATTTGTCCTCATGCAGCGATTCGTCCATTCTTAGCGAATGAAGAAGAGATGGAGCAAGCACCAGAAGGCTTCATCACTCGTGATATGCGTGGTAAAGATGGATTGAAGTACCGAATCCAAGTTTCTTTGGAGGATTGTACAGGTTGTGGACTTTGTGCTGAGGTCTGTCCAGCTAAGGAAAAAGCGCTGGTTATGAAGTCTTATGAAGAGCAAAAAGAACAAGCGATCAATTGGGCTTTTGCGATGACCCTTCAACAAAAAGAAAACCCAGCGAAAAAGTTTTCAGTCAAGGGTTCTCAATTTGAGCAACCATTACTTGAATTCTCAGGGGCGTGTGCAGGTTGTGGTGAAACACCTTATATTAAGTTATTGACGCAATTATACGGTGATCGTATGATGATTGCGAATACGACGGGGTGCTCATCAATCTGGGGTGGTTCATCTCCAGCGACACCTTATACAGTTAATGTAGATGGTCGTGGACCGGCATGGAGTAATTCATTGTTCGAGGACAACGCCGAATATGGTTTAGGCATGCATATTGCCAATGAAACTAAACGAAATCGAGTAGCAAACAAAATGCACGAAGCACTGGCTCAAGATTTAGGTTCTGAAGATACAAAAGCCTTGATGCAAAATTGGATCGATCATATGCTGGAAGGTGAAGGCTCACAACAGCGGGCGGCCAAGTTAGCAGCGGCTCTTTCTGAAGAAAACGATCCGGCCTTGCAGTCAATTTTGAAAGATAAAGATATGTTTGCGAAACCTAGCCAATGGATTATTGGTGGTGATGGTTGGGCATATGATATCGGATTTAGCGGGATTGATCATGTGTTAGCTTCTGGCGAAGATGTAAATATCTTTGTAATGGATAATGAATTATATGCGAACACTGGCGGTCAAATGTCAAAAGCAACACCAACAGCAGCAATTGCAAAATTTGCGGCTGGTGGTAAGAAGACTAAGAAAAAAGATTTGGGCATGATTGCAATGACTTACCGCGATGTCTATGTAGCACAAGTAGCGATCGAGGCAAACCCTGCTCAGACCTTGAAAGCGATCCGAGAAGCCGAAACGTATCCAGGTCCTTCAATTATTATCGGTTACACACCTTGTATCAATCACGGAATCCGTGGCGGTATGAGCAAATCAATTGAAGAATCAATCGAAGCTGTTGAATCTGGTTATTGGCAGTTGTATCGTTTCGATCCTCGTCAAGCAGACAAAGGCAAAGATCCGTTACGTATTGACTACAAGAAAGCTGACTTCAGCAAGATGAATGACTTCTTGGAAGGTCAAACACGTTTCTCTGCCCTGCATAACATTAAACAAGATACAGCTGAGGTAGAGGAAATGCTGAATCAAACGGTAGATGATGCCGAAAAACGTTTAGAAAACTATAGTGAATTAATGAAGTCTAAAGATTAAAATTATTCATATCAATAAGGCTCCCGTACAAAACAC
>NZ_JAFREL010000018.1 GCF_017377655.1 Candidatus Enterococcus ferrettii
ACAAACCCAATTGTTTGTCCTTGTTCCACTCGTTCGCCTGCATTGACTGCGAAGTTACGTTGATGGGCATACAAAGTCGTTTCACCATTGTCATGTTGGATCACAATGTAGTTGCCCCACGAGTAGTGATACTCTGCGATTAGGACTGTTCCACTCTTACTAGCGAAGATTGGCATGCCTTCGCCCGCTGCTAAGTCGATCCCGCGATGGAATTCACTGCCGCGCATTCCGAATGAGCTGGAAACGACAAAATCATTTAATGGAAGTAAATACCCTGATGAAGCGACCTGGTTGGTGGCTTCCGCTTCTTCCTTTGGATGATCGTATTGGGTTAAGTTATAGGTTTCAATCAAGCCATTTAATTTCTTGTTGTAAGACGTGTCGGTCGCATACTTACCTGTTAAGAAAGCCGTGGCTTCTTCATAATTTTCCGTGGTGGTTTTCCAGGCTCCTTTATAAAAATCAGGGTTGCCAGAAATCCCTTCTTTCAACAATTCAGCGTAATCTTCAAAGCAATCTTCATAATCATCGTAGGCTCTAAAGCTGGCTTGGATGGTGGTCATATTACCGCCACCTATATCTTCTTGAGTGGCAAAGCTAACACTCTTGCCTTCATGTGATCCTTTGATGCCAAACAAGTTATAGTTCGGTGCTTGCGCCAATTGACTACCACCAGAACCGGATTCTAAAATGGCTTGGGCGATCATGACCGAAGCATACAAGTCATGTTCTTGCCCGACTTCTCTCGCAGCTTCACCGATTTCTTCAATAAACTCTGTCGTGGTCAAATTGCGATCGAACTTGATTGAACCATGACTAACTGTCGTCTTCTGTGGACCAACGGACACTATATTTTCAGGGGAGTGCACAACAATCGGTTCAACTATTGGCTCTTGGATCATTTGTTGTTCAGGCTGTTGCACATAAATTACTTCAAACTCCGATTCGGGAAGGGGTACTTCCTTTTCTGGTTCAGCTGGTTTTGTCTGTTCAGGGACTGGAACTTCCTGTTCAGGTTTTGGTGCTGGTTTCTCTTCTGGTTTAGGAGTAGGAGCCGGTATTTCTTCTTCATCACCTGAATCAGGAGTAGGTGTTTCAACCTCATTTCCAGGATTTGGTGTGGGCCTCTCCTGTTGACCAGGATCAGGTAATGGCATTTCGTCTTCCTCACCTGCAATACTTGTTGGTAATTCTTCCGTTTCCGAAATTACGGGGGCTTTCTCTGCATCAGAGCTTTCTACTTTTTTATTTATTTCTGAAACTTGAGTGGAAACAGTAGTGTTAGTTGGTGTTAAATCCTTTTCGTCTTCCTGTTCCGATGTTGCTGGTTCTTCAATACTCTGTTCCACTTTCTCAGTCGGTTCTGCTTGGGAAACAGCTGTTGGATCCTTTTCCGTTTTGATTGATTCACTTGAACTGAACGTAATAGAACCGCTGTTTGGTGCCGCTTCAATAGTCGCTTTATTCTCTGTCGATACAACTTCCTCTGCTGCATGAGCCAACACAGAAGTACTGTTTATAGCAATTGAAGCTGACCCCAACAAGGTTGTGGTTCCAATAATCCCTTTCCTTAGTGTCGGATGTTTACTGCGTGATCGAAAGACTTCCTGTTCCCACATTCGCTGATACCTTTGCCTTCTTTTCAACTCTTTCCTCTCCTATCCATCTCCATTGGTTGCTTGAACAACCGGGGTGCTTTCTATATACTTAACTTATTTATAGGTAAATCTGGATTACCGACTTGAGTAAAATCAAATGAAGTCCCTGGCTCATTTAAGGCGATTTCACTGACTTCATACGTTAACCGTTGCACAAGCGCTAATAAGGGGGTGGCTAATTCCGCAATTTCAGCCTCGGTCAGGTCTTCCTGGGTTTCAACCTGTTTATTTTTTATGTGATTAATTTGAGTGATGCCGCCTGAAATCTTAAATTTCTTAACTGTTAATGAGAAATCTAATCGGGTGCCCACTGTACTTGTGTGGTGTTCGAGTGATTCTGGATGTTCCGTTTCCAAAGGAAGAATACTTAGATTGAGGAGCTGTTCCTCTGTATCTTCTTGGATGCGATCGTAATGAAATGCTTCCACTAGCGGGTGGCGTCTGTGAATCTCCATTTTGTTCCCTCCTGACTATCTGTAACAACTTAATTTATTACTACTTAACAATGAAATAAATAAAGAAAAATGGTCGCATCAATTGCTTTAACGCCATTTTTAATTGGAAAAATCGATTCATTTAATCACTGATTGCCCCTCTTAACTCATGAAATTTATTTCTTGGTTTTAACAAGACCAAGAGAACCAGCGAACAATCCTATGAAGACAATAAAAAACCGCCAGTTGACGGTTTTTGACGGTTTAAAAAGTTTGTGAAAAATAAAATGAAGGAAAATTAATAAATAATGAGAGAATATTTCGGATTAATTTTTCAATTTATTGCGTTGATCCTTGAAACGATTCTTCAGGGAATCACGTTTTAATAAGACAGACATCTACACCCATCAAAGTAAGCGCTTTCTTTAAAAATAAAAAAGGAGTTACCCAATAACTAAAATACTTACTTTTTGTAAGTTTAAGCTATTAGCTGATGGCACGTTCCATCTGTTTGACCACCTTGATTCGTTGCTCCAGCATCGAATCAGTATAGGTGTCTAACGTTAACTTCGCTGAGCTGTGGCCCATGAGCTGGCTAACACTTTTGATATCCCCTTTGCTCTCGATGCAACGGGTCGCAAACGTATGGCGCAGCTGATGGAAATGGATGTGTTCCAGTTTCGCTTTACTCCGCAGCTTATGAAAGTGATAGGTCAATAGACGCGGCTCTGCCGGGTTTTCTTTGGTTGAAAAGACAAATTCTCCAGTTGATTCTGCTTTGTGCTTCAACAGAACTTCCCGTAACAGACCACTCATAGGAATGTACCGAGCAGAAGCTTCTGTTTTGGAGCTAGTATGAATCAGCTCTGTTTTACTCTCTTTATCTAAGACACAAAAGACGCGTTGAAAGGTTGAATGGACATGAATGGTATTGTCATCAAAATTAATGTCCTGCCAAGCCAAAGCTGAGGCTTCGCCAATTCGTAAGCCGGCATGCAGGGCCAGCAGGATCGGCAATCCTTTACTGGGGTTTTCTGTTAAAGCAACGGTCTCTAATGACTTTTGTTCTTTTTTCGTTAAGGCCTGGTGTTTATTTTTCACTGCCTTTGGCAGTTTTACTGACGCAAAAGGGGCAGACTTCAAAAGATTCTTCGCAATGGCAGAATGAATGCACTGATTGACAATTCGGAAAATGACTTGAATCGTCGAAGCCTTAAGTTCCTGCGCTTTTAATGACTCCAACAACTTTAGACCAGCCGCTTCATCCAGTTCATTCAACGCATAATTACCGATAACTGGCAAGACGTAATGCGTCAATTTGTGCTTGTAGTTGGCATAGGTTGATTGCTTCACGTGCTCTTCTGCCTCATAGAGCCAGCGCTGTCCCCATTCTTCTAATAGGAGGCACGCTCCTCCCTGCGTTTCCTGAATCAATTGGTACTTTAGCTTCAATGGATACAATTTCTGGCGGACTTCTTGGAGGGTCTTCCCGTATACCGAGCGGTATTTCCGTTTTCCATTCGCTTTTTTGCCAACAGAATAGCGGCCTTCCCAACGTTTGTCCTTTCTTCGATAGATATTTTCTCCTCTGCGCATAAATAATTTCCTTTCTATAGAACGACGGAATTTTTGACGGTAAATAGAGAACCCTGTTCTACCGCCATTCTTTATTTCTTCTTTTTCCAATAATAAATAAAACGATTCAGATTAATTATTTTTTTAAAAGATATTGCGTATTCTAAGCGCATATTCTATAATTAATTCA
>NZ_JAFREL010000019.1 GCF_017377655.1 Candidatus Enterococcus ferrettii
ACAAACCCAATTGTTTGTCCCTGTTCCACGCGTTCGCCTGCATTGACTGCGAAGTTGCGTTGATGGGCATACAAAGTTGTTTCACCATTTTCGTGTTGGATCACGACATAATTGCCCCACGAATAGTGATACTCTGCGATTAGGACTGTTCCACTCTTACTAGCGAAGATTGGCATGCCTTCACCTGCAGCTAAATCAATCCCGCGATGGAACTCACTGCCGCGCATTCCGAATGAGCTGGAAACGACAAAATCATTTAATGGAAGTAAATACCCTGATGAAGCGACCTGGTTGGTGGCTTCCGCTTCTTCCTCTGGATGATCGTATTGGGTTAAGTTATAGGTTTCGATCAAGCCGTTTAGTTTCTTGTTGTAAGAAGTATCCGTCGCATACTTGCCTGTTAAGAAAGCCGTGGCCTCTTCATAATTTTCTGTGGTAGTTTTCCAAGCTCCTTTATAAAAATCAGGGTTGCCGGAAATGCCTTCTTTCAACAATTCAGCGTAATCTTCAAAACAATCTTCGTAATCGTCGTAGGCTCTGAAGCTGGCTTGGATGGTTGTCATATTGCCGCCACCCATGTCTTCTTGGGTCGCAAAGCTAACACTCTTGCCTTCATGTTCCCCTTTAATACCGAACAAATTATAGTTCGGCGCTTGCGCTAACTGACTGCCACCCGAACCGGATTCTAAAATGGCTTGGGCGATCATGACGGAAGCATACAAGTCATGTTCTTGCCCGACTTCTCTCGCTGCTTCGCCGATTTCTTCAATAAACTCTGTTGTTGTCACATTCCGATCGAACTTGATGGAACCATGACTGGGTGTAGTCTGTTTTGGACCAACGGGCACTATATTTTCTGGTGAGTGCACAACAATCGGTTCAGTTACTGGTTCTTGAACTGATTGTTGTGCAGGCTGTTGCACATAAATGACTTCAAACTCCGTTTCAGGAATGGGTACTTCCTTTTCTGGTTCAGCTGGTTTTGTCTGTTCAGGGGCTGGAACTTCCTGTTCAGGTTCTGGCTTTGGTTTTTCTGGTTCAGGTTTTGGTGCTGGTTTCTCTTCTGGTTTAGGAGTAGGAGCCAGTATTTCTTCTTCCTCACCTGGATCAGGGAGTGGCATCTCCTCTTCATCACCTGCACTACTTGTTGGTAATTCTTCCGTTTCCGAAATCAAGGTTTCTTTCTCTGCGTCAGAGCTTTTCTCTTTCTCATTTATTTCTGAAGCTTGAGTGGAATTAGTAGTGTTAGTTGGTGTTAAATCCTTTTCGTCTTCCTGTTCCGATGCCACTGCTTCCTCTTTATCAGATACAATTGCTGGTTCTTCTATGCTCTGTTCCGCTTTCTCAGTCGGTTCTGCTTGAGAAACAGCCGGTGTATCTTTTTCCGTTTTGATTGATTCACTTGAACTGAAGGTAATAGAACCGCTGTTTGGTGCCGCCGCATTAGTCGCTTTATTCTCTGTCGATACAACTTCCTCTGCTGCATGAGCCAACACAGAGGTACTGTTTATGGCAATTGAAGCGGACCCCAACAAGGTAGTGGTGCCAATAATCCCTTTCCTTAGTGCTGGATGTTTGCTGCGAGATCGAAAGACTTCCTGTTCCCACATTCGTTGATATTTGTTCCTTCTTTTCAACTCTTTCCTCTCCTATCCCTTGGTTGCTTGAACAACCGGTGTGCTTTCTATATACTGAACTTATTTATAGGTAAATCTGGATCACTGACTTGGGTAAAATCTAACGAAGTCCCTGGCCCATTTAAGGCAATTTCACTGACTTCGTACGTTAATCGTTGCACAAGCGCTAATAAGGGGGTGGCTAATTCGGCAATTTCAGCCTCGGTCAAGTCTTCCTGGGTTTCAACCTGTTTATTTTTTATGTGATTAATTTGAGTAATGCCGCCTGAAATCTTAAATTTCTTAACCGTTAATGAGAAATCTAATCGGGTGCCCACTGTACTTGTTTGGTGTCCCATTGATTCTGGCTGTTCTGTTTCCAAAGGAAGGATACTTAGATTGAGGTGCTGTTCCTCTGTATCTTCCTGGATACGATCGTAATGAAATGCTTCCACTAGCGGATGGCGTCTGTGAATCTCCATTTTGTTCCCTCCTGACTATCTGTAACAACTTAATTTATTACTACTTAACAATGAAATAAATAAAGAAAATGGTCGTATCACTTGTTTTAACGCCATTTTTAACCGGAAAAATCGATTCATTTAGTCACTGATTACCCCTCGTAACTCGCGAAATTTATATCCTGGTTTTAACAAGACCACGAAAACCCGCTAAAAATCCTATAGAGACAATAAAAAACCGCCATTTGACGGTTTTTGACGGTTTAAAAAGTTTGTGAAAAATAAAATGAAGAAAAATTAATAAATAATGAGAGAATATTTTCGTCAAAACTCTTCATTTTCAGCGCTATTGATTGAAAAATTCCTTGAAGAATTTCTATTTTGCACCGAACGTTCTAACTTACGTTAAGCAAGCGCTTTCTTAGAAAAAAGCAAAAAAAGACCTCCCAATAACTATTAAGCTTACTTTTTGTAAGTTTTAGCTATTAGCTGATGGCTCGTTCCATCTGTTTGACCACCTTGATTCGTTGCTCCAGCATTGAATCAGTATAGGTGTCTAACGTTAACTTCGCTGAGCTATGGCCCATGAGCTGACTGACACTCTTGATATCCCCTTTGCTCTCGATGCAGCGAGTCGCAAACGTATGGCGCAGCTGATGGAAATGGATATGTTCCAACTTGGCTTTACTCCGCAGCTTGTGAAAATGATAGGTCAGTAGCCTTGGCTCAGCCGGGGTTTCTTTGGTTGAAAAGACAAATTCTCCAGTTGATTCTGCTTGATGCTTCAACAGAACTTCTCGTAACAGACCACTCATGGGAATGTACCGAGCAGAAGCGTCAGTTTTAGAGCTAGTATGAATTAACTCCGTTTTACTTTCTTTGTCCAAAACACAAAAAACGCGCTGGAAGGTCGAATGAACATGAATGGTATTGTCATCAAAATTAATGTCCTGCCAAGCCAACGCTGAGGCCTCGCCAATTCGTAAGCCGGCATGCAGGGCCAGCAGGATCGGCAATCCTTTACTGGTTTTTTCTGTTAAGGCAACGGTCTCTAATGACTTTTGTTCTTTTTTTGTTAAGGCCTGGTGTTTATTTTTTACTGCCTTTGGCAGTTTTACTGACGCAAAAGGGGCAGACTTCAAAAGATTCTTGGCAATGGCAGAATGAATGCACTGATTGACAATTCGGAAAATGACTTGAATCGTCGAAGCCTTAAGCTCCCGTGCTTTTAATGACTCCAACAGCTCTAGACCAGCTGCTTCGTCCAGCTCATTCAGTGCGTAGTTTCCAATAACTGGTAAGACGTAACGCGCTAATTTGTGCTTGTAATTGGCATGGGTCGATTGCTTGACGTGTTCTTCTACCTCATGGAGCCAACGTTGCCCCCATTCTTCTACTAAGATACATGCCCCGCCTTGAGTTTCCTGAATCAATTGGTACTTGAGCTTCAGTGGATACAATTTTTGTCGGACTTCTTGAAGGGATTTGCCGTATACTGACCGGTATTTCCGTTTTCCATTTGCTTTTTTGCCAACAGAATAGCGGCCTTCCCAACGTTTGTCCTTTCTTCGATAGATATTTTCTCCTCTGCGCATAAATAATTTCCTTTCTATAGAATGACGGAATTTTTGACGGTAAATAGAGAACCCTATTCTACCGCCATTCTTTATTTCTTCTTTTTCCAATAATAAATAAAACGATTCAGATTAATTATTTTTTTAAAAGATATTGCGTATTCCAAGCACATATTCTATAATTAATTCA
>NZ_JAFREL010000002.1 GCF_017377655.1 Candidatus Enterococcus ferrettii
CGCTTTTAGTTGTTCCATGATATCCACCCTTTTTGTCAGTTCTGAAGACACGAACGTACGTTCCTTTAGGTAATTATATCATGCGAAGAATAGCGTAGCAATAGCTTTTTGTCGTTTTTTAGTTCACCGTCCTCCTAAACAAAAAACGGCATTCATCACCCACCTATAGAGGATGGGCGACTTCTGCCTGAAATTCTGTTAAAATTATGCAGCGGTGTAATAATCACAAGGCGATGGTGCTCCTTAAGCTGCTCTAATAATTTTGCTGATTGTACCGCAATTTTAAGTTCAGACTCCGACAATTTTTCGTTTGCCTCTTGTTTGTTCCATACGCTTAATAGTTCCCCATGTTCAATTCGCGGAATATCGGATTCATAGAGAGTTAAAATCGTTAATTCTTCAATTGGGAATCTTTTTTCAAAAAGTTGCACAAACTTTTTTTGTAGTTGGTTTGAAAAATGACTAGAATTAGTATAATCTGGATGGGCATTAATTAGTAAGGTTTTCATTGATAGGCTTCCTTTCCTGCTTTGTACAATAAGTTTAGCATTATAAGGTGTCAAAATATGGCACTATTAAATCTTCTGGAGGGTTCAGCTTGAAAAAATCAGAACGACTAAACCAAGAATTAATTTTTCTAAAAGATAAGCAACAGTTTAAGATTAAAGATTTAATGATGGAATTTCAGATTTCAAGAAGAACAGCTCTTAGAGATATTGAAGATCTAGAAAAATTGGGTCTTCCTTTTTATACAGAATTGGGAAGTTATGGGGGCTATCAAATTATTAATCAGGCCTTCCTCTCCCCAGTACACCTTTTGAAAAATCCTATGTGCATATTCGTCAAAAATTACTTGCGACGCTTCCAGAGAGTCAACAAACAAAAGTCAATAAATTACTTGAGGTTGTAAAATTTTACGGAATTGCTCCGATTAAATACGTGGACTCTCTTGCAGTTATTATGCAATCGATTTTAGAAGAAAAGAGAGTACAGTTACTTTACAAACAGTACCATACTAGAGAAGTCTTGCTGCAAATTGCAGAGCTTTTCTATCGAGAAGGAATTTGGTTTTGCAGTGCTCTTGATGTGACAAATAAACAGTGGGGAACTTACCGGTGCGATTACATGGAAGAAATCAAAATTATCGAAAATGCTGAACAAACACACACTTCAGGAGTTGCGAGCGTTTCAAGAGTATTATGAAAAAAACTTTCAAGATATTTCTTTTCGTTGCCGATTAAGTCCTTTTGGAAAAGAATTGTTTCTAAAACATCATTATCCAAATATGTTGTTGGAGGAGCACGAAGGTGTTTCCTATTTAACAGGAGGATACAACCAAGAAGAACTTGACTATATGGTTCATTATTTGATTTCCTATGGGAAGCATTTAGTTATTGAATACCCAAAACAGCTTCAAGAGAGCTATGTACAATCGCTTGAGGCAATGATCTCAAAAAATCATTAAAAGGATAGCTGATTACTGCACTAGCTATTTACCCAAATTCACCGAGGGAGACTTATTTTTAGCATAAGAAATGTAGCACCGATTACCTAGGATAAAGGCTATTTTCTTTAGCTGAGGATAGAGGATCACACAATAAAGCTGGACAATCTCATTTTATCAGAAATGGTAAACAGGATTCGTTCAGTTTTTTCTTTTTACTCGCTAGAAGGATTTTGTTTTTTTTAATTTGGACAATATGACACCAGCAAATTCGTTATACTAATAGTAATAAGTAATGAAAGCAAGTTGAAAAAGAGCGCGCTTAAACATTTAGCAATATCAGCAGCCAAAGAATAGTTGGCTGCTAACAAAGAATTGCAGGAAGGTTCATGCAATTTGTCGTTAGTACTAAAAAGACTTCATGATTGAAACAAAGATTCGTCCTAAACCGTAGCAAAGGTGGCTTTGAAATAAAGCCTTTCTTATCACTTAAACCATTCACTGCAAAGGATCATTCCTGCAAGACAACTACTGCAACAAGTAAAGATTGCAGGATATACCTTGCAAAAAGATCAACCCTATTGCTTTCTTTTTCAAGCTATGATGGATTCAGCAAGAGAGAAAGAAGGAAAAACAATGCAATTAGTGAACGGCTACAAGTTAATGGATTATGCCAAGGAGAAAGGCTTAGTATTACCAGCCTTTAATACTACAAACTACGAATTAACAGCCGCAATTATTAAAGGCTATCAATCAACCGGTTTGGGCGGATATATTGCTATTTCTTCTAGTAACCTGAAGCTTTCCAGCCCGAAAATCATCGCTGATATGGTGAAATCAGTCATGCAGGATTTCTCAACGCCAATAGCTCTGCATTTGGATCACGGGAAAAGCTTTGAAGATGTGAAGGCCTGTATCGAGGCTGGTTTTACCTCTATTATGGTAGATGCTTCTCATTTGCCTTTTGAAGAAAACATCGAAGAAGTTAAACGGACGGTTGAATACTGTCACTTCTACGGTATTCCAGTAGAAGCAGAGTTGGGAGCGATTAGCGGTAAAGAAGACGATCATGTATCAGAAGGTGATGATAAAACAAATCCGGAAGATATCCAAGAGTTTGTGGAACGAACCAATTGTGATCTGCTTGCGGTTGCCATCGGTAATGTTCATGGTATGGATTTAACTCCAAACCTAGACTTCCCATTATTGGAGAAAATCGCAAAGCTGTCATCAGTTCCTTTAGTCTTACACGGCGGATCAGGCATTCCCTTTGACCAAGTTAGAAGAGCTAAGGAACAGAATCTGATTAAGGTAAATTACGGTTCTGATCTTAGACAAGCCTTCATTCGAACATTTGGTCAAGCCTATGAACAAAATCATAATGAGTTTGACATCATGTCTCTGTCAAAAGACGCCATTATAAACGTGGAAGAGCGTGTTAAAGCGATTATCGCGGAAGTAAACGGGAAATAAATGTAAGAAATAGGGAGGGGAACCAACGTGTTGAATAAGCGCCAAGAAGCAATCTTAAAAGAATTCGAAAAACACAGCCCCTCTTTTTTAACTGCTGATTACTTTGTTACTAAATTTAATGTAAGTATGCGTACGATCCAATCGGATATTAAGAGTGTTCGAGAATACTTGACTGCAAAAGACCATGCAGAGCTCGTTTCGGTATCTTCTAAAGGGAGTAAGCTGATCATCAATGACCAGCTTGCCTATCAAGAGGAGCTGGATAAAAGCAACGGTCTGGTTGAACAAAATCAGTCAGATCGTGTCCGGAAATTGTGTGTTTTACTGTTGCATCAGCGAGGACCCATCAGTCGGCAGGTTCTGCTGGACCAGTTGTTCATTGCTCCATCTACTCTTAATTCAGACTTGAAAGAGGCGGACAAAGTACTGGAAGGCTATCAGCTGGTAATTGAACGAAAAAGAAATGCTGGTGTCGTAATTGTCGGCACGGAGTACAACAAGCGAAAATGCTTGCTGAAGCTTGGTCATATTGGGATTCATCAAGAGCAAGAAAATTTGTCCAGCTACGACAAGCTTCGTCAGGGAATTGAAAAAATTTTAGTAAGTGTTCTATTAAAGCATCATTTTCACATTTCCGAGACATTGTTTCAGAACTTGATTGTTCACATTGAGATGGCGATTAAGCGAATGAAGAGTGGTTTCTATGTGGGATCAAGGGAAATCGATCAAACAGGAGATTTTGAATCGGAAATTGAAGTCTCAAAGGAAATCTTTTTCCGACTAGCTGAACGCTTTCCCTTCACGATATCGCAATCAGAAATTGTCAATCTAGCCATTTATATCAAAGGCAAAAGCGACTACGAGAACGATGATTACATCTCTGAAGAGGTCAATACGTTTATTCTATATTCTCTAAAGGAAATTAATGAGAAATTTGACATTGATTTTACACAGGAAATTGATTTACGAATTTCGTTAGCTCTGCATCTGATGCCTTTATTGACCCGGATTGAGTACAATATTCAAAACGAAAACCAGTTGTTGGATCATATCAAGCAGTCGTTTCCATTAGGCTTCGACATTGCAGCCTATATGTGCTTGCTGCTGCAAGAGACGGTGGATAAACGAATTCAAGAAGGCGAGATTGCTTATCTGGCGATTTATTTTAACCAATATCTGGCTAAGTACAATGACATTTCAGGAAAAAAACGAATTTTGATTATTACAAGCCTAAAGCGCAGTGAAAGTGTCTTGTTAAGGCAACGGTTTGCGACTTGGTTTGCAAATGAAATTGTGATTTTGACCTTATTAAATACCCATGAAATCGGTTCGATCGACGTGGAAGATTACGACGTCATCTTTACAACTGAACAAACAGAGCTGACTGAACAAATGGGTGCTATATTGATTAGTTTCTTTCCTAGCGAAGCTGAATATTCCAAAATTAAGCTAGCGATTGACGGATTTAATGACAAATTTGAGATCGTTAATTTATTTGATGAACAACTCTTCCAATATGGGAAATTTTTAAGCAAAAAAGAGGTGTTGGACAAGATTTGTTCAAGCTCAGTCACCAAAGTCAATGATAAAGTATTCCAGCTAAGAGAAGCAGTGGATTTGAGAGAGGGTCTAGGCAGCAGTTATTTTGGTAATGGTATTGCCCTGCCGCATCCGATCAATCCTATAATGGCAGAAACTTTTGTATCAGTGATTTTGCTGGAGGACGAGCTAATCTGGGACACTGACGGGAATAAGGTTCGATTGGTCATGCTGGTGGCCATTGAGAAAAATAATGCAAAAGTTTTTCAGTTGTGGAATTATCTTGGAAAGATTATTCAAGAAAAAGGATTTGTTGATCGGTTGGTAAAAGATCCTACCTTTGATAATTTCAAGGAAAACCTTTCACAATTGTTGGATGAATATATTTAAAAAATAGGAGGATGGAGAATGAAATATATATTTGTATCTCATGGAGATCTGGCCAAAAGTATTCTGGGCAGCGCCCAAATGATTGTTGGCGAACAATCCGATGCCAAAGCTTTTGGGCTGTATCCCACTGACGATATTGGGGGATTAAAGGATCAGATAAAACAAGCAATTGAAGAATTTGGCGGGAAAGAAGACATTATCTGTTTTACCGATTTGTTCAGCGGCAGTCCCTTTAATGCAGTGGTTGCACTGATGGGAGACTACCCAATTCGCCATATCACTGGAATGAATTTGCCGATGGTGTTGGAGGCCTTTATGATTCGGATGAACGACGAAATGACGGCTGAAGATATTTCAACTAAACTTTTATCCCAGGCACCAGAAACCTTCATTGATGTGAATAACTATTTAGGAGTTAATCTGGAGGAGTAGCCGTTCATTTTTTAGCAACAGCACTAGTATAAAAACAACCAATATGTAAGGAGCGAGAAATATGAAAAATATTGTATTTGCACGAGTAGATGATCGATTGATTCACGGGGAGGTAGTAACTGCATGGACGCCAACTTATAGTATCAACCATATTGTGATCATCGATGATGTCGTAGCCAGCGACCCCTTCCAAAAACGTATTTTGAAAGCGCTGGCACCTACCAAGGTTCGCGTGGACGCTTTTACCACTGCAGAGGGAATCGAAGAATTGAAGAAACCTTTCAATGAGAAGGAACGCTGCTTATTGCTGACTAAAACACCGATTACTTATGCCAAGCTAGTTGAAGGTGGTATCGAGCTGCCGCAGGTAAATCTCGGTGGAATGGGTATCCGCGATGAACGCAAACCATTCATAAAAAACGTTGCCTGTGATGAGGCCGAAGTAGAAGCAATTCGTCAAATGGTAGACAAAGGCGTACATGTCTTTTATCAGCTAGTACCAGAACAACGATTAATTGAAATTACGAACTTATTGTAATTTATAAAAAAGGAGGAAAAATGTATGTCTGTCTTTCAAGCATTTTTATGTGGGGTAGTGTATTTCCTGGCTATCGGGAACCTGCCGTTTGTTGGGTTATGGTCGCTGCAGCGTCCGTTAGTTTGTGGATTGGTAACAGGTATTATTTTAGGCGATCCGTTAATGGGGGCGATGACGGGTGCTTCGATTAACTTAGTGTATTTAGGCTTTATCTCTGCCGGTGGATCGATGCCAGCAGATATGGCACTGGCTGGTATTTTAGGAACAGCGTTTGCTATTACTGGTGGTCTAGATGCTAAAACAGCTCTATCAGTAGCTGTACCGATCGGCTTGTTAGGAACGATTGTCTGGTATGGTCGGATGACTTTTGGTTCTGTATTTGTTCACGTGGCAGACAACTATATTGAAAAAGGTGAGTACCACAAGATATGGCGTGCCAATGTATTGTTTCCACAGTTGATGACTGCGTTGATGACAATTATTCCCTGCGGATTAGCTGCATACTTTGGTGCTAGTTACATCTCAGGTTTTATTGAAGCATTAAGTGGTACTGCACTGACAATATTTACCGTTATTGGTGGTATGATGCCGGCTCTTGGGGTAGCGATTACCTTGCAATACATCTTCAAAGGTGAAGCACGTGTGTTCTTATTCTTAGGTTTTATTTTAGCAACTTATTCTGGTTTAGACCTATTACCGTTGGGTGTGATCGCAGGATTAGCAGCACTTATTTACGTACAGGCAACAAGCCATAAATCTGATTCAGAGGAGGATGAAATCTATGAGTAAAGAGGTTGAAGGAAGCTTGATTCGCAAAAAGGATTTATTCCGCTCTTGGCTGATTTGGGAAAACTTGCCGCAAACTTGTTACAACTACGAACGCATGATGGGACAGGCTGTTGCACACGTATTTGTACCGATCTCCAAACGCCTATACAATGATGATCCAGAAAAGAAAAAAGAAATGATGAAACGCGAAATTGAATTTTTCAATGTTCATATCGAGTTTGGTTCTTGTATTATTGGGATGTTCATTGCCCTAGAGGAACAAAAAGCGAAGGGTGTAGCGATTCCCAGCGAATTTATTACTAGTTTGAAAACTTCCTTGATGGGTCCATTATCAGGGATTGGTGATACGATTTTCCAAGGGGTATTAATCCCGATTTTGTTAGCTATCACCATTGACTTAACACTAAAAGGAACTATCTGGGGTTCCATTATTTATGCGGTAGCCATTATTGCCATTGCTTGGGGTATGAGCTATGCCAACTTCATGTTTGGGTATCGAGCCGGTGCAGATGCTGTGATGGATTTTCTCGAGAAGGGAATCTTAAACAAAGTATTGCGAGGTGCAGAAATCATGGGTTGTATGGTTATGGGCGGCCTGATTTCCAGCTATGTAAAAATGCATGTAGCATTGGAAATTGCTAGCTCAACGACCACCTTTAAAGTTCAAGAACAATTCTTAGATGCGGTAATGCCGAATATTCTGCCATTTGCCTTTACTATGTTGATTTACTGGTTGATGAAGCGCGGCTGGTCTTCATTGAAGATCATCGGCTTGATTGTAGTGGTGGGTATTGTCACTGGTTTCTTAGGAATTTTAGGCTAGACAGGAGATTTTTAGATGAAAGCAATAGTAGAAATCGGGGTTAAGCAGTTGAAAATTCAAGAGCTGCCGACACCTGTGATTGAAAAAGATGAAGTCTTAATGAAGGTTCGCAGCAATGGCTTATGTACCAATGATATTCGCGATTATCTGGGGGATACGGTCTATTCCTTTCCCCGAATCGGCGGTCATGAATTTAGCGGGGAAGTGGCAGAAATTGGTTCTGCTGTGAATCCAGCACACTTCCAAGTTGGCGATCATGTGGTGAAATACATTATTCCTGCTTGCGGCGAGTGTCATTATTGCAAGATTGGAAGAGAAAACCTGTGTATCGAAGTGGCATCCTCTTCAACGTTTCAAAATCCAGAGGGTATCTCCGGTTTCATGGGGATGGCTCAATACGTCGCAGTTAAAAGCAAGGACTTGTACAAATACCCGAAGGAGGTTCCTTTTACTCATAGTGCCTTCACTGAACCGTTAGCTTGTGTTGTCAATAGCGTCGAACGGGCGAATATCTTATTCGGTCAAGATGTTTTGGTCATCGGCGGTGGGGTAATGGGGTTGATGCACGTGATGTTGGCAAAGCTGCAAGGAGCACGAGTACTTGTCAGCGAGTTAAATGAAGAACGGCGAAGCCTTGCGGAACAACTAGGGGCAGATGTTACCTTCGATCCAACTGCTGTTGACGCGGTAGCCTTTGTCAAAGAGCAAACGGAAGGGCGCGGAGCCGATGTGGTGTTCAATACCACAGCTATTCCAGCGATTGCCCAGCAGGCAATGGAATTCACAGCAACAGGTGGTCAAACATTTATGTTTAGCTCCTTGCATCCAAACGATCCAGTACCAACTAATATGGGCGCCGTACATTCCTATGAAAAAGTGATTACGGGGACTGTTAGTCCGACAATTCGTACTTTTTATCGTTCGATTCAATTGATTGCTAAAGGACTGGTAGATATCACGCCATTGATTGATAAGACCTTTGACTACACAGATGCAGTAGATGCTTTTGAGTATGCACTGCGACCAGAAACATTGAAGACTATTATTACCTTTGACTAGATAGAAAGCAGGAGCAAGCATGAAGCCATCCATTTATATTGGGTTAGATATTGGGACCACATCAATTAAGATTTCTGCGGTTACCCAAGAATTGACACCAGTCTATGAAATGCAATATGCGTATGACTATCTTACTCCTTGTAAAGGCTGGACAGAGATCGATCCAGATACTTGGGTAGAAATTGCCTTGGAAGGGCTGAAAGAGCTCTTCCAGCACGTTCCTGCCGAAACGGTCGCAGGGATTGGGATCACTGGCCAGATGCACACGACCGTGTTTGTAGACAAACACGGTTTTTCTGTCCGACCAGCCATTATGTGGAATGATAATCGTACCAAAAATAGTTTGCCAGTTATCAAACAAACGCTGATAACAAATCCTCAGACTGCTCACATATCTAAAATTGTCTCAACCGGAAGTCCTTTAGCTAGTTTGCTTTGGGTAAAAGAAAATGAGCCAGAAAGCTACCAGCAGATTAGCAAATTTTTGATTGCTAAAGATTATATAAAACTGAAGTTGACTGGAACCTATTCGACCGATTATTGCGATGCCTCTACTTCTTCTTTATATGACTTAACAACGGATCAATGGTCAAAAGAGGTGCAGGAGCTGTTCGAGCTTGATACTGAAATATTCCCGTCGATTCAACCAGCATCAACGGTTGTTGGCATTTTGACTCCCGAGGTGTGTGAACGACTAGGGATTGAACAGCAGTTGCCCGTTGTATCAGGAACGGGCGACAATGTAGCATCGGCTTTGGTGTCTGGCAGTTTTAAACACGATCAGCCGTTGGTTTCTTTAGGGACCTCGGGGGTAGTAGTAATTCCTAATAGTCAGCACCAGTTAAAAAAAGTAGGAAAAAATGTGGTTGCCAAAATTACTAAAGACGACCGATCAATCATCACCCAAGGAACCGTTCAGGCGGGAGCAAAGGTAAACAGCTGGTGGTTGGAAAATATTTTGTATACGAAGGAATATGCAAAAGAGCAAAATCAGATTTCTAAGGAATTATTAGGCGAAAACGATGTCCTTTTCTTTCCTCATATGAATGGAGAAAAAACCTTATTTGCTAATCCACATCTAAAGGGTGCCTTTGTTGGCTTAAGTCTGGAAACGACGAGAGAAGAAATGTACTTAGCTGTGCTGGAAGGGTTAGCCTTCGGAATTCGGCAGCTGTTCAAATCAATGCGAAATGAAGAACAGCCAGAATATTTTACGATAGTTGGAGGAGGCGCCAAAAGTGATTTATGGATTAAACTATTTGCTAATATTCTCGGTTACCCCATCAAGCGTGTGTTAGCTGCACAAGAAGCAGTTCACGGAGCTGCAATTTTAGCAATGATGGGTGTGGAGGGTTTCGTTGATTTTCCCGAGGTAGATTATCAGTTGGTTCAGCCAGACCCGATGCTTGTAAAAAAATACAATGGGCGCTACCAAAGCTATCTAAAATTGACACAGCTGTTTCTACTTGCAGGAGGTGACGAAAATTGAAAGAATGTCTGATATGCAAAACATCTTTACGTTTCATCAAGTTTAAGTGTGCGGATGGCTATGTCTGCAAGAATTGTTATGAAAAAGCCAGCCAAAATTTCAGCCAAACTATCAAGAATAGAACCAAAGAAGAATTGCTTAAACAGTTTGACACAGCTATCGAAGTTAAAGAAGAAGCTGCTTTTGAGATTTCCCGTAAAATTAATCAGCTGCTTCTTTTCGATGATAAAAACCAGCAATTTTGTCTGCCTAATCATAAAAAGTACACCAAGGAGGACTTAAAACCGGAAATTTATCCTTTTTCAGCTATCATTAATTGTCAGATGATGGAGGAACAGATAGAAAAAGTAGTGAAGAAAAAGAAGCAGACGCTAGGGTGTATCAAAGTCGTTCTGACTCTTGATCAAGGGGAAAAAGTAACACGAGCTATCTGGCTGATTCCCAATTTTATTAATACAACCAGTATGCCATATCAAACCATGAAATCCTTAGCTGAGAATGTTGTGAACGAAATCAATCAGTCGAGAGAGGGAATCTTATGTTAGCAGATTTAAAAGAAGTATTGGTCAAAGCCCGATCAGAGAAAATTGCGATTGCAGCCTTCAATGTTCCTAATTTGGAAATGGTACGAGCCGCTATCTCAGCAGCTGAGCAATTAAACCTGCCAGTGATTCTACAGCATGCAGAAGGCCATGACAGCTTGATTCCTTTAGAAGAAATTGGACCGATTATGTTGCAATATGCCAAACAGAGCAAGGTACCAGTAGTCGTTCATTTAGATCATGGGAAAAGCTTTGCGGCAATTGTTCGTGCGATGAAATTAGGTTTTACTTCAGTGATGATCGATGCTTCGGACCTTCCTTTTGAAGAGAATATTGCCCGTACAAAGGAAATTGTCAAAATTGCTCATAGTTTAGGTGTGAGTGTCGAAGCTGAATTGGGCCATGTCTTCACCTCTTCTTTAGGTGGTGGAGAAGGAAGAGTCCCCGATGATAATGAAATTGGTAATATTGATATCTATACTGACCCGGCCCAGGCCAAGCAATTTGTGGCAGCCACTGGAGTTGATTGCCTAGCCATCGCCTTTGGAACAGTCCACGGGATTTATCTAAATGAACCGAAACTGGATTTGAATCGGGTGGAGGAAGTTTACAAGGAGGTAGGAATCCCTTTAGTCATGCATGGTGGTTCAGGTGTCAGTGCTGCTGATTACCAACGTGCAATCGATAAGGGGATCGCCAAAATCAACTACTACACTTATGCGAACAAAGCAGGTGGGGCTAAAACAAAGGACTTTTTAACCGAAGCATCGCAGGAATACTTTTTAGAAGACTGCGTGATTGCAGCAACTGAAGCGGTAAAAGCAGATTACTTAGACGCTATGCAAGCCTTTAGCAGAAATAAAAAGAATTTGTAATAGGCTGACTAAATCTGTCGCTTGATGACCGAAGCAGCACATTTTTCCCAAGCATGAGAGCTGTAAAAAATTTGGCTCTACAATATCCAGTGTTGGTGGCAGCAGTTGTCGCTAACACTTTTTTGTATACTTCAAAAAGCATTTGTTCTACAGTAAATCCAAAAAGATTCCAGTGAGATAGAAAAAGCCCTCTCCCAATACTAAACCAATGCTGATTTTCAGATCACATTACGGACAAATGGAGTGGTATTTTTACGAAGAAGGACAAAAGTATGGATAAAGTATTTGAACGATTCTACAAGAATGATGCGAACAAAAAGGTGTGCATAGTTAAGAACGATTTTTAGCTTAAAAGTAAACAACTGGTTTGCAGTGATTATTTGAGAGGGAGTAAAGGGATTAAGAAGCCGTTTAAAGGTTCATCCTTAGCTACTTTTCCAGCAGTTCAGTATAATGAACTTGAATGGAAACACTTAGCCGAAAGGATGATGAAGGAATGACACTAACAACAGATATTTACTATCACGGAGAAGAAAAGAAACATTCTTTCTTTGAAGGCTGGTACTTAAAACATCAAGTAGATCAACATGCTTATGCTTTTATTCCAGGGATTTCTATTGAGAAAGATGGAAGTAAACACCCCTTTATTCAAATTATACATGATGAAAGCTCCCATGTGATTCATTTTTCTGAGGATGAATTTTTTGCTGAAAAAGATCGTTTTTATGTGCGGATTGGAAATAATGTCTTCGGAGAAGAAGGAATTTCGTTGGATATCCAGGATGAGAAAGAAAACCTGTTTATTTCAGGTCAACTTACGTATGGTCCGTTTTCTCCAATTCAACGCAGCAAATTTTCCCCAAGTATAATGGGTCCTTTTTCTTATCTAAGCTTTATGGAATGCTATCATGGAATTTTAAGCATGTCACATTCTCTACAAGGGAGTCTCCAATGGAATGACCAAAGGATAGATTTTTCTAGAGGAACAGGATATATTGAAAAAGATTGGGGAACATCATTTCCTAAAGCTTATATATGGTCACAATCGAATGAGTTCCAACCAAAGGATGCTCAGTTTTTCTTTTCACTGGCAGACATTCCTTTTATAGGTTTTGAATTTTTAGGATTGATTTGTGTGTTAGTTATCGACGGAAAAGAATATCGAATTGCGACTTATTATGGAGGAAAAGTTGACTCAATCACGCGCGACAATGAGCAACTGTCAATTATTCTCAAGCAAAAGAATAGGGTACTGAAAATAATGGTTGATAGTAAATTCGGCCACGATTTGATGGCTCCAAGTCAAGGTGAAATGAATCGGATTATCCGCGAAAATGCGAATACAACCATAAACATCGAGCTTACTGAACAAGGAAAACAGTTGTTTAAAGGTGAAGGTCGGATGGCGGGCTTTGAAGAGGTAGGACAGGTTGGTTCTTTCAAGTACTAATCGGAATAGCTGCTTTTGAAAAAGTATTTTAGGGATTATTTTTGTCGTAGATAAGACTAAATGTAGTGAACAAAAGAAGGCTTGCCAATAGTGTACTTAGATTTTATAACAAGTCCCTATCCTCTGACTTTGTATAGTAAGCGGATAGGGATAAGAGGTTATTTTTCGGTTGATTCTCTGAGTACTAATGATACTGGTACAACAATGGATTGTCCCGTTTCAGTTTTATTATCGATCAGATTTATCAGATTTTCCACAGCTTTAAATGCGATAGTATCTGTATCTTGCTTGATCGAAGAAAGCGTTGGGCTGGAGTAACGATCCTGAGGCATATCGTCGAAGCCGATTATTTTTATTTCAGAGGGGACATCTTTGTGCATTCTCTTGAGTGCAACGATCAATTCTAAAGCGATTAAGTCATTGATTGCAAAAAGTCCATCTGTATCTGGATTAGCAGTAAGAAAAGCAGTCAGCTCAGAATTGAACTGTTCAGATAAAACGTCTGTAATGAAAACACTCTGCGTAGTGTCAAAACTGAAATTGTTCTTCTTCAACGCATCTTTGAAGCCATTATACCGCTCTTTTGCGGATGGTGATTTCCGTTTATGCATGACGATCACAGGATGTGTCACACCGTTTTGAATCAGAGTCTCGGTTGCCTCGAATGCACCTTGATAATGATTAGAAGAGATAAAGATCGTATTCTTTTTATCCAAAGGTTCTCTATCGATGCAAATGTAAGGAGTCTTTTTCTCAGATTGAGAATAATCGAAACCAAATGGAAAAAGGTCTAGGAATCGTTGAAATTAACTATCGTCAAAACAGCTTTTTCCGTTTTAGTAGTTGCTAATTAGTTGCTTTGTTAAGTAAATAATGTTACTAGAGCATCTCGTTAGAGAGATAATAAACTAACTATTAGAATTATTTGAAATAGTCTAACGTATAATAATTTAAGTATTAACTGATTACTGATATCCATGAACAAAATATAAATAGTTAGGTGGAATTTTTTTATTTTTCTTGTCCGTACCAAACAAAATATTTCTATACAATTGGAATCGTTTCCTTTTTTTGGTATAATGAGACTTGGAATTCTTTTGAAAGGAGTGGTTTGTGAAGTGAAAGCTACTATGAAGGATGTTGCAGCATTAGCAGGGGTTGGTGTTGGCACAGTATCTAGAGTAATTAATGGCGTAAAGGTGAAAGAGGTTACTAAAGAAAAAGTGATGGCAGCCATAAGCGAGCTTAACTATGAGCCTGACGAGTATGCCAGAGGTCTGAAAACGAATAGCAGCAATACTATCGCTCTTATTTTACCTACGATTTGGCATCCTTTTTTTTCAGAGTTTGCTTATTATGTAGAGGAGGCTCTTAGCCTAAAAAATTATAAACTTTTTTTGTGTAATGCCGATGGCAATGCGGAGAAAGAAAAAGAATATATCCAAATGGTTAAGCAAAGTAAAGTGGATGGAATTATCGGTATTACCTATTCGGACATTGATAAATATGTATCATCAAACTTGCCATTTGTCAGTATAGATCGGCATTTTTCGGAACAAGTTTCTTATGTTACTGCAGATAATTTTTTAGGCGGACAGATAGCTGCTCAAGAATTACTTAATCGAAACTGTAAAAATTTATGTTATGTTGGGGGTGTTTCGCCTTATCCTAATGAAACGAACAATCGTAAAGCTGGCTTTTATAATATTTGTGAGGAAAATAAAGTAGCTGTGAAGGTGCTTGATATGCCCGAACCAATTAGTAATTTAGACGAGCAATTGCACACTTTTTTCGTTGATAATCCTGAGATTGATGGTATTTTTACTATCAATGATTTCATGGCTTTGGATGTCATAAAAGCCCAAAATAGACTTGGAAAGGAAGCACCAAAGGATTTTCAAATTATCGGGTGTGATGGAATCAAACTATCGTTACAAAGAGACTATTTACTATCAACCATCGTACAGCCAATAGAGGAGATGGCCAAAGTTTCGGTAGAGACGATCGTAGCAATGATTTTGAATGAAGAACCGCCTAAACGGGTGGTATTACCGGTTTTCTTTCATGCCGGAGAGACGACAAAATAGTAAAAATCGTTTTTTAACGATTTTTTTTTGTAGCTATGTTGACAGAAAACGATTTCAATGATATCTTAAAGTCAATAAATTGAAACGTTTCCAATTTGATTTGCATTAAAACGGAAACGTTTCAAAAAAATAGGAGGAACATCATGAAAAAACGAGTGTTAGCATTTGCAGCAATTTTAGCTTTAACAGCTGGAGGTTTGGCAGGATGCGGTGGCAGTAAGGAAAAAGGTTCAGGCAGCAGCGATCCGGGGGAAATTAAAATTTGGGTTCAATTTTCTGATGAAACGCCTGAAGGAAAGGCTTGGTCCGAGATTGTGGACAATTTTAATGATGAATATGCCGGTGAATATAAAGCTGTGACTGAGTACATTCCTCGTAGCGGCAGCGGTGGAGGATACGAAGATAAAGTGAACGCCGCAGTTACAACCAATAGTCTTCCTGATGTTATTACTTTAGATGGCCCCAACACTGCTGCTTATGCTCACTCAGGAGTTATTGCTCCTTTAGATGATTATCTAAAAGATGCTGATATGGATGATGTATTAGACAGTATTGTTCAGCAAGGAACTTATGATGGAAAAATGTATGCTTTTGGTTTCTCGGAATCTAATGTAGGTGTTTATTATAATAAGTCGCTGTTTAAAGATGCGGGCATTACAGAAGATCAATTACCAACGTTGGAGGATCCGTGGACTTGGACTGAATTCCAAGCGATTTGCCAAAAATTGACTGATAAATATAAAACACCTGCAATTGACATGCAAATGGCCTCTGGAGATGAAATGCTGACCTATGCATATACACCATTTGTGTGGTCGAATGGCGGTGATGTGGTTAATGATGATGGAACCAAAGCAGAGAACTATTTTAACGATAAAAAATCTGTCGAAGCGTTGGAATTTCTTCAAGGATTGGTAAAAAAAGAATACACCACAATCAGTCCTATTGAAAAAGGATTCGAAACCGGAAAATATGCGATGCTGTTGAGCGGTTCTTGGACAATGGCAGACTTGGAAGAAAACTATCAAGATATTGACTATGGTATTTTACCTTACCCTGTTTCAGATGCAACTGGTGAATTAGTCTCACCAACCGGCAGCTGGCAATTGGCAATGACTGAAAAAACGGAGAAAAAGGATGCTTCAGCGGCTTTTATTAAATTTGCAACCAATACAGAGTCTAGTCGTATCATGAGTTTAGGAAACAGCGTTCTGCCTATCAGAAATTCAACGGTTGAATTAATCAAAGACGATGTATCAGAAGGAATGAAGGTACTGATTAAACAAAACCAAATTTCTGGACATGCCCGCCCGGTGGTTGTGGCGTATCCGCAAGTGTCCAGAGCCTTCCAGCAAGCGGTTCAAGATGTTAGCTATTTTGAAGAAAATCCGGATGTACAGAAAGTAGCGGATAGTCGTGCTGCTGAAATGCAACAGGCAATTAATACTTCATTGAAATAGATTTTTCTGAAGCAGCTGCTGACAGAAAGAGCCTAGCCAGAGCTTGACGATTTCAGCAGCTGTTTTTCCATATAAAGGAGGACAATCGAGTGTTAAAAAAACCGACAATGAAAGACAATCTGATAGGTTACGGATTTCTAGCACCAGCATTGCTGTTACTGACCATTTTTCTAATTATCCCCGTAATCATGGTAATTTATTATGCTTTTACTGATTACTATCTACTAACACCAGATGCTAGACAGTTTATCGGCTTGGAAAATTTCAAGCGGCTGTTCGACGATCCAATTTTTGTAAAAAGTATTTGGAATACGGCTAAATTTGTTGTTTGTATTATTCCCGTCCAGTTGGGAGCCGCTCTAGGAATGGCAATTATTATCAATAAAAAGCGCAAGGGAAATATTTTTTTTAAAGTAGCCTTTTTTGCACCAGTTGTGATGTCTTTAGTCGTTATTTCGATTTTATGGCTGTACCTGTTGAACCCTAACGAAGGCCTAATCAATACCTTATTTGCAAAGATTGGAATTGCTTCGCAGCCTTTTTTGACTAGCCCGAAACAAGCAATGTATACGATTGTTTTCGTATCAGCATGGCAAGGCGCAGGATATCAGATGCTGCTGTTTTTAGGTGGGATGCAAAATATTCCTCAAGATGTTTACGAAGCAGCAGAAATTGACGGTTTTTCTAAATTTCAGCAATTTCGTTATATTACTATGCCCTTATTGAAGCCAACTGCAATTTTTATTCTTCTTACAACTTTAATTTCGGCGTTTAAGCTGATTATTCAGCCGATGGTAATGACTCAAGGAGGCCCAATGAATTCTACCATGACGATGGTGTATTACATTTACCAAACTGGTTTTACTGACCGGATGGTAGGCTACTCCAGCTCTATTGCATTAATCTTTACCACTATGATTGGTTTAATCACAATTGCTCAAAGAAAATTGGTGAAGGAGGATGATCCAGCATGACCAAGAAATTTGGACCATTAATGATTGTAGAATATTTCTTGCTGTTCCTTTTGGCAGCATTATTCATTTTCCCAATGCTGTGGATGGTGGTTTCTTCTATGAAGCCGGAAGCAGATGTATATCAAAATTTAGCTTCTTTCAAAGCTTTTTTACCTAGCCTTAATCCAGCTAACTGGTTTAAAACGTATCAAGATGTCATTTCCCGTTTTAGCGTAGGTACTTATTTATTAAACAGTATTTTTTATGGATTAACCTTTGCCTGTGGTTCGATTATTGTCAACTCTTTAGCGGGTTTTGCCTTTGCTAAGGTTAATTTTTCAGGTAAGAAAATTATTTTTGGGGCTCTTTTAGCCTTACTAATTGTACCAATGGAGACGGTTTTGATTCCACAATTTACTATTGTTAACTCACTAGGTTTGGTCAATACTCGTCTGGCAGTAATTTTGCCGGCGATGGCCAGCGCTTTTAATATCTATTTGTTTAGAAATTTCTTTATCGCTATTCCAGAAGAAATCATAGAATCAGCGAAATTAGATGGAGCAAGTATTGTTAAAGTGTTCTTTCATATCATGCTGCCAATGTCAAAACCAGCTATAGCAACAGTAGGTGTCTTATCATTTATCTCAAGCTGGAATGATTATATCTGGCCTTTGATGGTCTTAACTGACAGCAGCAAGTTTTCAATGCAAGTGGCAATTACCACTATTAATACTACACAGCCGGTTTATATCAATCAGGTAATGGCTGTTTTAACAATTTCAACGATTCCACTGATTATTGTCTATATCGTCGCACAAAAATATATTCTGCAGGGACTTGGCGGTTCTGGGACAGGAATAAAATAGGAGAGAATACTCAATGCTGCAAAGACTTTCAAAAGCTAACGAATTCATTAAAAATAATGCGCCGTTAGTCAATCCAGAATACCGGAATAAATTTCATTTAATGGCTCCGATTGGCTGGATCAATGATCCTAATGGCTTTGTTTATTATCAAGAAGAATATCATTTGTTTTATCAATATTACCCTTACGACAGTATTTGGGGGCCAATGCATTGGGGGCATGCCAAAAGCAAAGATTTGATTCATTGGGAGCATCTGCCAGTAGCCTTAGCTCCAGGAGAAAGTTATGACAAGGACGGATGTTTTTCTGGTAGTGCCATAGAAAAGGATGGCAAGCTGTATTTGATTTATACAGGACACAATGTTGTGGATGGACATGTCCGACAGGTTCAGTGTCTGGCGGTTTCTGAGGATGGTGTTCACTTTGAGAAATATGCTGGAAATCCGATAATTGCAGAAGATCAAGTAGCCTCTGTTGCAACAACTGAAGATTTTCGAGATCCCAAAGTGTTTCAACGCCAGGAGGATTATTTCACTGTAGTCGCTACTAAAACTTCGGATGATCGTGGACAAATAGTAATGTTTCATTCCAAGGATTTACTCACTTGGGAGTTTTATTCTGTGTTACTGGAAGGAACTCCGGAACAAGGTATTGTATGGGAGTGCCCAGATTTGTTTGAAATAGATGGTAAAGAAGTCTTAATTCTTTCTCCGATTCAAATGCTCGCACAAGGGAATTCTTACCAAAACACTAACTCAACTGTCGCTTTTGTCGGTACCGTCGATTGGCAAGCAGGTAAATTTCAAGTAGAAAATTTCCACGAGATTGATGGAGGCCTAGACTTCTATGCACCTCAAACATGTGAAAATGAAGCTGGACAGAGAATTATGACCGCTTGGATGCAAATGTGGCAGCGGAAAATGCCTACAAATGATTTAGGACATGGTTGGTCGGGGTCTATGACCTTGCCTAGAGAGCTGAGAGTAACTGATAATCAACTAGTGCAAAGACCAATTTCAACAATCTATCAAGTAATTGATGAGCAGGAGAGTATTGAGAAGGCTAAAACAGAGAAGAATTTGTTTTTACTGAAGGATTTGGTTTACGATCAGCATTATTTACGCTTGGAAATTAACCTAAAACTGGCAACGAAGTTAGAGCTTCAATACGCAAAAGGGGCAGAGCATACATTATTACTGAGTTATGATGTTGAGCAGGAGTACTTTACTGTTTCCAGAGAACAAATGCCTTACGATTTACCAGGAGCTGAAAGCGAAGTATTGAAAAAGCGTAGTATGACTGTTCCTCTGGAAAACAATTACCTAACCATCGAAATTTTCCGTGATACTTCAGCTGTTGAGATTTTTTTAAATGATCGTCTGACCATGAGTATGACTTTTTATGAGACAGAAAAAGGACATGATTTTCTTTTACAAGCAGATAGTGAAGTAACTTTTTCATTAGAAAGCGGCTTAATTAATTTATAGAAGGGAGTGAACAATAATGATTTATGGCTCAATCGAAGCTGGTGGCACGAAATTTGTTTGCTCAGTCGCCGATCAGGAATTAGAAATTATTGAACGCCAGAGCTTTCCTACGACAACTCCGAAAGAAACGATAGGTTTAGTAAACGGCTTTTTCAAAGAATATGCCGCAGAATTAGTTGGAATTGGTGTGGGCTCGTTTGGTCCCATTGATATTCATCGAGATTCACCAACTTATGGTTACATTACGTCCACTCCAAAGCTGGCCTGGCAAAATTTTGATTTTGTCGGAACAATAAAAGAATCTTTTCAAGTGCCAATCGCTTGGACGACAGACGTAAACGCAGCGGCCTATGGTGAATACTTATTTGGTAACGGCAGCGGTCTATCCAGTGCTGTGTATTATACGATCGGAACAGGGATTGGTGGTGGCGCTATATTTGATGGCCAGTTTGTTGAAGGCTTCAGCCATCCCGAAATGGGACATATGCTAATTCAACCACATCCGAAAGACTCTTTTGCAGGGGTTTGTCCTTACCATGGCAATTGTCTAGAGGGAGTGGCCTCGGGTCCCGCCATTGAAAAGAGGGCTGGAAAAAAGGGGCAGGAGCTGGATGAAGAAGATGCACATTGGGAGTTGATCGCTTATTATCTTGCCCAATGTGCATACAATACCACACTCATGCTTTCACCTGATGTCATAATTTTCGGTGGAGGAGTCATGAAACAGCGTCATGTGTTAAATAAAGTAAAAACAGCATTTAAGCAGCTTTTAAATGACTACGTAGAAGTTCCAGACTTGGATCATTATTTGGTCACTCCGAAATTAGAGGATAATGCAGGAACTTACGGTTGTCTGGCATTAGCAAAAGAACATCAGCTGCATTCGTAATAGAAAAAGAAATGGGTGAACACATATGACAGAACTAAGCTTAAACCATATTCATAAAAAATATGATAATGCTGAAACGTATTCGGTGACGGATTTTAATTTGAAGATCAACGATAAAGAATTTATTGTTTTTGTCGGTCCATCAGGGTGCGGGAAGTCCACGACATTAAGGATGATCGCAGGGTTAGAAGACATTTCGGAAGGGGATTTCACGATCGATGGTCGGCGTATGAATGACGTTGCACCAAAGGATCGAGACATAGCCATGGTTTTTCAAAATTATGCTTTATATCCACATATGACAGTCTTCGATAACATGGCTTTTGGATTAAAGCTGCGTAAATATGATAAAACAGAAATCAAAAATCGCGTAGAAAATGCAGCGGATATTTTGGGTTTGTCGGAATATCTGTATCGAAAACCGGCAGCATTGTCTGGAGGACAGCGCCAACGTGTCGCTTTAGGAAGAGCAATCGTTCGAGATGCCCGCGTCTTTTTAATGGATGAACCGTTATCCAATTTAGATGCGAAATTAAGAGTGTCAATGCGTGCTGAGATTGCCAAATTGCACCAGCGTTTGGGGACTACGACTATCTATGTTACCCATGATCAAACTGAGGCGATGACTATGGCCGATAGAATTGTAATTATGAAAGATGGTGTAATCCAGCAAGTCGGTACACCACAAGAGGTATATAATACCCCTAATAATGTTTTTGTAGCGGGCTTTATCGGCTCGCCAGCAATGAATTTCTTTACTGTAACATTGAAGGATGGGATATTAACTAATAATCAAGGTTTAAGTCTCACAATTCCTGAAGGTAAAAATAAAGTATTGAAAGAAAAAGGTTATGAAGGCAAAGAGGTTATATTCGGTATTCGTCCCGAGGACATTCACGGTGAACAAATCGCTCTCGATGCGGCTCCTCAAGCAACGGTTCGTGCCAAAGTAGTGGTTTCAGAATTGCTAGGTGCCGAAACGATGCTCTATTCAGTCATTGGCGACACAGAATTTGTTGCAAAAGTTGATGCACGAAACTTCCACGAGCCTGGAACGTACTTAGATCTAGCATTTGATTTAAATAAGGGGAACTTTTTCGATAAAGCAACAGAATCGGTTATCAATTTACCATAAAAGGTGACTCCGATGCACTAGAGAAATTTTTTAGCGCTTGGAACTAAGTGTTAAATCTGGAACAAGCAAATACATTTGATTATTTTAGATTAACACTCTGTATAAACATTTATTGTTACGATAAAGCCCGATTATCACTATAGAAGTGATCGGGTTTTTTTAGTGTGGAAATATTCTATCCTGAGCTTGCTTATCAAAGAAAAATATTATAAATCGGCAAATAATCCTCCTATTACCAAGGGTAGAAAGGATTGGCTATCGACATTTTGCTCAAAAGGAAATAGATTGGATAGAAGAAGCTGTGACAAAATAATAGAGTGTAGGTGAAGATAAATGGAAATCAACCAGATGATCAAAACTAAGAGAAAGGAACATAAGCTGACGCAAGAACAGCTGGCAGAAAAAATATTTGTCTCTAAAAAGACCATTTCCAATTGGGAAACAGGGAAGACAACGCCAGATATTGACAGCTTGATTCGTCTGGCTCGATTATTCAATTTGTCTTTAGATACTATATTATTGGAGGAATCGACCATCGTGAAAGATATTCGAAGAAAGACCGCAGCTAGTAAAAGTCTCATACTATTTATTATTCCTTTTTTAGCCAATCTGTTGATACTGTTTAAACAATTGGTACTGCTTCATCAATCGCAGAATAATTTTCCAAATGTATTTCTAATTTTCTGCTGCCTATTTGCCAATCTGCTGCCGTTGACTTATTACTATTTAAAGATGAATAGGAATAAGTATAAAAACAGATACAAGCCGTATTTCTACTTGGCAATCGGCTGGACGGCATTATTCATGTTAGTTTGGTTAGCTGTAGTATTGTTGTTAGGCTTTTTGCGTTAAATTTTTGACACAAAAAGCCTAGCTTTTTTGCTGTTTACGAATGCTGACATACCAACGTTTATAAATAGAGAAAGTAGAGTGAATTAAAGATCGGTTTCATTTGTTTATCCTCGTCCGCAATTGTCCTGCGATCTCACCCATATATTGCCCCTTTTTATTAAAAAACTAAATCATGTGAAAATAGATACATCTTTTTATGGTTCTCAAAAACAAATTAGCCTCTCTTTTTTTGTTTTTGCGGACCATATCTTTATTTGACGAATCATGTGAAAATTAGTCTTAGGAGGAGATAAACGATGTTGAAAAAAGCTGTAACAACAAAATTTTTATATGATATCGGCGCATTGGCAATTGTCCGAGCAGAAACAATTGAAAGAGCTAGTGAAATTGCAGAAGGCTGTATAGCGGGAGGCATTCCGATTATGGAAATGAGCTTCACCTTAAATAATGCGGGTGAAATTATTCGGAAATTGAAAGAAAAATATGGTGTTTCTCTGTGTGTTGGTGCTGGAACCGTTCTAGATTCTGAAACGGCTAGGCACGCTATTTTAGAAGGGGCAGATTTTATCATTTCTCCCACTTTTAATGAAGGAGTATCTCATATTTGTAACCGTTATCAAATCCCTTATGCGCCTGGCTGTACTAGTTTTTCTGAGGCAGTAGAAGGATTGACTGAAGGAGCAGCTTTTATTAAGGCTTTCCCTATTTCAGATTTTTATGGACATCAGCTGGTGAAAGTATTTAAGACACCTTTGCCTGATATGCCGATATTAGCAAGTGGCGGAATCACATTAGAGAATTTGGAACAGTGGCTACAAAACGGGGTTGATGTGTGTGGCTTCGGTTCTCTTCTAACTAAAGGAACCTCAAAGGAAATTGAAGAGAATGCAAAAAAGATTTCAGCGATTATAAAAGAATACAGATAGAAAGAGGAAGAAAAAATGATTGCACTAACAAGAGTAGATTTCCGGTTGATTCATGGACAGGTAATTACACGGTGGCTGAAGCAGTGTGATATTAATGAAATTGTCACTGTTGATACAGCATTAAGCAAGGATACATTTATGCAGGATGTGTTTAAGATGGCAGCACCAAAAGGCGTTCGAATCAGAGTATTGTCTTCTGATCAAGCAGTAGAAGTCCAGCAGAAAGGAGAACTAGAGAAAAATCGAGTGCTGCTACTGTTTAAGAGTGTGAAGGAGCTTAGTGAAACAGTTAATAAAGGATTGGCATTAAAAGAGGTTCAAATTGGGGGCTTGGGTGGTGGACCTGGCAGAAAAGCAGTGAACAACGCGATTACATTAGATAGAACAGATGCAGATTTACTTTTGGAATTAGAAAAACAAGGAATCGCTATCTATTTCCAAACCACACCAGATTACCCATCTGAAACACTAAAAAATGCGGTCGCGAAATTATAAACAGAAAAGGAGATTATTATGGTAGTCCAATCAGCATTAGTAGGTCTTATTTATTGGATTGCAATGGGAAGAGCACAGTATTTCTTTTCCTTTGCATTTAGGAAGCCAGTTGTGTTGGGTGTGTTTATTGGTTTGGTTTTTGGGGATGTTCAGCAGGGGCTTTTGTATGGAGCAACGATTCAATTGATTTACATGGGTGGAATTGAGGCTGGGGGAAATATTCCTAGTGATCAGGCCTTGGCAGCTTGTATTGCGATTCCAGCAGCTATGTTAAGTAATTTAGATGCCAATGCAGCGGTTGCGCTAGCGGTTCCGTTTGGAGTCTTAGGTGTATTGATTAATAACGTTAGACGGACCTTTAACTCTTTTTATAATACGCGAGCAGATAAGCTGATTGAGGAAGAAAAATATGATCAGTTGTCATTGTTCTCATTTATGATTCCTTGGCTAACCAATGGAGTACTTTATTTTACACCTGTTTTTATCGCTACCCTCTTTGGGGCAAACGTTGTAAAAGCGTTTATTAATGTCATTCCTGAGTGGCTGATGAATGGGTTATCAAATGCAGGAGCCATGCTTCCGGCTTTAGGTTTTGCCTTGACTCTTGTTGTAATGGGGAAGAAACAATACTTGCCGTTTTTCGTTTTAGGGTTCTTCCTTTATTCTGTAATGGGCTTCTCAATGCTGACAGGGGCAGTATTTGCTGTATGTATTGCCATGATCAGTTCATTGTTTAAACAAAATTCTGATGAGGAGGAATATGCGTGAGCGAAGTAAGTACAGTATCAGATAAGAGAGTTACTCGGATAGATCTGCTGAAGGCCTGGTGGAAGTGGACGTTGGCAGTTGAGGTACCTGTCAGCTTTGACCGGATGCAAGCTTTGGCTTTTAGTTATTCAGTGAATAAAATTTTGCGTAAGGTTTACAGGAATGATCCTGATGGGTTACAAGAGGCAATGAAACGGCATGTGCAAATGTTCAATACTAACTGTAATTGGGGCAGTGTCATTCACGGAATCATTATCTCTTTAGAAGAACAACGAGCGATGGGGAATGAAGAAATCACGCCTGAAGTGATGGAATCATTGAAAATTGGATTGATGGGACCGTTAGCAGGGATTGGCGATAGTGTCGACCAGGGGATTGTTGCAACGATTCCATTGGCTATCTTTGTTCCAATGGCATTGGATGGATCGGTAATTGCTGCATTTATTCCTGCTCTGATTTACTTGATATGGTCTTATGGCTGGTCATGGTTCCTATTCAATAAAGGTTATACCTTAGGGAAGAATTCAGTAATGAACATTTTGCAGTCAGGAGCAATCAAGAAGGTCATTGATATTGCCAGTATCGTTGGCTTATTCATGATAGGCTGCTTATCTGCTGCTTATGTCAAGTTTTCTACAATATTGGAGTTTGCCAACAATGCTGAAAAGGTTTCGGTGCAAGAGATTTTGGATGGGATGCTGCCAAACTTGCTGCCGTTTTGTTTAGTCATGGCAATGTATTTTTACATTATTAAAAAGGGACCGAAGTATTTAAACATTATCTTGGTCACTATGGCTTTTGCGATTTTACTGACGTTCTTAGGGATTATATAAAGGAGTTGTGAAATGAATGTATTAATAACCCCACGAGGTTTTGCGGCTTATGGGCAATCAGAGATTGAAAAAATGCGGTCATATGGCTTAAAGGTTCACTACAATGATACAGGATTGGCCTATTCAGATGAAGAATTTTTAGCGCTGGCTAAAAATGCAGACGCTATTATCGTTGGTGTGGATATCATGGATAAAAGAGTGATTGATCAATGTCCTAAGTTAAAAGTGATTTGCAAATTTGGAGTAGGGACAGATAATATTGATGTTGCTTACGCAGAAAGCAAGAACATTTATGTGGGAAGAACAATCGGTTCAAACTCAAATGCTGTTGCTGAGCATGTGATGAGCATGATTTATTGCGAAGCCAAAAATCTATGGCCTACTATTCGTGGAGTCAAAAATCACCAGTGGCAAAAGCCAACAGGCTATGAAATTAGTGGAAAAACTTTAGGAATCGTTGGTTTTGGAGCAATCGGCAAGTATTTAGCCAAACAAGCAGTAGGCATAGGGATGACTGTACAAGTAAACGATGTTTTCGATATTCCAACCGAAGTATTAGACGAGTACCAAGTTGAAAAAGTCGATTTGGATCATTTGCTGAAAAGTTCAGACTATATCTCACTACACCTACCACTAATTAATAATACCAAAAATATGATTTCTGTAAATGAATTTCAGATGATGAAGAAGACAGCCTGCTTAGTTAATGCTGCTAGAGGCGGTATTGTTGATGAAAAAGCGTTGTATGAGGCATTGATCTCAGGTCAAATTCGGAGTGCATGCTTTGATGTCTTCAGTCAGGAACCTCCTGCTGATAAAGAGCCGCTGTTAGCTCTGGATAACTTCTTGTTAACTTCCCATACGGCTGCTCGAACAGTTGAATCAGAAAAAAGAACCTGTGCATACTCGACAGAGATTGTTATGGAAAAATTACGTGTTTTATAGGAGAAGCAGATATGGCTAAATTGAATATTATTGTAGCAACCCACGGACGGTTCGGTGAAGAACTAGTGAACTCAGCAGAAATGATTGCCGGAGCCACGGAAAATGTGTATACCCTTTCTCTATTGCCTGAAAAATCCTTTGAAGATTTTTATCAAGAAGCTACGGCACTTTTTGCTGAGCTTGAGGGACCAACAATTGCTTTGGTTGACTTGTTTGGTGGAACACCATCAAATGTATTAACTGTTTTAACTCAGAAATATGAGCATAAAGTACTAAGCGGATTGAATCTGCCCTTGTTTATTGACTTGTATATGAGAGGAACCATGGCAGAAACGATTGATCTAGATGAATTGGTTAAAGACAGTTTTACGGTATTTAATGAAAGCCTTGTGCTGACAAACGAACGGTTAGAAGACAGATAGGAGAAAGATGTGTGTTTGAAGGAATTATTACCCCAATTGTGACTCCCTTCCATCGAGATACAGAGGAATCACTAAACATTGATGCAATGAAAAATTTGGTAGACCACTTAATCGACAAAGGAGTGTCAGGAATTTTCCCCTTAGGAAGCAACGGAGAATTTCATGTAATAAACAATGAAGAAAAAATGCAGTTTACAAAAGAGGTTATTACTCATGTAAATAAGCGAGTCCCTGTATACGTAGGAACAGGTGCTTGTTCGACGAAAGAAACCATCGAGCTGTCTAAAAAAGCTGAGGAATTGGGAGCGGATGTTTTGTCTGTCATTACTCCGTATTTCATCAGACCATCTGAAGATGAATTAATAACTCATTATACAAGCGTAGCGGAAAGCGTCAAGCTTCCCATTCTTTTATACAATATTCCAAAAAATACGAGGATAAATATTTCCAAAAGAGTATTGAAGGAATTGGCAAAAATTGACAATATTCAAGGAATAAAAGATAGCAGCGGCGATATTGACAATCTAGCGGGATATATCGAAATTGCCAAAGGGACACAATTGAAAGTATTAGTAGGCTCAGATTCGAAAATTTTAGCAGGCTATCAGTTAGGCGCAACTGGAGCCATTGCTGGGACCAGCAATTTAATCACAGAGATACTTGTGGGATTAGATGCTGCTTATAGAGCAGGAGATCTGTCAAAAGCTGAACAGCTGCAGCAGGAAATTGAAGAATTAAGAAGTGTATTAAAATTAGGAACTGTCCCAGTTATATTAAAACGTTCAGTAGAACTGGCAGGTATAGCAGAGGTTGGACCTGCCAGAGGACCTGTAAGGGAACCAAATTCAGAAACAGATCAGAGAATTAAGGCAATGCTGTCTTATTATCAGATCTAAACAATAACAGGTAGTTGGAGATAGTTTGAACGTTGAATGCAAAGTAGTCAATAAATTTTATGGTATAGTTATTTTAAAATAGAATTTTTGGTGATCAAAATGAAATTGGATCAAATTTTTAGGGAGTTCATTCATGTAGTTCAGGAAAATCCCGACTATGTTATTGGTCTGTTAAATGAAAAAGGTAAAATAGTATTCTGCAGTTTTGAAGAAAAAATTGGCGACCAAGTAGCAATAAATGAAACTAATCCCAGTATTCGGATTTATGAAATCCTTGTGTCTAACAAGAAGTATGGCTACTTGTGGATCAACGGACCTGAGCAAGCAATCAATGTAGTAGGGAATATTTTGTTTGATTCATTGAAAACACGCATTCAGTATGAGCTGAATCAGCAATCCGCAAAGGAAAGTCTTTCTGTGGATGATCAGCTGATTAAGGAATTTTTGAGGGAAGAACGTACAAATTATCGTTATACCGAAGATTTGATGAAAAAGATCAAGTTTGACAGTACGCTCCCGCGCATTCCTATCTGCATAATCAACGAGGAAGGCTTTGACAACGAGGAGATTACAGGGCTTAAATATAAAATCAATGATCGCAGTACAATTTATTCACTATTGAATACGCGCTATTTATTGATTTTTAAGTCGATTCCTAAAAAAATTGCGGAAAGAAAAGTTTTAGATTATGTTGAGACATTTATCAATGAATTGATAGAATGGGGCTTATCTGATTGCTATTATGCAGTCGGCTCTATTCAATCAGACACTGATTTATACAATTTTAGCTACAATAATTGTTTATGGTTAAAGGAAAATGTTTCTATGGAGAAGGACCAGCCAATTTATTTTGAAGACAATCTCTTTTCCTACTTTGCTTCAAAATCATCTAGGAGAATTACCTCCAATGTATTCGATTATTACAAAAGAAAAGCTGATCAGATTGATGTGGATGAGTTTATCCAAGTGATTGAGCAACTCCATTTAAATGATTTTAGTGTGAAAAAAACTGCTGAGAAGCTGTTCTTACACAAGAATACATTACTGTACAAAATAAAACGGTATGAAGAAATATTTCATTTAGACATTCGAGGCAGCTTTCAAGGGAAACTATTGGTCTATTTTTTAGCTGATTTTTTCAAAAATGACAAAAGTAGAAAGCAAGTAGGTGAAAAGTAGATGAGTGTAAAGATCAAATTGGTTCGTGTTGACAACCGCTTGCTGCATGCAACGGTAGCTTTAAACTGGAATAGCTTCGTGAACGCAAATTTCATTGCAGTTGTAGATCCTTCTCACATTGATGATCCTTTTCTTGCGAAAGTTCTACAGCTTAGTTTTCCAAAGAAAAACGGGGTAGGGATTTTTTCTGTTGAACAGCTGATCAATTTTTTGGAAAAGGATCGAGAAGAAAAATGCAATTTAATGATCATCTTCAAAAATCTGGAAGTGTTGAGAGAGGCTGTAGAAAAGGGTTTTGTAATAGCGGAAGTTCAACTTCCTTATCCAGCTAGTCGTGTAATGATCAAACAGTTAGATGCTTATTTCAGCCCAGAGGAAATTGAACATATCCGATATATTCAAGAAAAGGGAACAAAGTTTTTCTTACAAACTGCACCTCATGATTCAAAGGACTATTCTATCTTTAAACAATAAAGAGGAAAGAATGGATGTATATGATTAATCATTTTGAACAAGCAATCAAGGCAGAAGTTAATGAGCTGTTTGAAACAATCAATATAAATACGTTAGAAGAAGCGAAGGACATGATCCTAAAGGCAGAAGATTGTAACGGAAGAGTACATGTAACAGGCATTGGCAAACCATCCTATGTATCTGGTTATATCGCTTCGTTGTTGTCGTCTACAGGAACTCCTGCTTATTTTTTAGATGGCACAGAGGCAGTACATGGTTCTAGTGGGCAAGTAAAGGAAAAAGATATAGTCATTGCAATTTCTAATAGTGGAGAAACAGAAGAGCTGCTCTACTCAATACGAACCTTAAAGGCAAATGGCGCAAAAATTATTGGTGTTTCCAAAAGTGTTCAGTCTTCTCTGAGCCAGTTGTCTGATGTTTGTTTATGCACCTGCACGGAGGACGAAGGCGACGATTTGAATAAACCACCAAGAGCATCTATCATTAAGCAAACCCTGCTCTTGCAGGCTTTGTCGATTCTTTTGCAAGAAGAGAAGCAGATTTCTCCTCGAGACTATGTCACGTGGCATCCTGGGGGAGCTATTGGGGAGTCTTTGGGTGCGTCAGGAGGATAAAGACGCATTCGATAAAATTGAGAAAGAGTGAAGCTTTTCCTAGATTTGTTCTTTTCTTATTCCGTTGGCAGTGATGATTGAATGAATTTAGAATTGTTTATAATTATTGAATTGCGCAGAGCTATGTCTCATAAGTCAGGACCATTCAATTGGCAAATAAACTTTTTCTGGCGACGAGGAAAATAATCCTGAAGGTTGAAAGGGAAAAGCGTAAGGAATATCTAATGAATTCATACGATTTTTCAAAAGAAAAGAAAATAAGCAGTGAACTTTAACAATCTGCTAAAGTTCGCTGCTGGTTTTTTTGTGTCCTTTTTTTGATCTTTCTGACACTGGCAAGGGCACTTTCAACAGCATTCGTAGTATACATGAGTTTACGAATCGCACTGCCACAATAAACAATTATTCAACATGAGCGAAGTTCTCAGTAACTGGATTTTTCTTTCTGTCCATAATGGCCTGAACTATTGGTTTCATGTTAAAAAAACTGTGAAGTAACCACCTGCTTAGAATTAGTGGTTATTTCACAGTTAACATTAAGATGTTGTTCGTTTTTTAAGTTCGTTGCAAAATACTTCCTACATAAAATTTGTTTGATTTTAACCAGACGCGTCCTAATTCAATGATTGAATCATCATCTAAATGAACAAGCTGTTCTTGATAAAGCAATGGAGAGTTTTCTTCAACTTGAAGAAGCTCCGAAATAGTTTTAGTTGAAGGGACAGCAGCAAAAGAAGTCTCACTATAGGCTACCTTATGTTGACTATAATTTTCAACGATGTTAAACAGACTTTCATGAGCGTAATCCGCAGTATCAATATTTGGTGCTAATTGAATGTTAATATTATTTTGGATGAACATGACCACTTCATGATGAACCGTCCGCGTCCGTTCAATAAACAAGTAGTCATCGCCTACATTAATCTTTAACATGCGAGCGATCTTTTCGTCGGCCTGTCGTTTTTCTAAGTTAATCAATTTTGTATCAAACTTAAGACCTTGGTTTTTCATTGATTCAGAAAAGGAAATCAATCCTTCAGCAAAAGGAAAACTGATATTCTCATCAATGACAAAGGTTCCTTTTCCTTGTTTCTGCGTCAATACTTTTTCTTCTACTAACAAAGCAATCGCTTTCTTAATCGTTCCACGACTCACATCAAAAAGTTCCATGAGATCCTTCTCGGTAGATATTTTATCCCCTTTTTTCCATTCGCCTTTTTCTATTTTCTTTTTAATGTAGTCTATCACTTGTTCGTAAATTGGTACTAATGAATTTTTATCTATTTCCATAAAGTCAATTCTCCTAACTCTTAGTCGAAAAGTTCTTGCTCTCATTATATCCAATTTCACCTGTGATATGTAGGGATAATTCTCTAAAAATAGAACTAAATGACAATGGTTATCTTTTTGTCGATCCTGACGAAAAATTAAGAACACAAAAAGCTACATTTTGATTGAGATTGTATCGCCAACCTTGAGATTAGGCAAGTCTCTGCGTTCAACATAAATGGTACCGGGCATATCACAAGTAGTCGCACCATTAAAGTTGATCGTGATATGTCCAAGATTCCTCAAATTTTCTTCAGCAACTTCACCAACAGCTGTAATCTTGTAGGCGTTCTCATTAAACCAGATCTTCATTCCGGATGTGATGCTTTGCTGGATCGGCTTGATCAGGATCTTATAACAAAAATCACTCAGTTCAGGCGGAGCATCTTCTCCAAAGAGCAGCAACATATCCTCCTGTTTGAAATCCTCCGCGTCTTCACCGATTGCAATTACTTGAGTTTCAAAAATGTTCATTCTACTTCCTCCTCAAAAATATTTTTTTAGTGAATCTTATTGACAAATGAAAGCGTTCCTATTACTATACCATTATAGACGTTTATATATGTATAGTAACAAATTTTTGTGAGCATCACAAGTAAGGGAGGATTTGTTCGTTTCGTTGATTTTTTGATTTTAATTAAAGAAGGGGAGTTTTAGTATGGATTTCTTAGTAAGTATCGCTGAACACTTTACAGGTCTGTTCCAAGCTGGCGCCGACCAATTCACTTCGTTTGTTGGAGGGATGATCCCACTGATCGCCTGTCTGATTCTTTTTGTTAATGCTCTTATCCAATTTATTGGTGAAGATCGAGTATTTGGTTTTATGAAAAAAATGACTCGGTTTACGATTTTGAGATACACGATTATTCCATTTATGGCTTGTTTCTTTTTAACCAATCCAATGTGTTATACCTTTGGAACTTTCTTAGAAGAGGAATATAAAGCAGGATTTTACGATTCGACGGTTTCGATGCTCCATCCGATTACGGGCTTGTTCCCACATGCCAATTCCTCAGAATTATTCGTTTGGTTGGGTGTTTCTGGCGGGTTTGCAACGGTTGGTAATCAGAGTGATTTGGCGATTCGCTTCCTATTAACAGGTTTTGTAATTTGCTTAATCAGAGGAATTGTCACGGAACAGTTAGCAAGACGCTTTGCCGCTAGAAGATCCGCTGAAGTTTCTGAAACGTAGGAAAATGAAAAAGAAAGGGACGAAGTGATATGTATAACTCAATTAAGATTTCTCATGGAAATGGCGGCTGGGGTGGCCCGCTAGTAGTAAAACCAACGGATGAAAAGAAATACGTCATTAGTGTCACAACAGGCGGTGTTCATCCAGTGGCTGAACGGATTGCAGAATTATCTGGTGCGACAGTGATTGATCAATTTACCAATCCAATTGATACGGGGGAAGCTTTCTGTGCGGTAATCGATTGCGCAGGGATCGCTCGGTGTGGTACTTACCCGAAACTAGGAATTCCAACAGTCAATGTGAAATTAGGCTCACCATCTGGTCCATTAGCAAAATATATTACGGAAGATATCTTTGTTTCAGGTGTTGTACCAGAAAGTATTGCTCTTGCTGAGGGCGATGAAGCACCAATTTCTTCAACAGTAAAAGAAACAGCTGTCCAAGGACCAAAGAAAAGCATTACCAAAGAAGCTCGGGAAAAATATGAATCCAACAAGACGAAAAGCAATGGCATGATGGATGCAATTAATAAAGTCGGTGTAGGAGTAGGTAATGTCATCAACGTCATTTATCAGGCAGCTCGTGATACAGTTGATACTTTGGTGCGAAATATTATTCCTTTCATGCTATTCGTATCAGTGTTAATCGGGATTATTAACTATACAGGTTTTGCAGATGTTATTGCGAATTTATTGTCACCATTAGCAGGAAGTATTTGGGGATTGATCGCGATCGGACTGTTTTGTAGTATCCCATTCCTTTCCCCGCTGATTTGTCCAGGAGCGATTATTGCTTCGGTAATCAGTCTTTTGATTGGGAACCAAATTGCAAACGGGACAATTCCAGCCCATTACGCGTTACCAGCTTTATATGCAGTGAACTGTCAAGTTGGATCAGATTTTGCCCCAGTTGGCTTGACCTTAATGGAAGCAAAACCAGAAACGATCGAAAATGGCGTACCGGCCTTTTTAATCGGAAAACTATTAACAGGACCTTTGGCAATCATTATTGCGTATTTTGCCTCATTCGGACTGTAAAAGATAGGAGTAAGGATCATGGGAGATTTGAAAGTATTACTTTTGATTATGCTGATTTGGATATTAGGCACGATATCCTCTTACTTTCACTGGAAAAAGGTCAATCGAAAGCTGAGTGAGTTGAAGCAAAGTTTTTCCGGCTATTTAGGAACAGGTGTCAGTAAGGTCAATTTTTTTCGAAAAGTCATGATCATAACCGTGAGCGATTTTGAAGGAAATATCACTGAGTGTCAGTACCTGTATGGCTGGACGACTTTTTCTAAGTTTAAGCAAAAATCTGAATTAGTCGGCTGTGGAGTAAATACTGTTCTAACGGAACTGGATGGCGATAAATTCTATGATGCTTTAAAGCTGTCAGTAAATAAAATTCAAGAACAACGGAGTTGATAACAATGACGAAAGCGAATTACTTTATCGGCATTGATATCGGAACATCCTCAATAAAGACAGCAGTCTATAGCGATAATTTCACGTTAATTGAGGAGTACAGCAGCAGTTATGAATATGTCTCGACCATGGATGGCTGGATGGAGATTGATCCAATAATCTGGTCAACTCAGGTTCTAGAACAGTTGTCACAGATTTTTGAAAGCATTCCTTATCAACAAGTGAAGGGCATCGGACTTACCGGACAAATGCATACGACGGTTTTCTTAGATCAGGCGAATCAACCGTTTCGACCTGCGATCATGTGGAATGATAAACGAACGTTGGACATTGTAGAAGAGATCAAAATGAAGCTGCCGAGGGTGAAGCAAACAGAAAATATCTTTTCTATCTTATCTACCGGGAGTCCGCTTGCCAACTTGATTTGGCTAAAGGCGCATGAACCCGAAAACTATCAGAAATTAGGCAAGTTGCTGATTGCTAAGGATTATGTTCGGTATGTTTTAACGGGCGAATTAGCAACTGACTATTGTGATGCTTCTACTAGCAGTCTCTATGATGTCGTTTCAGAACAATGGTCGACTGAAGTAATCAATACCTTTGAGCTTCTCTCGGAAATTTTTCCGGAGGTGAAGTTTGCATCTGATTCTGCTGGGAATTTAGATTTGTCGTTGTTAGGAATTGAGTCAGAAGCAGCTATCCCTGTAGTAATCGGAACAGGAGACAATGTTGCTTCTGCTATTGCCAACCAAAATCAAGATCAGCCAATTATTTCGCTGGGTACTTCTGGTGTGGTGATTTTAACGAATCAAAAGGACCAGTGGTTGAATACTGGGAAAAATATACTTGCTAAAATCTCAGCAGAAGACCAACGTGTAATCACTCAAGGAGCTCTGCAGAGTGGAGCAAAAGTAATCGATTGGTGGTCAAGAAAGATCATCCAACAGGATGTTACACAGTTGGAAGATCAATTGGAGCAACAATTGGGTGAGAATCAAGTGCTTTTCTTCCCTTATTTGAATGGTGATAAAACACTTTTTAAAGAATCTGAACTTTGTGGTGCCTTTTACGGAATTACGTTGAACCACGATCAAATAAACTTTTCATTAGCAGTTTATGAAGGGGTTGCTTTTGCGATGAAACGTTTGATGCAACAAATGCAGCCAGATCAAAAACGGGATATTCTGTTGATTGGTGGTGGCGCGAAAAGTAAAATTTGGCCGCAAATTTTCGCCAATGTCTTTAATACAACAGTGACTGTCAATCAAACTTCACGTGAAGCGAGCTGCGGTGCAGCAATGCTGGCATACTATAATTTATTCAATGAATTTCCTGTCTTAGAAAATGAGCTGCGTGAAACGATACCAGAAGAGACGCTGGTAAAAAAATACCAAAAAAACTATCGAGCATTCATCAGTTTTTCGGATGCTTTGATCAAAAAGGAAAGGAGAGAAAGATATGAAGCGTGAACAAATAACTCCTCCCTTTTTTACAGTTAGCCCTAAATCTTACTTAGTAGGTAACGAACTAATAGAATTAGCAAAAATGACGGACGAATTAGCCGAAAAACATGAATCTTCTATCTTTTTTGTAGCACCAGCGGCTGAGTTGGTGAACATCGTGCAAAATACTGAACATGTGATTGTGACGGCACAAACGGCAGATGCTAATGGATTGGGGAGAGGAATGGGGAGAACCCCCTTAGAGTCTTTAAAAGCAAATGGTGTTGAGGCAACTTTCTTGAATCACATGGAACATCCATTAACTATTAAAGAATTGAGTACGACAATCAAGCGAGCAAAGGAATTAGGAATTATCACCATTGCCTGTGCAGATACACCAGAGGAATCAGCAGCAATTGCCACTTTAGATCCTGATATCATCTTATGCGAACCGGATTGTTTAGTAGGTACTGGAACAGTGAGTGATGAATCCTACATTGCTGAGACGATTGCGGCAGTGCGGGCAGTGAACTCTGAAATCTTGATCATGGAGGGTGCGGGGATTACTTGTGGTAAAGATGTTCGGCGTTTGCTCAAATTGGGTGCTCAAGGGACAGGGATTTCCAGTACGTTGGCATTAGCAGAAAATAAAAATGAGCTGCTGACGGATTTACTAGGAGCGTTAAGATAACGTAAGGAGAGTGAACAAAAAATGCCATTAGTTAACGGCAAGTTATTAGTAAATTTTATTCAAGAACAACAGGTAATGGGAGGCGCTTTTAATACGACCAATTTGGAAACGACAGTTGGGATTTTAGATGCCATTGAAGAAACAAAAATTCCAAGCTTTATCCAAATCGCTCCTTCAAATATTGAGTTAGCAGGTTACGAGGGAATCGTGGAAATGGTAGAACGCAAAGCTAAGCAAATGGATACACCAGTAGCTTTGCATTTAGATCATGGTAAAAAGATGGAAGACTTTAAAGCAGCGGTTCGAGCAGGATTTACTTCTGTAATGATTGACGGAGCTGAGTTTGATTTTGAAGAAAATATTCGCTATACCAAAGAAGCAGTAGATTTTGCGAAAGCTTATGGTGTTCCTGTTGAGGCGGAATTAGGCGCGATCAAAGGAAAAGAAGACGATCATGTCAATGAAGCGGATTGCAAGACCGATCCAAAGCAGGTAAAGGAATTTGTTGAGCGAACAGGCTGTGATTTACTTGCCGTTTCAGTGGGAAATGTACATGGAATGGATGAAGAGCCTTGTATTGATTTTGATTTATTAGCAGAGATTGAAAAAGAATCTCCTGTCCCACTGGTTATCCATGGCGGTTCAGGGATTGCTTCCGAGCAGCTGCAGAAAATGAAAGATTACAATGTAGTGAAGATCAATGTAGCCAGTGAATTGCGGCAGAGCTATATTCAAAGTATCGGCCATGCTTACGATGAAAATCATCAAGAAGCGAATTTAATCGCGGTTTTAACCAGTGCAAAAAATTCTGTCCAAAAGAAAACTATTGAAAAAATCAAAGAGTTGAATGATTGATTTTTCAATCAAAAAGCCAGCAAAATGTTGTTGGCTTTTTTTAGTGAGCAAAGTCTGGTGACCCAAAGAAAAATCAACAATTAATCGAAAGAGAATAAATGATTCACTGATACCTTTCAAATTTTTCGTTCAGGAACGATCATCCTGTGTTTCCGGATTGATTTTCCAGCAGGTAAATAAAGTGTGGTAAGTTTCAATGGGAAACAAAAATAAATAAATAGGAGCGTGTTGAATCGTGCAAAATGTAAAAACATTGTCTGTTCAAGAAATGCAACAAACTATTGGTGGAAGTAGTGCGGATGCAACTTGTGCTATCAATACTGTAGGCGGATACGCAACTGGAAATCTAGGTGGTGCCCTTGTTGGTTTTCTTGGTTCATGTGTTCACTGGGGGTATAATAAAAAACCAGTAAACGGATGGACAAAGGTATAAAAGGTTAATGAAACAAACGCAATCAGATTATTGATTGCGTTTGTTTTTTATATTTACGAAAAGAAGGTAAAGAAGATTAACTCCACCAAAAGCAACAGCGAAAAATAGTATTGTTTTTAAATATTCATGAAAGGAAAATTTTTTTAGAAATAGTAGATCTCCTATTAAAACGAAAAGACTGAAAAAGACTATAGTTTTTGAAATGTCCCTGATATTGTTTTTCAACAGATACAACTCCTTGTGAATAGCATTCTTGGCTTAAAAATCTTATATGTATTTAGTATGCAGTATCTTTCAAATAAATAGGAAAAGTATTCCTGAATTCAGGGGAAATTGGTCCTGTATGCTTCTTCTGTGAACTTTAGTGATTCACCAGCCACGGGGTCTCTAATAGAATAAGTGCTGAAGTTATAAATAAAGAAACTTTTGTTGAATAGATACCTGCTTGTTTCAAGTAGACATTTCATTTTCAAATAATACTCTTTATCCAAAAGCCTAGAAAACACTAAAACGAATAAGATAAATACTAAAGTGCAATAAGGATTTTTTAGTTTGTACTGGTGACGAATCAGTTTTTCTGCTCTAAGTCTCATTAAACGCTATATTTTCGGAAAATTTAGAAAGGGATATTTATTACAAGAGATGTTTTTCTGGTGTGTTCGACAGCGGAGTATAGTAGATGCATGGCTAAATGCATCGCCATCTTTCTCAAACAGCATATTTTTTCGTAAAGATGAATAGAGTAGAAACATACAGATACTCTATTTTAAAGACGGACAGAAGCTTTTGATTATAGAGGAGTCTCCAATTAGAACAAGCAACATATATTGCTCTACCAGCTTTTTGCTCTGCCACCTAATTAAACTAAATACTAACAATGACCTATCTCTTATAGATAACTAATATCGCTCATTTCTTTTGTCAAAGTGGCTTAAAAAAATGGCTAAAATCGACCTTTAAATTACTACGATCCAGTACAAATTTTCAATATCCGATTTTTACAGTATGTTAAATCAATACTGTTTAACATACTGTAACTACACACCAAAAAAAGCCAGGCTCTCGATAAGCCTGGCTTTGTGTTGCTTCGGAAGGATTTGCTATTCGAATTTGCTTACTTCTTTACTTCATATACATGTAAAGTATTTAAACGAATTTCTAGATCATAAACATAAATCTTGCTTATATTACTTTTTTTCACACTATTCAGTTTTACTTACGTTCTATTCTTACGTATCGTTTATTACTTACTTTTGATTCTTTATTCAACTACTGATACGCATTCACTACTTATAAGAAAATACTCTACACATATTATGTTGCTTACTTGGTGAATCTGGTATTACGAACAACTTTACTGTTTACTTTTTTCTTCTACATAATCTATCGAGAAATTCTTCGAATAACAACTCTCCTCCTTCCTTGTATCTATATAATAGCACAGAATTATAGTTTTGGGAAGCGTTTACACTCGGTTATTTTAAGATAGATTTTTGTTGCTTTATGACCAGTTTTCAAGTTGAATTCTTTGAGATATCAACCAATGCTATGTTATAGTAAGTAAAGAGAGTGAGTTTTTATAACGAAAAGGAGGAATAGGATGGAACCATACAAAGAGTCTATTGATGAAATAAAGAAGGAATTCAAAACGGATTTCGATAACGGTTTGACATCTCAAGAAGTTGAAAAAAGACTTAAAAATAACGGTGAAAATAAGTTTGAGGAAGCGAAGAAAGAATCGGTTGCTAAGAAGTTTTTCCGCAGCCTATCGGACTTTACTACGATTATCTTATTAGTCGCAGCGGTCATTTCGCTGTACACGGCAATCGCCACCGATCACGGAGATTATTTCGAGAGTTTCTTGATTATTGCCATTGTTGTGATCAATGCCGTTTTATCGATTGTGCAAGAAGGAAACGCTGAAAAGGCACTATCTGCTTTACAGGACATGAACAAACAAACCTCGCGAGTAATGCGTGATGGAAAAGTAGAAGAAATTGACGCTGAAAAACTTGTACCAGGTGATATTGTTCTGTTAGAATCTGGCGCGCTGATTACCGCAGACGCCCGACTCATTGAGGATTCGCAGCTGCGAGTAGAGGAATCAGGCTTAACTGGTGAAAGTGAACCAGTCATGAAAGAGTCAGATTATGAAACGCAGGAAGATGATTCGTTAGGTGATCGTCTGAATATGATTTATAAAGGATCTACCGTCGTAAATGGTCGCGGAAAAGCCGTGATTACTGCTACTGGTATGCAGACTGAAATGGGAAAAATTGCTGGTCTGCTGAATCAGGATCATGAACAAAAAACACCATTACAACAACGTTTAAATCAGCTTGGGAAACGCATTAGTATTATCGCGTTAGCTGCCGCAGCTTTAGTATTCATTATTGGTGAACTGCAGGGAGAACCTGTATTAGAAATGTTCATCACCTCAGTTTCGTTAGCCGTTGCCGCTGTTCCAGAGACACTAACGGTTATCGTTACTTTAACCCTTGCTTATGGCGTTCAGAAGATGGCGAAGAAAAATGCCATTATCCGCAAATTACCCGCAGTTGAAACATTAGGTTCTGCCGACGTGATCTTGTCGGATAAAACCGGAACCCTTACGCAAAATAGAATGCGTGTCCGCCGTGTATGGACGCGTGGAGATTCCGTGGTCGATACTGAAGAAGGTATGACCGATGAAGCGATGGAAGTACTAAGTATTGCCGCTCTCAATAGTGATGTCATCGTTGAAACTGAAGACAACGAATTGCTTGTCAAAGGGAATCCAACTGAAGCTGCTATTGTTCGTGCGGTCGAAGAAAACTATCATACCAAAGCTGAATTGGAAGAAAAGTATCCCCGGATTGCTGAAATACCTTTTGATTCTGACCGTAAAATGATGACGACCGTACATAAGCGCGGAAAGAAATATATGTCGATTACTAAAGGGGCATTTGACGTACTACTGCCTAAATTCCACTATGGTGATGTAGATCAGGCAGCTGTAGTGAATGACCGATTTGGTAAAAAGGCTTTACGCGTAATTGCAGTAGGGTATGCGATCCATGATGAAGAACCAAAAGAGATTACTTCTGAAGCACTAGAAAAAGATCTGCACTTAATGGGCTTAATCGGGATGATTGATCCACCACGCCCAGAATCAAAACCAGCGATTGCCCGTGCCAAAAAAGCGGGAATCAAAACAGTCATGATTACAGGGGACCACGTAGTAACTGCCGGTGCGATAGCCAAAGAATTAGGAATCATGGCTTCGCGCAAGGAAGCTATTTCTGGCGCCCAATTACAGAAAATGACTGATGAAGAATTAGATGAGCAAGTGAGACATTTATCTGTTTATGCTCGAGTGACACCAGAAGATAAAATTCGAATTGTAAAAGCTTGGCAACGAAGCGGCGCAGTTGTTGCGATGACCGGTGATGGAGTCAATGATGCGCCTGCATTGAAAGCAAGTAATGTCGGAGCAGCCATGGGGATTACTGGTACGGATGTAGCTAAAGGTGCTGCTGACATGGTATTGACTGATGATAACTTTGCAACGATTGTCGATGCTGTTGCCCGAGGCCGTTCTGTTTATCAAAATATTCGTAAAGCGATCAATTTCCTGTTGAGCTGTAATATCTCAGAAATCTTTATCGTATTGATTGCCATGCTGCTAGGCTGGGGAGCACCCTTTACTGCTGTTCAACTATTGTATGTAAACGTAGTAGCCGATGGTCTTCCAGGATTTGCTCTTGGTCGTGAACCAGCTGAAAAAGGTATTATGGATGAAAAACCGATTCCTCATGACGAGGGGATCTTCGCTCGTGGATTGTGGCAAAAGATTGCATTAAACGCAATGATTTTCACGATTGTCACTCTAATTGGATTCTATGTTGGCGCATTTGTTAATGAAGTTAGCCATTGGATCGCACCAAGTATTGAAGTGGGTCAAACCGTGGCCTTCCTAGTATTGGCGTACTCATCGATCCTGCATGTCTTTAATGTACGCAGCAGCAAATCGATCTTCCAGGTAAATTTATTAACCAATAAATCGTTGGCACAAATGGCTTTATTAGCTATCAGCATTACCACGGTGATTGCGTTAGTTCCAATTACGCAAGACCTGTTTAACCTAGTACCAATTGGTTTAACACATTGGATGATTGCGATTGTCTTATCCTTTGTACCAATCATCATCAATGAACTAATCAAGTTTCATAAAGCACCAGAAATTGATCCAGAAGAAATTTAAACCTTCGACGACAAGAAATCTAATCCATTTCTTGTCGTTTTTTTGTTTGAGGTAAAAGCTGGAAAAAGGGTTGACAATCAAGAAGAATTCATACGATAATAATTTAATAGGATGTTGTCATAATTTAGAACAAATAAAAATTCTAGCTTTAAAGTAAAGAAAATATAGCAAAGTACGGCTATTTCTGGCTTAAGAGTTTGATACATTCTTATCTAGAAATGAGTTTCAATGTATGCCGGAAGCGGTATTGTTAAAGGAGGGAAAAGATGTTTCGTTACCGAATAAAAAAACTTTGGAAAGAAAGCTGGCAAAACATTTCGCGGCATCGTTTTCTTTCAATTATGAGCTGGCTAGTAGCAGCGATTTCTTTACTTTTCTTTAGCTTACTAGTGGTTCTTTTGCTGAATATTAATCACTTTTCACAGCAGGCCAAGGAAAATATTCAAATTCAAGTGTTTGTGAATGCCACAGCCGATGAGCCGCGTATCCAAGCATTGGAGCAGGGGATTCAACGCTTAGGAAATATTACTAATGTCACCTTTGTTTCAAAAGATGAGGGCATGAAGCAAATGGTGGAGCAATACGGTAGTGCTTTTGAAATGCTGGAGGGAGACACGAATCCGTTATATGACCAATTAACAGTAGAGGTTGCTGACAACTCACAGATTCAAGCAACGTTGCGGCAGATTCGTCAGCTGCCAGATGTATTTCAGGCTACCTACGGCGATGAAGCAGCGGATAACCTGTTGTCTGGACTAAGAAGTGTACAGGTCGCAGGCTTTGTCATACTAGCAATCACTTTGCTCTTCACCGGCTTAATCCTCTTTGCTACTCTGCTGATGAGTATCAAAACACGTCAGGAAGAGATTCGAACACGAACCTTGCTAGGGGCAACTAAAGGATATATTTATCGACCATTCTTCCTTCAAAGCGTGTTGCTTACTGGATTAGGTGGTTTGGTTGCTGGAGCAATAGCGCTAGGTGGCTATCATCGTTTCGTAACAAATTGGGTTCGTATACCTATCGGTTATAATTGGATGGGCTTCTCAACCTTAGTACCGTGTATTATTGGTGCCAACATTTTACTGGCGGTTATTATTGGTGGAATGAGTGCCAGTATGGCGATCCGCAGCAGTATCAAATATCCAAAATAAACAATGAACCGGAAGGATCTTTTTTAACAGATACCTTCTGGTTTTTTTGTGCTCTCTAGGAGGTACCTAGTAAGTCACGAGTGGGACTGGCTAGGTACTTTTACATATGCTCAATTGCAGAGGTTCAGTCCAAGGGGGACAGAGAAATTTTCGGAATACAATGATCTTTCAGCTAAATATAATTAAATATTACTAAGTGGGAGAATAATTTAATAATCGTTAAAAAACCAAGGAATAATTTCGGGAATATTTGGAGTATGCGAGGGTTATAAATATAAATTTATTTGATCGCTAAAATTAAAAAATAAAATAGATAGTTAGTTGTATTTATAGAGCTTATTTAAGAATGTTTTTTAGATTATAGAGAGAGTGATTACATAAAATTCCGGAGAAAGGGATGTAATTTACAGAGGTATAAATGAAAAAAGGTGATTTTTAAACTAAATCGGGACTGTTCCAGTTGTCTATTTGTTATTTTTACTAGAGAAAACAAAAGACAATGCAAAACAACAAATATACTAAAAAGTTGTTTTACATTGCATTGATTTTTCTATATTATGAGAAAAGTTGAAAAATATCTTTGAATTAAGGAAAACAGGAAAAAATCTCAGCTTTAGGTCACATAATTGATACATGCTTTTATCTTTGTATTCTATTCTCTAAAAATTATAAAAGAAAAGATGGGAGAAAGCAACGGTAATTTAAAATTTGCTGTTACTTTTTTTTATAATCGTCTATTAGAGGGAGTCAAAGTGAGCGAAAACATGGGATTTAGCTTAGAAAATTTTTTGTCTATTCTCGTCAAAATTCGTCGTCAAACTATTCGAAGGAGTTGGTTATTTTATGGCGCGTACTGGAGAAAACATCTATAAACGAAAAGATGGTCGATGGGAAGGTCGTTATCACATCGGACGGAAATCAAATGGACGATTACGTTATGGATATATTTATGGAAAAACCTACAGAGAAGTAAAAGAGAAGCTTGAGCCGTTGAAAAAGAAAGTTGCCCTGTTGTCTCATTATCAGGTGGCTGGCGGGTTAACCTATCAGCAGTGGATCAATCAGTGGACGGTTGAAATGAAGGCTACAGTTAAGGATTCCACCTTTTGCAGCTATAGCTACAAAATCAATCGCTACTTGCTGCCTCATTTAAAAGAAACACCCTTACATGAAATCAATGGTGAGCAGTTGAAAAAAATGGTTCAAAGCTGGCTGGATGAAGGATTATCTGTCAGCAGTATCAAAATTATTGTCGGTTTATTGAGTAAATCACTAAAAAATGCGGAACAAATGGGAAAAATCGAGAAAAATCCATGTATTAATGTGATGCTGCCAAAAGCTAAAAAGAAAAAGGTTCGGGCGCTTTCCAAGCGGGAACAAAGAAAGTTAGAGCGCTTAGCAGAGAGGTCCAAAAGCTCGAAGGCCTTATCCGTAGTATTGGCGATGCACACAGGAATGCGAATTGGAGAAATTTCTGCTTTGAGATGGGAGAATATTTTATTTGATCAGAATTTAATCATGGTTGAAAATACCTACCAGCGCTTAACCATGCCGGACGGACAAAAAACGAAAATGAGCTATAGCTCCGTGAAGAGTGTTTCGTCACTTCGGGTGATCCCAATGTCGAAAAAAATCCGGGAAGCCTTGATGGAACGCAAAAAACAAGCAACGGACGAATATGTATTTTCAGTAAATGGAAAGCCCTGTGAACCACGATTGTTGACGTACCACTTCCATCGACTTCGTAAAAAGGCGAACCTAGGTCAAATACATTTTCACCAATTGCGGCACACGTTTGCGACGCGTTGCTTAGAAAGCGGTGCGGATATTCCATCGGTGAGTGCCCTGTTAGGCCATGCCTCTTCACAAATGACATTGGATGTCTATTCAGATTCGATGTTAACCCAGAGAGTAGTGGCTATTTCCAGCATGGAGAAAGCAATCAGCTAAACTGAATGATCTATAACGGCTGTTTTTTAAAATGCCAAATAGACGATTCGGGGAAGAGTTTTTTTGTCTTTTTCGAGAAAACGCTACCATTATAGGTTGGATAAATAAACCATTGTCTTTGTAAATTCTTTAGCGAAAAAATGACTTTTTCGTTATGGAATGTTTTTTTTGTAAATGCATAAGCCGTCATCGATAATCGTCACATAAAAAAAAGCCTGTCACTGCAAGCTTTAGACACGACATCCTGTTTTCCTTAATTCAAAGATAGAAAGCAGGAGGCATCTATCTATTTATATTTTATCACGAAGTACAACTATTTAGCACGTATTTGGTAGGTGGGTTAAAGCTTTCTCATAGTTTGAAAATTAGAATGCAAGGTTAGTAACCGAGGAGGAATAGGAACATGTTTGGATTTGGCAAACAGAAAAAGGATGCTTATCAAGATCCACATCAGGAAGACTACTATTACGATGAATACGATGCTGAGGGATATGAAGAAGATTATGGGTATGAAGGTTACCCGGAAGAAGGATACGATCGGCCAGCCGAGAATTATTCTGAGTATGATCGCAGTGAACGCGGCGAAAGGCGATCACAACGAAGAGCAGCTCCTTCAGCAGAGGAACGGTACGATTCCCGTGAAGATCGATATGACTCTCGCTATGAGGAAGAAGGCGAGGTGCTTCCTCCACAAGTAGACGAAGAGCCTGCTAAGGAATCACCAATGCAGCAAGAAGTTGAACGCTTGGAAGAGACCGTTGCCCAATTGAAGCATCAATTGGAGGTCAAGCAAACAGAAATGACCAACATGGCAACCACGCTAACTGAAAAAGAACAACAATTTCAAGAGAAACAAACTGAAAAAGAGCAGGAGCTGGTTCAAATGAAACAGCGGCTCGCTCATTTAAAGGCTCAGCTTGACAGCAACATGCAGGAACAAGCAGAAGCCCTTATCCAAGCACAACAGGAAATTGAAGACTTGAAAAAAGAACAAACTGCTAATGAAGAAATGAAGGCAGAGTTAGCAACTATTTTAGTTGAGACTAAAAAGAAAGAACGATCCGTCTTGGAACGGGCAGAGTACGAAGCAAAAGGAATTCGCAGTCAAGCAGAACAAGAAGCAGAACAGGTCATCCATGATGCAGCCCTAGAGTTGCGGGTGATGAAACAAGAAATCAAGAATTACCGCAAACGACTGCGTTCAGCACAAGAAGAAACAACACAATTCTACGTTCGTCTACTGGCTAACAGTGATTCGCTGTTAGATGAAGAGTAGTAGAAAGGATGGGCTTGCGGTGAAACAAACCAGCAACCAAGTCGCGCTATATCCAACCCCTGCGCCTACGATGCAGGAGGAACTGATCACCCAACCATTGTTGGAAGAAATCGAGCGTGCCTGCGAATATCTGTATGCACCTCATGGCACCTTAACCAGTGATCAACGGAAGAAAATTTATCAGCATTTTGATCAATTATTCAAACTAATGAATGGCAGCTATCATATGGAACTACTGCTTATGCCGGGAAAATTTAATTGGTCAACCTTCTGGCAGTCGTTACAGCAATTCTTTCCACAATTTGCCTGGATACGATGTCAAACAGAAGAACCGAAGTATGGTCGTCAAGTTTATCGGTTCGATTTTGTTCCTGTATCGTTCAATGAAACAGATTTTCCCTTTTCAGTAAGTCTGGAGGAAAGTTTGACTCAGCAATATTCATTACCGGCGAATGATGCGTTAAAACGCGCGGAACAATTGCTGCTGGAGCTAGCGGAGCAACAAATTTCAGAAGATTTTGAAGAATCCAAAGAGCCTGAAAAGCCAACTGACAAGCAGGACCAGGAGACGACTACTCCGTTAGATCTAGTCAAAAAAGAAAATTCCCGGCAGGAAAGCCAAAGCAAAGCACGATTACGCGCAGTGAACCAAAAGCTGGAGATGGTGATTGAGAAGCTGGAGCTTTCCATGTTCTATAGCGGGATCAAGTATTTTGACCAGTCGGACAAAGAAGAAAGCGACTGGGACAAGCGTTTGACGATTAGCTTACGAGAATATACCTATCTGCTGCAGAAAGCGCGTTTTTTAGAGCAAATGTGGCAGCTGAACGGTGAGTTAGTCAATAAAACTGAAAAGATGACTGTGACCGGCAACAAATTAGTTTACGAACGGGATCAGGTGAAGCAGATCAAGGCCAACCTATCCACCAGAGATATTCATTTTGTTCTTTATGAATGCCAGGTAATTGAATCCCGGGCAAAGGTACATGCGCGACCTTGGTTTAGAAAGCCCTATGTCAAATTAATGAAAATGGATTACGACAATCTGCTCAGCAAAGCTGCTTATTTTGATTTACTCCAAGGAGAAAGCTCAGTGCTTGAAAGAATCGTCCGCGAGCACAAGGATATTTCAGCTGAAGATACGCAGGAGGCAGGCTGAGGTCAAAGAAAACGACTCTTTCATCGTAAATCACTGCCCCTCCTGCTAGGAACTGCTTTTATTATGTGCTACTTCCTATTTTTGGGTTTGTTTCGTACCTATCACTGGTTGTATCCCAAGTATTTTGTGAGTGGTGAATCCATGAACCCCACCTATCGGGAACAAGAAGTCATCCAAATAAAGGCCCACCATCAGCCGCAGCGTTTTGATGTGGTCGTCCTGCATCCGCCTGATGATCCCGAAGAACTTTATTTAAAACGAATCGTCGGACTGCCTGGTGAGCAAGTTGATTTTAAAGAGGGACAATTATTTGTAAACGAAAAACCAGTTGCTGATGAATTCGCTGATCGAACGGAAGATTTCCAGTGGAAGAGCCTATACAAGGAGCCAATTCCAGAAGGCTGTTACTTTGTTCTGGGGGATAACCGGACTGTTTCAAGAGACAGTCGAATCTTCGGAGTCGTTTCGAAAAAACAAATTTTAGGAATCATCAAAGAGGGGAATAACTGAAAAATGAAGACACTACAAGAAAAAATCGAATGGTACACCTTTTGGTATTGGGTCTATTGGCTCTTCTCTTTGGTAGTGCTGCTGGGTGTGTTTGTCCTAGGCGTCTTTTTCTATTTTACTGATTTTCAAGATGTCGTTACGGTTAGCCAATTATTTCTACTGCTGCTGCTGATGGTATTAGCCATTTATTTACGAATGACTGCGTTACATTATCATTCGATTCTATTGAACTTGAAGCGAATGGCTGCTCGTCCACCCAAACGGCCAAGAAATCCTCAGCAGCCCCGCAATAGCGAGAGGCGGAGGTTGGATGAACGGTAAGGTTTTATTAGGTAGTTTTTTACTGGTAAGTAGGCTGTTGTTAGCTGGCTGTCAAGATCAAAAACCGGAAACCGTTTCGGCGGAAACTAAAGGGGTTGTCCAGCAGCAGAATACGTTACAGGAAAAGACAGTGCTCTCTTCCAAAGAGAAGAATGCATTAGTACAGACGGCAAAAGAATCCTCTGAGTCGGTGTCGACGCCCGAATCTTCTGTATCAGCAGAAAAGAATGAAAGTCAAAGTACGCTTCCCAGCAATGAAGAATCGAATGAAGTATCTAGTAGTGAAGTGCCTGAAGTGCCCATAGTAGCAAGCAGTCAAGAAGCTGAAGCAACGGAAGCACCTGCAGAACCCGCTGTGGTACCTGAACCGATCCAAGAGATTCCTCCTGCTTTGCCAGTCGAAAAAGTAGAGGAAAACTACCAGTTTTCTGTAACCAAAAATCAGACGACGGAGGAGTTTATCCAAACTATTGGCAAGGATGCGCAACAAATTGCCTGGAAGGAAGACTTGTATGCTTCTGTCATGATTGCCCAAGCAATTTTGGAAACAGGGTCTGGTAATAGCCAATTGGCTCGACCACCTCATCATAACTTATTTGGAATTAAAGGCAGTTATCAAGGGAAGAAAGTCAACTTTGCGACGCAAGAGGATAAAGGGAATGGCCAACTGTATACGATTCAATCGTCTTTTCGCCAATATCCCAGCTATAAGGAATCCTTGGAAGATTATGCTTCTCTTCTGAAAAATGGTCTTTCTGGCAACAGCAGCTTTTATCAAGCAGTTTGGAAAAAGCAGGCAGCGACCTATCAAGAGGCAACAAAAGCCTTAACAGGAAGCTATGCCACAGATACTTCCTATGACAAAAAGCTGAATGCATTAATTGAAACCTATCAATTAACTTCCTATGATAAAGAGCCAAATGCTGAAGAGGAGGATTCCTCTGAAGAAGCAGTGAATCAAAAGGAAACTGAAACAGCGGCTAGTGAAGCCAATCAAGCAAGTGAAAACAGTGAAACGGAACAAACTAGAAAGTCGAATCTGCAAGTTTCTGAAACAAAGCAACCAGTAAAAATAATTCCGCCGCTTGCCCAGCGTCCTGCTAAACAGGTTACTGGCAAACGAATTGTGCAATGAAAGAAGGGGAACTATGTCGAGACAACGTGATTACCGGGATCGAGACTATGACTATGATTTCGATGATCGGCCGCAGTATCGTGAGCGCCCCCCTTCCAATAGACCACCTGTTAGAAGGTATGAAGACGACGAGTATTACGAGGATCGGCGTGAGCGTCCGCGCTATCAGGACAGACCGCCGGTTCGAGAGGCACCACGAAGAGAGTACTACCAACCACCGCGTCCAGTTGACCCGCGACGCGAACCAAGGAGACCACAAAGTAGAGTGGGCCCACCGCTGGAACATTATAGAAATCCCCGTCCTGCCTATGATCGTCATGGGACTCGCGAGCCGCCACGCCCGCGACCGCCAAGGCAACCGCAAGCAACCGGATCGGGCGCACAACAGCTGCAGCAGGCCAAGCAATCAACCAATCGGAAAATATTTTTGTTTCTCTATAACTTATTTTTCTACACGTTGACCATTGGCATTTTGATCAGCTCATTAATGTTTGCATTTAGTGAGAAATCCAATGCAGCGATTTTTGGCTACCGGTTTTACCAGGTATTGACAGATTCGATGGCACCACAGCCGGACTCGCCTAAGGGTGGTTTCTATTCAGGCGACATTGTTTTAGTCAAGCTGGTAGATAGCAATCAGATCAAAGAAGGAGATATTGTTACCTTCCAAGTGGGGGATAGCGATCGCTACTTGACGCACAGAATGGTGGGTCGTTTAGATGAGTTAAATGGCAAAAAGGGTGATTACATTATCACTAAAGGAGATGCCAATAACACCAATGATCCACCAATTGAAGCCGATCGGATTTACGGTAAAGTGACCTTTGTCATTCCTAAAATGGGCAGCGTCCTAAGCTTTGTGCAAGAAAATCTATGGTTATGTCTGATTTGCGTCCTGTCAGTTTTCGGTTTTTTCCTGGTACTCAAAGCTTACTTTTTACAGCCAGAACCGCCAGCTAGACAAGCAAATCGAAGAAATGAATATCCCACTGGGGTATAACCACTTGCATTTGCAGGTGTTTATATAAAAAGAAAAAGGGAAACAGGAGGAAAAGAAATGAAGAAGAATAGTAAGAAGAAAAAGCTATTAGCTGCAGCCGCAGCTCTAGCCTTAATTGCAGCAATATCAGGAACGTTTGCCTGGATTACTGCGCAAGATCAACGGATTAACCGAGCGGAATCCGCAGCAGTAAGTGACAATAGCGTAACAGTAAAGGAAACATGGGAACCAAAACCATTGGTACCAGGAACGGAAGCAACGAAAGAAGTAGCCGTAACTAACACAGGTACAGCGAGTGTATTTGTTCGTGTATCTTATGAAGAAGTCTTGAAGCATTTGGCTAAATTAGGTGCTGAAAAATACGATCCAAGTTCAGTTACAGGAGCGAGATATACTTACGTAGCGAATGATTCAGGTTTAAACAAACATATGCCAATTAACTTTAATGGGGATCAAACGTATAAAGATGGCTTTGTTCAAGTACCTGCCGGCCAAATTACTGGTTTAGCAACACCAGCAGATGACAACGTGAAGCTTTTAGTTAAAGGTGGAAAAACAGTCGATGCCGTTACTGGAGCTGAGAAAATCAGCTATGAATCTAAACTAATGTATGAATACTTCACTCATGCAGATAACTCTGGGAAAAATCCTGGTGATGCTGGTTATGATGCTAGCAAAAACAAATATCAATCGATGACCTTTAATATTACGGTCAGCAATGAAAATGGCAGTCTTGATGCGAAAGACTGGAACTTTGCTTTGACTAATGTGAAATACGGTTACTACGAAGATGGCTATAAGAATACGGCAGTTAACTGGGCGAAATCTACTCTACCAGATGAAGACGGAGCAGCAACAGGCCGCGCATTGCTTGGTACTGACGGTGTTCGTTACAGCGTAGATTATGATTACACTTTTGGTGGCTTAGGGTTTACCAGTGCGGCTGGCCTTCCAGCAGTAACACCAGCAACAGTAGCAGATCAAATTCCAACAGCAGCAGGTAACAAAGGCGTTCAAGCAGATAAAAACGGTTTAGGTAAGACGAATATTCGTATCGGCTACAGTGCAGATATGACCAATACGACTGCTTTAGACAGCAATAAATGGGTTTACAACGCAGATGATGGCTGGTTCTATTACACAGTACCAGTGAAATCAGGCGAAACAACGAAGAATCTATTGGATAAATTAGTTTTTGAAAGTGAAATGGGAACAGAATACACCAATGCTTCTTATGATTTAGTTGTGAAAATGGAAGCCGTTCAAGCCAATGCGGATGCACTAACTGATTCAGCAGGTTGGAACTTAGGTGACGGTGCAGCACCAACTGGTGATACATCACTAATTGTTACCAAGCTTAAAGCGGGTATTTAATTGAAAAGGACACCATGAAATGAAGGGAGAAGTGGCAGATATTGAGAAAGCTTACAATTCTATTAAGCAGTATCCTGTGTTTCTGTTTCCTCTTTTGCGGTACGCGTACGGTGCAAGCAGCAAAAGCACTTCCTCCCGGCATGGTTATTGGAGATTCTGATGGCGTGTATGCCGAGTCAGATGGAGAATACTATATTGACTTGTTAAACATTCTGCCAGGTGAAACCTATAAAAAGGAAATTACCATCCGCAGCTTGGATTTAGAAGAACCTTTTTCATTGGGGCTGCTAGTCGAAGAAGTAAATTCGAAGGGCTCTATTTTATGGAAAGAACACATCACGTTGACCTTAGTGTTAGACGGGGAAGAAATCTATAAGGGACCGTTGTTAGGCAATGGTAGTTTTGATTGGTCAAAAACACCACTAGAATTAGGTGTTTGCAAATATGGAACCGATAAAGTGTTGAACGCGACCTTCACAATGGATTCTGCGTTGACAAACGAAGATTTGCAGGAACAAAGCCAGGTTGAATTTTACTGGACCTTTGTTGGAACCAAAGACCAGCCAGTCGAACCCACAAAACCGACAGAGCCGAAAGAACCAATCCCTTCAAGTGAGCCTGGAGCGCTACCCAAAACCGCGCCAAGCAATAAACGCTTACCACAAACTGGCGAAAAGCTTGTTTATAAATTTTTAACTGGCTTGTTGTTAGTCTTGATTTCGTTGTGTCTATGGAAAAAAAGAAGAGAGGAGGAGGAGGGGTGAACCAACGTGAAAAGTGGCGTCATTTGTTCCGAGTATTTTATCACAGTAAAGGCTTTTTCGCCTTCTTCTCCATCTTATTGAGTTTACTGTTGATAATGGGAAGTACCTATGCGTGGATTATCTCCAGTGATGAGCGAGTGAATCGTGCGGAGGAGAACCAAAAGAAGCTCTCCGCCAAAATCACAGGAGATCTTGATCCAGTTTTACACTGGGCACCTGGGACAGTAAAAACGAAACAAATCAAGGTGAAAAATAATGGTGAGGTTCCAACGATTGTTCGTCTGTCTCTGACGGAATCCTTCGTTAGCTTTGAAACCGATGCACAAGACAATCATGATGACGGAAATGGGAACGGGAATCTAACCGTTTATCCTGCACCTGTTTTGCCAGTTGTTAATGTGAAGGATACGAGTACGTGGGTAGTCGGTAAGACGTACGAAATGAATGCAAATACGCATTATAAAGCGAATTTTACATTAAAAGATCAGACCTATGCCTATCGAGGGACACGGGCAAAACCATTGCCAGCTATTCAACTAAATTTCCCTAATGGAAAAGTGTTTGATGAAAATGAACAGCCTGCTGGGACGGATAAAGCTTATTGGTATTACGAGGATGGCTACTTTTATTATTCTGAAGTCCTTCGTCCCAATGAGGAAACCAGTAATTTATTAGACAGTGTTACCTTAAACGCAGCCTATGCGAACCGTTACAAGGGAGCCTTCTACAAATTAGTGCCTGCCATGGATGCCCATGACATCACCAAAGAATTACTTTCCGATTGGGGAATCCATTCAACGGATTACGTGTATAGCCTCTATCAAAGTAAATTGTCGAATTAAGGAGGAGAAAAGATGAAACCACAACAATCAACGCCTCGTCGGCTGATTTATCTCATTGTTTCGGTGGGACTCGTTCTCCTTTTGGTTAGCGGCAGTTACTTGGTGTATGCAGCAATGACAGCATCAGATAGAAAAGAGAACGATTTCCAGATTGGGCAGGTCGAGACCAAGCTTGAACAAGTCTTCGATGGAAACATCAAAGAAATTTCTAAGAGTCAAAGCGTGGAAATGAAGGTAAGCATCAAAAATGCGGGGACAATCAAACAATTTGTTCGGGTCATGGTTTTACCAGAGGTTCGAGCAGATGTGGTTGGTGATCCAGGAAGTAAACAGATTCTGCCACTTGCAATTGGCACTGATTTGACATTGGAGCAGCTGAATACAACGGATTGGAAGGATGGCGGAGACGGCTACTATTACTATGTAAAAGAAGCAGTTGAACCTAAAAAAACGACGACAGCTTTATTTGATTCAATCAAACTGTCCGATAATCTTAGCGACCAATACAATGATGCCGAGTTTTCCTTAACCTTGAAGGCAGAAACCATCAATTGTACGGAGAATTCCTATCGACAATCCTGGTGGCAAGGCAATACACCGACCGAAGGGCCGTTAAAAACAATTGATGACATTTTGAAAACGAAACTAGATACCTAGGGATACAGACGCGTCTCTGTATCCCTTCTAAAAAATGTCAATGCTTATGAGATGAGTGTTTTACTAAGTAAAATACTGATTTGATCAGCTTTTCAAAAACGAATAAAGGGACGTACATAAGAAAAAGTGCAAAAAACACAATGGATCATTTTCTGTTCCCTGTGGGTCTCTTTTTAAGTGGCGTATTTTTTTATCCATTAAACAGTTATCAAATCCTATTAAGGAAGTGAGGACTTCAAAAGAAGAATCTTCGAAGGATAAGTAGGAACGAACAGACACATATCTAGCCTTTGAATGAAAACTTACCGTTGATCGTACCGATTGGATAGGGAGATGCAACCATGAGCCCCTAAATGAAATGAATGATCTGACTGATGCTGTACCTGCGACCAAGGCCAGAAAATAAACAAATGATTCAGCCCAATAGTTGGGAATAGACAACAAATAATTTTGCTTAAATGAAGACACCATAAAAGGAAAGGGGCGAAAATCAGTGGTTTATATTTTATTACTGGTATTAGGACTTGCTCTGCTGTTTCAAGGATACTTGCTGGTGTCACTGATAAAGGATCAGCGTGAATTGCAGGCAAAGGTAGCCCACTTGGCCCGCTCGATACAATCAAGACGACCGGAAGCAAGAAAAGCCCCATCGAAAAAAACGATAGAAAGAGGAAGGCCGCGATGAATCTGGGATATGCACGGGGATATCAAATTACCCAACAACTGGATATGCTGGAAGACTATCCAGTGGATGAACTCTTTTCCGATGGGCATCAGGAAATTGAAGAGTTGAATTCTCCCACTAGTGAGTTTCAAGCGTTACTCAATTTTGCTCAGCCAGGTGACCATGTGGTAATTGCCTCTTGGGGAGTAATCTCCAGAGACTACCGGCAATTGCTAGGCTGCTTGGAGCAACTGGAGAAGCGCGAGTTAACCATAGATGTACTCAATCTCCCGCAGCTCTCGATTGAAGAATGGCGGCAAATCTTTCTATGGTCGCTGCGCAACGATCGTTTGCTGCATCCCTTTTTGGTCAAGGCTGGAAAGGAACGAAATCGTAGTAAAGATGCCTATTCGCTATTTAGTAAAGAGCCAGAAGCGCGCAAATTATATCGAGAAACGATTTGGCTGCTAGTCGAGAAGCAATCGGTTCGGCAAGTAGCCAAACAAAAGCGGATACCTTTGGAGACTGTGTATCGGATTCAGCAAGAATTAAAACAAATTCAGCTTGCAATCATTCTGGTCATTTGTTTCCTGCTGGCTATCTTCAGTATCAAATTGGCTGAGTCCTATTTTGACCAGTTATGGATACAGGTGGCCATTTGTGTCGTTGTCACGTTAGTTATTTTGTGGAATGTGTTAGTAGATACCGAGGATGAGGAAGCAAAACAGCCTGTCAAAGAGAAGAAAATATCAAAAACCTAAAGAGAAGAGGAATCACCATGCAACACGTACTAATTCTAACAAAAAATACCTTATCAGAAGAAAATATGGTCAGAAAACTACAGCAGTTGAATTTTGAAACCTTCTGCTCAACTGACTTATTATATCGCCTGCAGCAATCAACCGCTCTTCCGTTTCTTTCTTACTTCCAATGGGTGATTTTTAGTGAAACCCTATGTGATGAGGAAGTTGAACAGCTGCTTCGCCAAACAAAAGGCCAGCCTTTACTGACTTTACGGATAACTGAGAGTCATCCGACCGAGGAAGAACAAGTAGAATGGAAAAATTACGGCTTGGCGGATTGGATATTAAGCGAAGCAACCTTTACGACTGTTCGTGAAAAGATGAATGGCTTGCAAAAACAGCTGCAAAAAGAAATCACAACTGGCCGACAAATCTTGACCTTCCCAATTTCTGACAGTGCCTTTGGCAATAAAGGGTTGGAAACATTGATCAGAAGCCTATCAAAAACGGAGAAAAAAGTTTTCGAAAATCTCATTCAAGCGTATCCTCGCAGCGGTGTGCTTTCTCGCAAGGAATTATGCGAGCAGCTATGGTGTGATGGTGAAACTTCATCCAATATGAGCCAACTGTCTTGTTTGATTAATAAATTAAAACGCAAATTTGAACAGCACGGGATTTCCGGTGAATCCATTACTACGCTATGGGGCAGAGGGTACAAATTAAGTAATGAGTTCTATGAGTATTGGATGCAAAGCAGCCAACAGGAAGAAGAGAAAGTCCAATATTCGGCAACAAACTAAACAAAAAAGACGCTCAATCATTTCGTTGATTGGGCGCTTTTGCCAATAAAAAGGCATCAATTATTAAAAAGAAATACCTAGTACAACGGAGGAACGAGAGCATCCAGAGGGTAAATCAAGAGAGTGCCTGACAAGAGTAGAAAGTGACTGATACGATGGAAAAATTGACTCAGTTAGAAAAAGAAATTCAAGAACGGGTCCTTCAGCTAAAGGACGCAGAGCAGGAAGCGAATTTTTTCCAGCTGGATGGCTGGTTCAAAACCTTGACTTCAGTAAAAGAAATCGAAGCCGTGTGTAAAACCGATGATGCCCGCGCCAAAGAATACACTGAACAAGTCGAAAAGATTACCCAGCAGCAAACAAAACTGGAGAAAAAACAGCAGGAGCATCAAGCGGCACAAAAGTTATTGGAAGCAATCATCGACAAGCAAAGCTCCAGTAAAAAACAGCTAGAGCAAGAGCTAAAGGAAAATGAAGTTCTATTAAGTAGGATTCAAGAAGAGGAACGGCAACAAGAATTAGCCATACAGAATGAGCAGGAAACCCTGTGGGAACAAGTTGTTTTAGGTCAGATACTAAATACAGAGGAAGAAGGCAGTGAAAAAACGCAAGCAATTATTCTATCGGCTAAACAATATCTAGGTGTTCCCTATGTCTGGGGCGGCACCACCCCCAACGGATTTGACTGCTGCGGCTTTATTCAATGGGTGTTTGCGCAAAATGGCATTGGCTTGCCTCGCACAAGTCAATCTCAGCAGATAGCTGCCAAAGAAGTCCCTTTGGCTGAAGTCCAACCAGGAGATTTAGTTTTTTGGGGCAGACCAGCCCATCATGTAGGACTGTATATCGGTAACGATTATTTCATTCACGCGTCACAACCTGGGGATGCAGTGAAAATAACTCGTATCAGCTGCTATCCCTTTGAAAGTGCTGGACGAATAGTTCAGTAAGATGGACTACATGAGACTAGTCAAAATGGAAATAAAACACTAGGACCTTGTAACGGAGATCACGAACGAAATTAGTTTGATAAAATCCACCGCTGCGACGCGAAGACCATCTGGCTAACAAAAGAGAAGAAGATCGGATCGAAGCAGCTGAATAAAAGAATGGGCATCCGAACCCTGCACATCCCTCATTAAGTAAAGACTCAAGCGTTGACGAAGTGTTAAATAATGAGAAAAGAGGTAACGAGGAAAGAGGTAATAAGACAGGATGTTTAAACACCAGAATGCATCAAAAAAAAGAAGAATGCAGCAGTGTATTCTTGCTCTACTGGCAGGAGCAGCATTGATAGTAATAGGGCTGCTTCTGTATAACAAACCAGCTCCACTGAATAAAGTTCAGGCCTCATCTGTGGTTTCTAATGGGGACTTTCGCTTAACTGCGCAGAATAGCTGGGACAACACAGCCAAGAGAAGCTATGTTGATTTGAAATGGGACAAAATCAACAACCTGACCCAGTCGGGGTATAAGCTTTATCAATCAGAGGACGGTTCCAGCTGGAGCACTCGATCGATGACTTACGGGAAAAGTATCAAGGTATTGAATGTTTACCCGGATATCGCAGGCTCCAATACCTTGAAGGGCTGGATGGACGGATTAAATTTGAAGGCAGAGGACGGAAGTAATCTCATTCAAGTAACTGCGGTGTCCATATCCGATTTTAATACCAATCCCGATACTTATTTAAAAGGGGGATCAGCTGATTACCAACAGGACGTTATTATGTTTGGTAGCTGGGACAGTAACAATGAGAAAGACATTTCTGAAGCAGCGGCTCAGGCAACGGTTAAATTCCTTGACTCCGGCCGAGGCGTATTATTTGGTCACGACACGGTTTACAAAGCGCCGTATGTCAATGCAAAACAGAATTGGTGGAAATACTTTCATGACCAGAAGGATTATTTAGGTATCGGTCACGAAAGCAAAACAGAATTCACCGATGGAAATGCGGGGTTAGTAAACAGCAAGTATTGGACTGGTTCACAAAAAGTAAAAATCATTAATGATGGTTATTTGATGAAGTATCCCTTTGAATTAGCTAATGAACTGGTTTTGACCATTCCGTATTCTCATAATATTGAATTTGCTAATAAGAACATAGGAACTACTTGGGCGGAGTTCATTGAACCATCAGGAGGTTTTCCAAATCCGATTTATGATGAAGGAGATTGGCGCGGCGGCTGGTACTTAAAGACCAACGATAGCGTCGCCATGATTCAAACCGGTCACAGTGGAGGCCAATCGACCCAAGATGAACGAAAAATTATCGCGAATGTCCTTTATAATCTGGCTCAGGTTTCTTCTGAAAGCAATGCGACAGATTATTCCGTTACCGATGATCAGGGGCCTGAGAAGCCGAAAACGCAAGTAAAGGTTTACGACGGAAAGGACTTGACGTTTCAGGTAGAATCAGCCGATAAAGGTAAGGAGTATCAATTTTATGTCGAGGCGGACACGAAGGATCAAGGAGCATTGACATCAGATGTGGTGAAAGAAACAGTTGCCAGTAATGTGGCCGGTTATTTCTTTGAACTGTCGGATTCTCCTACCAGTACCTTAACTGCCAAGGTTGAAGGTCTAAAGGACGAATTTGGTCGGATTGATCCGGCCAAGTATGACCTGTACGTAGCACCAGACACTAAGACAGTTGACTACAATACGGCTGGTAATAAAACGATTTCCGCTGAAAATGCAGTCGGCAAATACTTACATGTGGTTGCGGTTGACCGGGCCAACAATATTGGCGAAATCGCTAGTCAAACAGTAAAGGATACACCTAGACTGTTGGGCTTTGAAATAGAACGTACAGCAGATGAAGCCAAAATTGTGGAGTTGTCCTTGGACGCTGCCAATATTGGCAACCGGATGAAATCCATTGAGATTCAAATTCCTAAAAATACCGAGATTAAGGATTATGCTGCACTGCAGCTGCCAAGCGGCTGGTATTCCTTCAAAAACAGTGAGACCACGGACTATTATTCCTTTAGTTTTGCGATGGGCAGCAACAATAGTGTCGCGGTAATTGAAAAGTTCTTAACGGACCTGCGTTTTACCATGAAGGCTCCAGTAAACGATTCCGGCAATATCACGATCTTTTTACATGAAAAGATCTACACCTCCTGGGTAGATGGCAATGGTGTGACTCACTATTATGTTTTTATGCCAGAGATGACAGCGCCTGGGAAGAATTGGTTTGAAGCTTACAACAGTGCCAAAACCTTGAGGTATCGAGGACTAACTGGTTATCTGGCAACGATCACCTCAGCCGAGGAGCATGATTTTATTTTCAACAATATTGCCAAAGAGCCCGGATTGTTAGGTGGTACACGAGGCGTGTTAAAAAATGGCACTAAAATTAACGATGAAGCTATCATCCCTCAAAATGCAAGTGATTATGACATTGAACAGGACAACTGGTATTGGGCGAACGGACCGGAGGCCGGAGAAGTTTTCTACGTTGGTAAAACTAGAAATGGTGGGTACACTCCAGCCGGGGCTTACAGTCTATGGGGTACGCCTAGTGAACCGAATAATACATGGATCGAGGGAAGCCAAAAAGAATACATCCTTCAATTTGCCAAACGTGGCAGCAAAAATTGGAATGACCTACCCGGAACGCTAAGCTATCGCTCTATTTGGAATCATGGCTACTATGTCGAATTCTCTGAATATGGCGATCAAAAAGAAGGGGTGGAGGAAACCGACGTTGCCTGGAGCGCCGCGATCCCGCAGAAAATATCGCTTAAAGCCTACGAAGAACAAGGAGCAGCAATTCCCTACGGTGATCTTTTATACGATCAGCAGCTAAGGATTGAACAAACGATTACCGTTCAACCCAAAACGATCGACCTTTATGAATTCCTTGAAGTTCAGGATACAAGTAATACACCAAGATCGCTGACCTATCAGGTGCTTGCTTCCTACCAAGAAGGGAAGCTGATTTACACCTTCCGTGGGGCGAAGCTGCACGTACGACAGGTTATTTTAGAGGATCACTCAGAAATACCGGTACCTAAAGAAGGGTATTTGACGCTGAAAAATCGAAAGTACAACAATAATAATCCAGCGTTGGATGCCAGCTATCAGAACAATCGAATTATTTCCTCTGGTAGACAAGCAGACAATCCATCGTTTACTGATGTCATCTTCTCAACAAAGCATCAAAAGGATGAGAGAGATGAGACCGTATTGGATATAACGGTGCCAGCTTATTATCACTATGAGGGATACTATGTTACCACTCAGCAGCAGGATCCTAATGGTGCCAGTCACCAAGGAAATTCTAGCCTGACTCCTGGAATACCAGCAATGAGTCAAGCGAGCTTATCCACCGATCAGGAATTATGGATCACCCTTTATTTGCGACCCAGTAAAGGGGCAGACAGCAGCCCAGAATTATACAGCTGGGATTATGAAGTCAACAAATTCAATAAGATCAACCAGTAGTAAAAATACGTAGACCTTATTAAAAAAAGCCCGTGTTTACAGCGAAAAGCGAGTGGGAAATAGTGAATGTTCTTTGCTTTCATTGGAGATGCGAACTTTTTATATAGTCAAGCCTGAAGAAAGCCGGAGAAACAGGATGCAGCAATGTCCGGCTTTCCTCAGAGAGGCTTAAGTGAATGAGGACTGAGAAAAAAAGGGTGAATGAGATGTTTAGAAGGAGCAAACAAAGAATTCCAAAAGGTGTTTTAGGGTTATTAATAGGCACAATCCTAGCAGGAATAGGGCTGCTTTTCTATTTTGGAAAAGAGCCCATCCAAACGATTCAAGCCTCATCGGTGGTCTCGACTGGGGATTTTCGTTTAACGGCGAATAACAGCTGGGATAATTCAGCCAAAAGAAGCTATGTCGACATGAAGTGGGATAAAATTGCTAATCTGTCACAATCTGGTTATAAGCTTTATCAATCAGAGAATGGGTCAGACTGGGATATCCGCTCAACAACGTACGGAAAAAGTATTAAGGTATTGAATGTTTATCCTGATAATGCTGCATCAAATACGTTAAAAGGATGGATGGACGGACTGAATCTGAAAGGTACCGACGGCAGCAATTTGATCCAAGTGACACCTGTAGCGATTACAGCGTTTAATGGTGCTGCAGACTCCTATTTGAAAAACAGCGCTGGGGAATACCAATACGATGTAATCATGTTCGGTAGCTGGGACAGTAACAATAACAAAAATATTTCCGTGGCCGCTGCTGAAGCTACTACTCAATTTCTTAGCTCCGGCCGGGGTGTATTGTTCGGTCATGATACGGTTGTTTCTAAAACAGAATCGAAGAACTTCTGGACCTATTTTCACGATAAAAAGGATTATTTAGGGATAGGTCACGAGAAAGCCATGGAAGGATCGAACGGAATCGTTACCAGCAACTATTGGACAGGTTCCCAAAAGGTGAAGGTTATTAACGATGGTTACTTAATGAAGTATCCTTTCGAGATGGCCAACGGTCTGGTTTTGACGATTCCTTATGCGCACAATATTGAACTAAGCAATAAAAATGTTGGAACCGTATGGTCTGAGTTTATTGAGCCTTCCGGTGGATACCCTAATCAACCCTATGATGCTGGTATTTGGCGCGGTGGTTGGTATTTGAAAACCAATGACAATGCGGCGATGATTCAAACGGGACATAGTGGAGGACAATCGACGCAGGATGAACGCAAAATTATTGCGAATGTTCTGTATAATTTGGCTCAAGTTTCCTTGGAAAGCAACGCCACGGCCTATTCAGTGGTCGACGATCAAGGACCCGCTAAGCCTAAAATTACAGCTAAAAGCAGCAACGGAAAGGATTTAAGCGTTCAGGTAAAGGCTGCCGACAAGGGGAAAGATTATCAATTTTATGTTGATGCGGACACGAAGGATCGTGGTGTCTTGAAGTCAGATGTAGTAAAAGAGACGGTGACCAGTAACGTTGCCGGATACTTCTTCGAGCTGTCTGATTCACCGAACAGTACCTTAACGGATCGAGTCAACGGATTAAAGGATGAGTTCGGTCGAATTGACCCTAGTAAGTATGACTTATACGTAGCACCAGATAGTAATGCGACTGACTATGACACTTCGGGCAATAAAAATGTTTCAGCAGACAATGTTACCGGCAAATACCTCCATGTAGTTGCTGTCGATCGCGCCAATAATATCGGTGAGATTGAAAGTCAACGAGTAAAAGAGCTGACTAAATTGATGGGCTTCGGATTAGAACGAACAGGAGACGAAGCGAAAATCATAGATCTAACGATGGATGCCGCAACCATTGGGAATCGGATGAAATCAATTGAGGTCCAGATTCCTAAAAATTCTGAGATTAAGAATTTTAAGTCGCTGCAGCTGCCTGGTGGTTGGTATTCCTTTGAAAACAGTGAAACCGACAGCTACTATTCCTTCAGCTTTGCAATGGAAGCCAATAATGATCCGGCAACGATTCAATCATTTTTGGAATCGCTGCGCTTTACCATCAAGAATAATGTCAATGATCCAGGACGGATAAACATTATTCTCCATGAGAAAATTTATACCTCGTGGGTGGACCCAAACGGAGTCAATCATTATTATGTATTTATGCCAGAGATGTCCTTGCCAGGCAAGAACTGGTTCCAGGCTTATAATAGTGCCAAACAACTAAGGTATAAGCAACTGACAGGTTATCTGGCAACGATCACTTCTCTAGCCGAGCACGATTTTGTTTTTAATAATATTTCCAAAGAACCTGGATGGTTAGGCGGCACACGGGGAGTTATCAAGACAGGAAGCCGCAAAATCAATGATGAATCCACTGTACCTCAGAATGTCTCCGATTATAATCTCACCTTAAAGGATTGGTATTGGGCGGACGGGCCAGAAACAGGGCAAGTATTCTACAATGGAATAACCTATAGTGGTGGGAAAACACCTGCTGGAGCATACAGTGCGTTTAATTCTAAGGAGCCAAATAATTCTGGTGGAGTAGAATTTACACTGCAATTTGCTCAAAATAACAGTAAATATTGGAACGACTTACCAGGTGATCTAGGATTTTGGGCGAGCAATCACGGGTATTACGTCGAATTCTCTGAATACGGCAACCAAAAAGAAGGCATCGAAGAAACCGATGTAGGCTGGACAGCAGAAATGCCGCAAAAAATCACCTTCCAGGCCTATGAAGAGCGAGGGGCGCGTATCTCATACGGTGATTTGGTTTACGATCAGCAATTACGCTTAGGAAAAGCCATTACTGCTGAACCGAAAAACATCGACTTGTACAAATTCGTGGAGCTGCGAGATATGACAGATGCTAAAAGAGACATGGATTATATCGTAGAACCTCAGCACCAAGAAGGAAAGATGATCTATACTTCTCGCGGAGCCAAACTGCATGCTCGGCAAGTGATCTTGGATGCGAATGCGGAGATTCCAGTACCTAAGGAAGGCTATTTGACAATTAAGAATCAGCGATTCAATAATAATAATCCAACCTTGGATACTGATTATCAAAACAATCGAATCCTTTCATCCGGCAAACAGGAGGATAATCCGAGCTTTACTGATGTAGTTTTCTCAACGGTGCATCAAGAAGACGGGCAGGATGCATCCTTACTTGAACTGACGGTACCAGCTTATTACCAATATGAAGGCTACCATTTAACGACTCAGCAGCAGGATCCAAATGGTGCAAGCCATCAAGCAAATAAAACAATAACACCAGGTATACCAGCGGTCAGTCGTGACAGCTTTTATACCGATCAGGAACAATGGTTGACCATCTATGTACGCTCCACTAAAAGAGATGGCAAGACCCCAGAACTTTATAGTTGGGATTATGAACGAAATAAATTCGACAAAGTTCATACCATTCTACCATCGTAACAGCGATTCGAACTAAGTAAAGAACCGGAAGTGTCTATATATAGACGCTTTCGGTTTTTTGCAGCACTAAAACGAATAATTGACTCCATTTTCTCACTTTAGCATTAAAGGAGCATTTCTTTTCCTCTTTTATCTGTTCACGTTCTTAGTAGGATTCTTAGTGAGTTAGGTATAGGTTATAAACGATTGGGCACTGGAAAAAGAGTGTCCTTATTTTGCAGCTATTATTCTATTTTCAACGAAACATGAGCCGCATCTCACAACCAATAATGAAAATAATTGATTTAGGGGATACTGTTACACTAGATTGTCGCACGTTATACTAGAAACAAGACAGAACAAAGTTTGATCGGTCCTTTGGTGGATTTTATACCCCGTTTTTCAACGTAAACGTATTATCCTTGAGCACAACAGATTGTCGCAATCCTAACCGATTAGCACGTGTAGCAAAGTTCTTACCTATCTCGGATAAACTTCTGTCTTAATAAAGTAAGAAGGAGTCGGTTCTTATGGAAGATTTATTGGAAAAGTGTTGTGGCTTGGATGTCCATAAAAACACAATCGTTGCCTGCATGCTTAGTGGTCCATTGGGACAAAAAACAACAGCAGAAATCAGAGAGTTTTCTACACTAAATCCAGACTTACATCAATTGAAAGATTGGATACTTGGGGAAGACTGTCATTTTGTCGCAATGGAAAGCACAGGAATCTATTGGCAACCCATCTATGAAATTCTTGAAGATTCCGTTGATAAGTCCCTCACTTTACTTGTAGTCAATGCCCGCCACATGAAAAACGTTCCTGGCAAAAAAACAGATACAAAAGATTCTGAATGGATTGCCAGTCTCTTACGGGCGGGATTGTTACGAGGAAGTTTTATTCCTGACAAACAAGTCCGAGAATTTCGTCATCTGACCCGTTATCGAAAAAATGTGATCCGAGAGGTCACTGCACAAAAAAATCGCATTGAGAAGTTTTTACAAAGTTCTGGCTTTCGACTTTCTTCGTTTATTTCAGATATTTTTGGTGCATCAGGAATGAATATTATTCACCATCTTATCGAATTTGGTGGAATAGATCGTGATTCTTTAGATCAATGCTTAAAAACCAAAACAAGAAAGCATATTGATGAAATCCTAATCGCTGTAAATGGACAACTTTCCATTCATCAACAAAGATTCCTGCAAATGTTAATGAGTCATTTAGAAATGATAAGGGCTCATCTAAAAGAAGTTGAACAATCAATTGACCAAGAAATTTTTGCCTTTTCCAAGCAAATAGATCTTTTGACAAGTATTCCTGGAATTGCCTTGACAGCAGCAGCCACGATTATCGCTGAAATTGGAGGAGACATGGCTCCTTTCAAAACAGCAGAGCATATCTGCTCTTGGGCGGGCTTAAGTCCCGGAAACAATGAAAGTGCTGGTAAGAGAAAAAGTGTAGCAATCACCAAAGGAAATCCTTACATTAAAAGTATGCTTTGTGAAGTTGCATGGGTGATTGCAGGCAAACGCAACAGCTATCTTTCTACTTGGTACTGGAAAATCAAACAGCGTAAAGGAGCAAAAAAAGCCATTATTGCATTAGCGAGAAAACTGCTAGTCATTATCTATACAATGCTAAAAACAGAAGCTTACTATGACGAAACAGTCTTTGAACAAAGACGAGTTGCGACACAGCAAAAGAAAACCAGTCTCTATGTCAAAGCATTGGAAAAGCAAGGATATGTGATTTCACCACCTGCATAATAAGAACGTACATTCGCGTTAGAGAGGTATACAACATACCTCTAGTTTAGTGTGCTCACATTCGTTAAAAACATTCTGTTGTCAAAGAGCGAGTTCTTCTCTACGTATTGTATTTTCGTGGCAAAGAACAAATTATTTATAGAAAGAACAAAGCGACAACCTGCGAATGGGCCCGATTCGCAAGCGTCAGACTTTATTGCTTCGTCATGGATCATGATCATCCAGCAAATGATTCACGATAGCGAGAACCACACCGACAATAATCGGAGCTAGAATATACTGTACAAAAGGTTGCACATCCATCACCTCCCTTCAGTACAGGAGCATGATCCAGACGAAGGTTATCTACCTACGCTGGTAAATGATCAGACGAGTATCAAGAAGGGGTGTCAGGAGGATCTTTTCGCTTCTGACGCTCTTTTTCTTTGGCTTTCCTCCGTTTTCGGCGTCGTACCAATTCCTTAACGACATTGTAAGGACTGCCAGCAGGTGGAGAGAAAGTCAATTCTTCCTCTAAAGTCGTTGTTCTTTCAATTGAAGGACAAGTAGTTGTAGTATCTTCAGCCACTGAACCTTTCTCAGAAGCTGAACGCAGTGTGTCGTGCACCTCACTTCTGATTGGTGAAGCTAAGGATACTTCTGGAATTTTTGGTGTCTCCTGCCAAGTACAACGAAGTGCTGTCAGCTGCTCCGGTTTTTCTTCTGGAACAGGCACCCCAAATAATTCATCGCCTTCAAAGATGGGTCGTTCAATGGTTTCTACATATTTGGCCTTCACCACTTCTTGGAATAGGCCAACGCCATCTTTTTCAAACAGATTTAAGCTGCTTAACAATTCCAATGATTCTTTGATTTCTTCCGGACTCTTTGTAGTATCCGGATCTTTAAAAGTAAAATTATGTTTCTTGCCTTCACTATTTAGGAAGGTGGAAACTAGTCTGATCATTTTGTGACTCCTTTCGGTTTTTATTAGCGTAGGTGAGACAGACAGTAAATATTATTTTCAGGTGGCTTCAGTGTCAGTATCGTTTTGGAAAATCTTGGCTGCTGATTTTATAAGAGACTTGGTTTTTTCAATAAACTTGCGAACAGGATTCAGTTT